>DBDH01000114.1:40731-119862 GCA_002293455.1 Treponema sp. UBA937
CCGAGTTTTGCAACAAGCTCAGAAGATACAATGAGATTGACAGCAGGCGGGAAAGCGGAAACGTTTGATCAACTGCTGTTTTTAACATGACAGTCAATGCTTTACAGTTAATACTTTTGAGAATATATTAATGTAAGAAAGTGATGGAGAAAGACATGGAATTAGAATATACCTACTGGGAAGACGGAGACGGTTGGTTCATTGGTTTCCTTAACATCTGGCCTGATCATTGGACGCAGGGGAAAGGCATTGCTGAACTTGAAGAAATGCTTCTCGATCTCTATGAAATTTATAAGGAAAAACAGACGGAAGAAACATCTGTCCGAAAAACCGGAAAGTTACGAGTTCCGGCATGAAAAGAGGCGAGCTGCTAAAAATCCTCAAAGAACAAGGTTGTGTATTTCTTAAACATGGCGGAAAACATGATCATTATATTCAACCAAAAACGGGCGTAATAGATTATGTTCCGCGTCATCCTGATATAAGGGAACCTACGGCATGGAAGATTATAAAAAACCTTTCAAAGGGTTAATCGTGATTTAATTTGCAATTTTTTTCGCGGCGCAGGCCGAATATGCAGAGCATCAGCAACATTATGGTAAAACAGCACAGCGCGGGCAGGACAATCAATTTTCCCGCGATAGCGTCGCCTAAAAGACTGACAACCCAGCCCAGAAAAACGGCGCCGAAAGAGCCGGATGCCATGATAAAGGCAAGGTAGGAACTTGATTTGTCGTTTGCAACAATAGTAGCCCATGAAATGATGGATGCGTAAAACGGAGCGCAGGCGAGTCCGACGAGCGCGGTGCAAACGATGGCAATAGTACCGGATGTAAACATCACCAACAGGTAAGATACGATTCCAAGAATTCCAAAAGGAATGAGAATAGGTATCATTGAAAAACGTTTCAGAAGCACGGTTCCCAGGATCCGCCCCGCAAGCATCATCGTCCAAATGAGGCAGGCCGAAATGATTCCCGATACGTGACCGGCTCCCGTGGACTCAAAGAGTGTGGGCGTAAGCGACCAGAATCCGATTTCGGCGGCAACGTAGAGAAAAAGGACGGCGGCTCCAAGCATGTACCGTCCTTTTGTAACATACTTCGGAAACTTTTTCAGCGAATGGATGATGCCCACAGAGGCCGTTGTTTCCCGTGTGCCGCGGGAAAAAAGCAGCGCGATGAGTATCAACGCGGCGAGGACAAGATATACGGGACGCCACATTTGCCAAAAGCTGAACAGCAGAAACAAGAGGGGAACCAAGATCGCGCCGACGGGAAAGACTGTTTGAGTGACGGCATTCGCCCGGTGTCCCTGGCCTTCAATCGCGAGAGCCGAACTCGTGATCGAATTTTGCAGGCTGAGCGAAAAAGCTCCTAGGGAAAATACGCAGATAAGCGCCATCGGATAACTTTGTACGAAAGAAAAACATATCATGGCAGCAAAGCCTATCGCTAAAGAGACACGCCCGATAAATCCGCTGCCGTATTTTTCACAAAACATGCCGCCGATAAAACAGGCGAGCGTTGAGCCGATATACTGCATACTCACCAGTATACCCTGCTCTGAAGCACTGAGCGAAAAATCTTCGGTCAGCCTTGGCGTAACAAGACCGATACTGGTAATTGTCATCGCCGTCAAACACATTTGAAACGACAGTATCGATATCCGGGTTTCTTTCATCAAGTTCCTTTTTTTGCGGATTAAATTTATCTTACCGTTTCAGTGATAATTTTTAGCGTTTTTTCGGCGCAGCGGTCCCAGGAAAAAGCTTTGGCCCGTTCAAGCCCTTTTGCCTTGCAGTCCCGGTACGCTTCCCTGTCGGTAGTCAGCGTCACCATCCGATCCGCCATATCTTCCGGATTTAAGGGATCGAAGTAAAGCGCCGCGTGATCGGCGGCTTCTGGCAAAGAAGCTGCCCGCGCGCACGCAACCGGAACTCCCGATGCCATAGCTTCCAACACGCCCATACCAAAACCTTCGTACATAGAAGGAAAGACGGCGATGTCGGCATCGGCGTATAATCCCGGAAGCTCTTCGGCGGAATAATAGCCGGTAAAAAAAATATCCTTTCCGTATTTTGACGCCGCCGCCGCCTGTTTAACTTTCTCGGCTCCGTGTTTGTCCGATCCCGCCAGAACCAGCCGGTGAGGATGCTTAGACCGCTGCTTGAAAAGTTCAAACGCTTTAATAAGACGGATATGGTTTTTTACCGGATGGTCTATCCGTGAAACATAGAGAATATAAGGACGCCGGAAACTTAAAGACTGGGTACGGGCAAGATTTTTTTCACTTCTTGTTAAAGGACGAAATTTTTCAAGATCGATTCCGTTTGGAATGACTTCGATCTTTGATTCCTTAACGCCGGCAATCTCTATCAATTCCTGCTTAACCCAGCTGCTTACGGCAATGACCCTGTCGAGTTTCCGCAAAGAGTTGGGAAGAACCATGCGGAGTACGGCCCCTAAATGTTCCCGGATTCTCCACGGTCCCTGGTACGCGGCCATGTCGTGGACCGTACCGATTGTCGGACAAGGAGAACTTCCCGGCAGCCGTCTATGTGCCGAAGGAAAAAAGCAAGCGTTATATTTTTGTGTTCTTGCAAATCCTGGGTATTTTAAAATGTGCCATATCGAATTCGCGGTCCATCCGTCAATTGAACACCGGGAAATAAATTCCATATCCGGCGCCGCTTCACTGTAAGAAAAACTGTCGTAATTCCAGCCGAATAATTCAAAGGGTAAACTTGAAGGAGGAATTCTTTTTAAGATATTGATTAAATATACACCGACTCCCGATTTCCCGCCGTCGCAATCGAAAGTATCAATCCCTATCTTCATAATTCCTCCAGAGTTAATACATTCCTATTCAGAAGATACAGACAGATTATCATCTTTGTATGATTTCTGCTAGCGGTTTTATAATTCTCTATCCTATATAAATTTATAAAACCGTATTTTTAAAAAATATTTTGCTTTATGGACAAAACACTCTTGCGGCCCAATCTATAGTGTGATATATTAAAAGAAAGAAAAATAAAGCCCCATATCTAGTAGGCATCCTGTGGAATTGTGGATAACTGGCATTGTTTCATCAGTTCGATTGGTTTTGGAAAAATCTTAACTTTTTCTCTATAGGAGCGGTTTGTGCGTTGTCCGCATTGCGGTAATTTTGATGACAAAGTAATTGAATCCCGGACTCTGGCAAACGGGGAAGCTATCCGCCGCAGACGAGAATGCAGCGACTGCGGGTACCGTTTTACGAGTTACGAACGAATTGAAGATAAGCCCTTTATGGTGATAAAACGGGACGGGCGCCGGGAACCCTTTGACAGGGAAAAAATTGAACGCGGCGTTCAACGGGCTTTGGAAAAACGTCCGATTTCCCAAATGTCTATCGAACAGCTGGTGAATGAAATTGAAGACGCGGCCGCTATCAAAGGAAAAGGAACACATGAAATCGTATCCGATGTAATCGGCGACTTGGTTCTTGAAAAATTGGGCAGCATCGATAAAGTGGCGTATATCCGTTTTGCGTCGGTCTACCGGCATTTTGAAGGCATCGAAGAGTTTATAAAAGAAATTCAAAATATGGGAGGGAATTCGTGAAGGAAGATGTTTTTCCTGAATGGGAAATGATGAGGGCTTTTAACAGCGGACAGCCTGTTTTACGTTCTGTGGTCAAACGCTCCGGCGAAATAGAACAATACGATAGAAAGAAGATTGAAGCCGCCGTTGCCAAGGCTTTTCATGCCGCGAAAGTTGCCGACTCACCGAAGCCGGGAAAGGGAAAGATCGATTCCATTACGGACCGTGTTGAAGAACTTTTGCATGGGATGATGCTGTCCCGGCATCCGAATTCCATTCCCGCCATCGAAGAAATTCAGGACCTCGTTGAAACGGCTTTAATTGAAGCGAAAGAAACCGCCGTAGCAAAAGCCTATATTCTGTATCGCGCGAAGCATGAAGCCATGCGTGACGCGGAAAAACTCATGCTCGATATCGATTCCACAATGGATGGTTATCTCAAGCAATCTGATTGGCGTGTCAACGAAAACGCTAATGTCAATTATTCCCTTGGCGGATTGATTCTTCATAACTCAGGCAGCATCACCGCGAACTATTGGCTCAAAAATATTTACAGTCCGGAAATTGCCAAAGCCCACCGCGATGCCGATTTCCACATTCACGACCTTTCCATGTTTTCCGGGTACTGCGCGGGCTGGTCCCTGCGGCAGCTTATCCTGGAAGGCCTCGGCGGCGTTGCGGATAAAATTACGTCGAAACCGGCAAAGCATCTTTCCACATTGATGCAGCAGGCCGTTAACTTTCTCGGCTGTCTCCAAAACGAATGGGCCGGCGCTCAGGCTTTCAGCAGCTTCGATACTTACACCGCTCCCTTTGTCAAAAGGGATAATTTAAGCGACAAGGAAATCCGCCAGTGCCTCCAGAGTTTTATTTTCGGCGTGAATACGCCCAGCCGCTGGGGAAGCCAGGCTCCTTTTACAAACATCACGCTTGATTGGACCGTTCCCGCCGACCTGAAAGATAAAAAGGCAATTACCGGCGGAGAAGAAATGGACTTTACCTACGGCGACTGCAAAAGCGAGATGGACAGAATCAATAAAATATTCATCGAGCTTATGCTGGACGGCGACGCCGAAGGCCGGGGATTTCAATATCCCATCCCGACTTATAATATCACTTCCGATTTTGATTGGGACAGTGAAAACGCGAAAATCCTTTTTGAAATGACATCTCGTTACGGAACGCCGTATTTCCAAAACTTTGTGAATTCCGATCTTGATCCAAGTGACGTACGTTCCATGTGCTGCCGGCTCCAGCTGGACAAGCGGGAACTCCGCAAGCGGGGCGGCGGCCTCTTTGGTTCCGATGAATTAACCGGTTCCGTGGGAGTTGTTACCATCAACATGCCGAGAATCGGCTATCTCGCAAAAGATGAAAAAGATTTTTTCCGGCGTTTGGGCAGCCTCATGGAATTGGCAAAAGAAAGTTTGATAACCAAGCGGAAGGTCGTAAACCGTCTTTTGGAAGCGGGACTTTTCCCTTACACAAAACGTTATCTCAAAAATCTTGACAGCCATTTCAATACGATTGGGCTTTGCGGCATGAACGAATGCCTCATAAATTTCTTTGATACAGATGTAACTATCGCCACGGATCAGGGCCGGGATTTTGCCCTCAAGGTGCTTGAGTTTATGCGGAAGCGGCTTGCCGACTTTCAGGAAGAATGCGGCGAACTCTTTAACCTGGAAGCGACCCCGGCGGAATCTACTTCGTACCGTTTGGCAAAACACGATAAAAAGCACTATCCTAAAATCATTACCGCCGGAACGGATGAGCCGTACTATACAAATTCTACGCAGCTTCCCGTCATGCAGACCGAAGACATTTTTGATGCCCTCGACATGCAGGAAAAGCTTCAAACGGCGTATACCGGCGGAACTGTGTTTCACGCATTCCTTGGGGAATCTATCGAAGATTGGCGGTCATGCAGAAACCTCGTAAGAACCATCGCTTCCAACTACCGGATTCCTTACTTTACCATTTCGCCGACTTTCTCGGTTTGTCCGGTTCACGGATATATCCGGGGAGAGCATTTTAATTGTCCTGTCTGCAAACAGGAAAAACAACAATCATTACAGAAGATAACAACAGAACTTGAAAAGGAACTTGCGTTAGTCGCGAGATAGTTGCATAATACATTAGGAGTAAAATAGATGAGAAACCTTGAGGCAATTCAACAGGAATTATCCGCGGCGAGGGAGGCCCTTTCAAACGCGGAAGGGACGCCGACGGAAGTTTACAGCCGCATTGTAGGGTATTACCGTTCGGTGCGCAACTGGAACAAGGGAAAGCGTGAGGAATACAAAGAGCGGAAACTCTTTGATCCTCTGCGCCCGGTTCCGTCTGATGCCGGAAGGGATAATGCTGAGGAACTTCCGGCGCGTCAGGCTTATATCGAGGCAGAAGAACAAAGCCTGCCGAAAGAAGAAGCATACAGCAATATGATTCTTCTTTTTGTGAGGGCTTCTTGTCCCGCGTGTCCGGGAGCAAAGGATGCCGCGTTCAGGTTAGGGATTCCTGTTAGCCTTGTGAACGCGGACACCGACGAAGGATTTGCGGAAGCTGCCAAACGGCAGGTTATGTCCACCCCTACGGCGATTTTTTTAAGCAAGGACGGAAGTGAATTAGGCCGCGCGAGAAACGCCGGCGAAATTAAGTCCTTTGCCGCAAAGGCTGCGTCCCTGTAAGCGTGAACAAGACGCTTGCCGCTTTACGGAAAACAAGCCTGGCAGATTATCCCGGAAAGATCAGCGCCGTGTTGTTCTTTCCGGGCTGTAATCTTTCCTGCCCCTGGTGCCATAACCCCGGCCTTGCCCGCGGACAAATTGAAGACGGCGTTCCGCTTGATGAAATTTTAGCTTTTCTGGAGAAGCGGAAAAAGGTTCTTGAAGCCGTGGTTCTCAGCGGAGGAGAAGCGGCGCTTTATACCGGCCTGCCCGGTCTCATTACATCGATTAAGAAGATTCCGCTTCTCGTAAAACTCGATACGAACGGAACCCGGCCGGAAATGTTGGAACATCTTTTTGAAAATCCTTTAACAAGACCCGATTATGTTGCGCTCGATGTAAAACTTCCGCCGGCGCGATACGGCGAATTGGAAAGAAATCATTCCGGAAATGCGGAAAACGATATTGGTGACTCCCTCAAGAAAAGCGCCGCCCTTATTTCTCAATATAACATCGAACATGAGTTCCGTACCTTGATACTTCCCAACAACTATCTTGCCGATGCCGACATTGACGCGATGGCTCAGTTAGTCGATAACGCTCCCTGGATATTCCGTTCTTTTGTACCAGGCAACTGCCTTGATGAAACATGGAACATATTCCCAAAAACATCTCCTGATGAACATCATCCCCTTATTCAAAAAGCGAAAGCTCTGGGGAAGAATATCGTTTTTTATGAAGCAAAATAAATCTCTTTCAAAACTTCGCGGAAAGGATTACGCTTAATATAAAGTTATATTTTTAAACTTTAAAAATTTATAAGCATAAAAAAGGAGAATCAAAATGAATAATCAGCAATTGGAACGGATGCACCAGGGGAAAGGCTTTATCGCAGCCCTGGACCAGAGCGGAGGAAGTACTCCCGGCGCCCTGGAGCAGTATGGAATCGGCAAAGACCAGTACAAAAACGATGATGAGATGTTCGGAAAAATTCATGAAATGCGAACCAGAGTTATCACCGCCTCTGCTTTTTCTTCCCAATACATTCTTGGGGCTATTATGTTTGAAGGAACAATGGACCGGGACATCAACGGGAAAGCTTCCGCGGAATTTCTCTGGAAGGAAAAAGGAATTGTTCCTTTCCTGAAAATCGATAAAGGGATGGAAGAAAAACAAGACGGCGTCCGTATCATGAAATCTCTTCCTCAACTGAAAACCTTGCTGGATAAGGCGAATGCCAATGGAATCTTTGGAACAAAAATGCGTTCCGTTATTTTGCAGGCAAATTCCGCGGGAATAAAACGTATCGTGGAACAGCAGTTTGAATTTGCTTTGCGGATTGCTGAAGCGGGTCTTGTTCCCATCATCGAGCCGGAAGTAGATATTCACAGCCCTGACAAAAAAAAAGCGGAAGATATGCTTCTTCGCGAACTGCTGGCATCTCTTAAGAAAATCGGAAAAGACACAAAGGTAATGTTCAAACTGTCGATACCTTCCCAAACAGATTTGTATCATCCTTTGATGGCAGATTCGCGGGTTGTCCGGGTGCTTGCTTTATCCGGCGGTTACAGCCGAGACGAAGCCAATACACTGTTGGCTCTGAACAAGGGAATGATCGCCAGTTTTTCCCGCGCTCTTCTGGACGGTCTTAAGGCTCAAATGAGTGATAAGGAATTCGACGAAACGCTTGAGAAATCCATCAAGTCTATTTATTCCGCTTCTATAACATAAAAGTTATATGCATGACCGCTGTTTCAAAAACCGGATTTTTGAAACGTATGAAGCTGACATTTCATCGGCGATTTAAGAGTAGATCGAGGGGATTATATTCAAATCGAATAATCCTGCGACGATAAACCATCGGCCCACTGGGAACACACCATCGCCATTTTTGATGATCATACGGAAATCCTGACAGAGTAGAGGAATTGATTGTATGCGAAGGGTACATACCTTCTGCCTTATTTGGTGTAAAGTGTTTTCGGGAAGTGCTATGGAATATATCCCCGCAAAAACTATTGTAACACAGGTGAAAAATCATTCATGGTTCGGCACTGATTACAACATGAATATTTACAGAGGCTGTTCTCACGGCTGTATTTACTGCGACAGCCGGAGTCTTTGTTACCGGATAGAAAATTTC
The DNA here is from genome assembly GCA_002293455.1 of Treponema sp. UBA937. Classification (GTDB taxonomy): domain Bacteria; phylum Spirochaetota; class Spirochaetia; order Treponematales; family Breznakiellaceae; genus UBA937. Next base: position 49,128 of record DBDH01000114.1, read on the forward strand.
GATCAGATTCGTGCTAAGCACGATGCGCTGCGCATTATTCGGGATGATCTTTTGAAGAAGCGAAAGCGGGGAGTTGTCGGTACAGGTTCAATGAGCGATCCCTATAATCCTTTTGAGAAAGAACTGAAGCTGACGCGCAATTCGCTGGAACTGCTAAACGCGTACCGCTTTGGAGTTGCCATCGCTACGAAAAGCACATTGATCACAAGGGACATCGACATATTAAAAGATATTCAAAAACATTCTCCCGTTTTGGCAAAGATTACGATAACCGCGGCGGATGATAATCTTGGCAAGACGATTGAACCGGGAGCTCCTTTGTCCAGCGAACGTTTTAACGCAGTCAAGACATTATCGCTAAATGGGATATATGCCGGAATCCTCATGATGCCGATTTTGCCTTTCATTGAAGATACAGAAGAAAATATTTTGAATATTGTCCGGCTTGCAAAGGAAAACGAAGCGCGTTTTATTTATCCTTCTATCGGTATGACTTTGCGGGCCGGAAACCGTGAATATTTTTATGAGATGCTGGACCGGTCTTTTCCCGAAGTGAAAGAAAAATACATCAAACGATTTGATCAGCGTTACTCTTGTTCATCACCTAAAGCAAAAAAACTCTTTCACCTGTTTACCGACGAATGCGATAAGTTGAATATCCGTTATAAAATGAAAGACATTATAGCAGACTACAAACGATCCTATTGGATAAAACAACTGGATTTGTTTTAATACAGGATTATCGACAAAACAAAAACCAGTTTTGATACATTGAAAAGGGAAATCTTGGGCGCTGAGGGATTCGAACCCCCGACCCTCTGGGTGTAAACCAGATGCTCTGAACCAGCTGAGCTAAGCGCCCTCATTTACGGCTGACGAAACTATAGCATAAGCGCGGAATCAAAGTCAATACAAAAATTTAAAAAGAATATATCTTTCCGACAATCATCACTTATACAAATCCGAAAAATCATAGTATAATGATTTTAAGTTTATGAAAAAATCGATATTACATTATATTGCCGAATCTCTTTCTCAACAGAACATAAACTTTGTGTTTCCGTCCGCGATTCCCGCGCAGTTTTGGGCGCAGGCGGCGGCGGTATATACCGGTAAGGCAGTGGGAATCAATCGTTTTATTGCGTGGGATATTTTCAAGGCGGAAACATTATCGGAAAAGCAACAGGATTTGTATCCCGCGAATTCCGCGCTTAGGATGATGTTCGCCGGAAATCTTTTGCGTGAAAATAAAGAAGCTCTTGCCCGGAGTGCGCCGCTTTTTCATGAGATCATAAAACCCGAATACGCGGATACGTATGAATCGTTTGTGTCTTCCGTTGCCGGAATGCTTTCTCATCTGGATGTATTTATCCGCCGCCTTAATGACAAGCCCGTTTCTCATAACGCGTATTTTGATGATCTTCAAGAGATTCATGCAAAGTACAAAGATTTTCTTCTGAAAAATAATTTTTATGAAAGTTCATGGAACAGAGTTCCCTTTCATGATTCCGGAAAAACATGGATGCTTTTTTTCCCCGAACTTGCTGATGATTGGCATGAATACGAAAATGAACTTGCCTGTGCTGCTGGAAAAAGTTCCGCAAAGATAATCATTGTGCCCTTGAGTGAAATAGCTGAATCTGTTCCCTGGTCATCTTATCAGAGAGAAACATTTCCTGACGCACAGAATATTTTGGAATCGTATAAAAATAAACAATTGATTTTTTCTTCGTTCAAGGAAGAAATCCCCTGGCTTGTTCTAACGGTAAAAAAATTGTTGGGATGCGGAATCCTGCCGGAAGATATAGCGGTTTCTGTTCCGTCTCTTCCGGACATATTTGAACAGATTGCGCTTGAATGTAAAATACAGGATGTGCCTGTGAGCATTCGGCAGGGGAAGCCACTTTCAAATCATACCGGCGGAAGAATTTTTACGGCACTGCGGAACTGTCCTTCTTCCCGCTGGTCTTTCGCGTCATTAAAAAATCTCCTGCTTGATAAATCTCTCCCGTGGAAAGAGAAAAATAATATTGATGAGCTTATGGACTTTGGTCTTCGGTATCGCTGCGTGATGGGGTATCAGGACCGCGGAAAGGAAATTGATGTCTGGGAAAAAAGTTTTAACCGGGCATGGCCGCCGGATGCGGAAAAACGAATCTCTATCGATACAATCAAAAAATTTTACAGCAAGTTGAAAAAAGATATTATCAGCATAACCGAAGCGAAAAGTTTTTCGGAAATAAAAACCCGATGGCATGTATTTGAAGACGCGTATTTATGTAAAGAAGAAATTCATGAAGATGTGAATAAAGTGATGGCAAGAATTATCCGCGCTTTGGATGAACTTATCGATGTGGAAGAAAAAATTGGCACCATCAAGATTGAAAAACCGTACGCTGTTTTTCTCAATTATATCTGTGATATAGAATATGTATTTCAAAAGGATAACGGCGGCGTTCCGGTTTATAATTACCGCGCGGCGGCGGGAATAAATCCGCTGGTACATTTTTTTATTAATATGAACCAGGACGACGCAACGGCAAAAGGAAGCAGTGTTTCTTTTTTGCGGGAAGACCGGCAGAGAATGCTTGGCTTCTCCGATCATGATTTGTCTTCCGATTTTATTTTTGCGTATAAACTTTCAGGATTGTTTCCTGTTTTCTCTGTATCAAAACAAACTCAAAATGGTCCGGCAGTTTCGCACAGAATGCTTAGTGAACATTTACATGAAGAATTGCAAATGGATAATCCTGTGCGAGACAATCCTTATCTTGTGGAATTAAAAATCGCGCAGGGAATTTTTTCAAATATGAATTGCAATGGAAATCAATCTACATTGTTTGAAGAAAATTCCGGACCATCTGAAATACAGCGGCTTTCTTATTCGCGCTATCAAACTTTTTCACTGGAACCTTTTCAGGAAGATATTCGGAATAATCCTTTTGGGAATTCCGAAATAGCGGAATTGCTTAAAGAAAGGCTCAGTAAAAAAAATGATGATGTGCGGATTTCTCCTTCGGACATTAATGCGTTTATAACATGTCCTTTCCGCTGGATGCTTCAAAGCGGACTCAAGATTCGGGAAAAGCAAACAGAAATAGAAACCATTGATCAGCGCGATTTGGGAATTTTGTATCACCGAATTTTGGAACGATTTTTTTTAAGAATCAAAGAAGAAGAAAACCGGTTTAGAGCGGAGCATCTTTCTTTATATAAGAAATATATTGAGGAAGAAACTGATATTGCTTTGCGTGAGGCCCGTAATAGAGAAGGAGCATTTCAAGAACCGGTTTTTGAAATGCTTCGAGAGCGCATCAATGCCGCTTTAATGCAATATTTAGAATTGGATGCGGAAAATCTTAACGGCTGCATCATCATTGGATCAGAACAGCCGCTGCGCAGAAAGTTTTACGGTATTGAAACAGCGCTTTCGGGTATCAGTGATTTGGCTGCGGAAGATGAAAACGGAAATACTATTCTTACGGATTATAAAACAGGAGTGATGCCTCTCGTGTCAGAACTTCTCGCGGAAGATGATGAAACCTTTCCCCGAGATATGCAGATGGCCGCATACATCAGCATGATTGAAGATTCGGGAAAAACAATCGTCAAGACTGCCCGCTTTTATTCTTTGGATAACCGGAAATTTCAACAAGTCGTTTCTGAAAATCCGCCAAAAAAAAGCAGCGCAAAACTTCCGGTAGAAAGATCATCGTATCAAAAAGAAGTAGAGGATGTAGAAATTATTTTTAGAGAGATGATTGATTGCATGAATGCCGGAAAGTTTTTTGTTCCGCCGCCCAAGGAACGATACGTTTGCAATGAATGCAAAGTTTCATCAGTTTGCAGAATTCCTTTTTCGGGAGGCGGACTATGATCGGCGGACAATCATCTGACATTAAAAAACTTGACCAAGATCAAATTGCTGTAAGGGACGCGGACACTAATGTTGTTGTAACGGCCGGAGCCGGTTCGGGAAAAACAACGGTTCTCGCGGAACGTTATGTCAGACTTATTTGCGAGCGCGGCATTTCTGTTGATTCAATATTAACGCTTACGTTTACCCGGAAGGCCGCCGCAGAAATGTACAGCAGGATTTATCAGCGCCTTGCGGAATCGAATCATAAGAACGCCGCGGAACAGCTGGAACGGTTTGATCAAGCGAGAATCTCTACGTTAGATTCATTTTGTACATTGATATGCAGAGGCGCGTCGTATCAATACGGCATTGCCGGTAATTTCAGAATGGATGAAGCGGAACTTGCGAAGATTGCGGAAGACACAGCAATTGATATTATTATGAAATATCGTGATGAAAGCGTCATTCACAATTTAGTTTCTTCGAGAACTTTTGATGATGCCGCCAAGAATATTTTCGCGGATATTGGAATAAACTTTATAAACATCGTTGACAATAATGATTTTGAAAAACTCGCGGATAAACAAATCGTTTTTCTGGAATCGGAAATTAATGCTTTATGGAAATCCATTGAAGAACTCTGCAATGAAATTCTAACGATAGATGACCGGACAAATAACGCGACATTGGAAAAAGCAAAAGCCGCGGTAAAAAAGTTTCCGGAATTTCAAAAAGCAAATGATGACATTTTGAAAACACTCAACGACGCGGCAGGATTTTTAAGAAGCGGAAATTCTTTTTCGACTCCAAGATCAAATGTTACGAATGCGGCGCTTGTTGAATTGAGAGAACACACGGTGCCGTTGAAAACACAGGCGGAGAAACTGGAAAAAGTTTTGGAGACATATTCCTTTAAAGAAGATATTATCCGGATGGGAAAAATCTTTAATGAATACGCAAAACATTTCCAGGACGCAAAACGTAAAAAAGGCATTCTTTCTTTTACCGACACAGCAAAACTTGCGGTCGCGATTCTTCGTGATGATCACGCGCTCCGTAATTATTACAAGCGGCAATTCAAAGCAATCATGATAGATGAGTTTCAGGATAACAACTTTTTGCAAAAAGAACTTCTCTATTTATTGGCGGAGCGTGAAGATGTATGCAGGCAGGGAATTCCCAACGCGGAAGATTTAGCGATAGATAAACTTTTTTTTGTAGGCGATGAAAAACAATCGATCTATCGTTTCAGAGGAGCCGATGTTTCGGTATTCCGCGGTTTGTCTGTAGAACTTGAAAAATCAGCCGGCTATGAATTACGAAAAAATCCTGTAAGCATGATGCTGCAAACAAATTACCGGTCTCATCCGGCATTGGTTCAGTTTTTCAATATATTCTTTTCGGAAGTTTTTGGTCACACCGAAAAATTGTACGAAGCGGAATACAAAACGATGATTGCGGGTCAATCTGAAAAAGCGGAAGACAAACCGAGGATAGAAATCTATCTTCAAGAATTATCATCGTTCAGTAAAACTGATGAGAGCGATAATAATACGGAAGATGAAAAAGTTGACGCGGCTTCTTCTGAAGCGGTTCATGTCGCGGCAAGAATTATCAAAGGTGTTACAGCCGGAGAATTTTCTTTCAATGATGTGGCGGTTCTTTTCAGGTCAACCACTCATCAAAATAGTTATGAACGATGCTTTCGGAACTGCGGCATTCCTTTCAGCGCGGCTGATCCGCGCGGTGTTTTTGCGGAAGCGGTAGTAAATGATTTTTACGCGATTCTCAGGCTTGCTTTGTTTCACCAGGATACAAACGCTTATGCCGCGGTTCTCCGTTCGCCGTTTGCGAGAATAGGTGACTCAACATTTGTCCGCATTATGCTGGAATCTCCGGAAGAACCTTTTCCGGAAAATCCTCCTCTGCATTGGTTCCAAAGCGACATTGACAAAGCCCGTTATATTCAAGGACAATCAATTTTTTATCAGCTTAAAGAAAAAATTGATGTAGAAGAAATTTCCGAGGTTCTTGCTTTTTTATGGTATGAAACTCCCTATCGGACTGATCTTCTTAACAATCCTGATACGCTGCCGCTCCTGGAACATTTCGATTATCTGTATAATTTTGCTCTTGATGCCGGCCGCCGGAAATTGAACATGGCTGCTTTTCTTGATGAACTTGCTCCGCTTATGGGAACCTACAGCAAAGTTGAAAACAACGGTTTAGAAACAGGAAAGAACGGCGTTACATTAATGACGGTTCATAAAAGCAAAGGACTGGAATTCAAAGTTGTTATAATTGCCGGCGCAGGTTCAGCAGGCAAAGCAAAAACCGGAGCATATTTTATTACCGAAGAGTTTGGCCCGGTTATCAACATGAAATCAATGTATACAAATCGTGATAAGTCCGCGTTAAATTATATTTATGAAATCGGCAAAGAAGAAGACCGGCTCAAGTCCGAAGCGGAATTGAAAAGGCTTTTGTATGTAGCGGCAACAAGAGCGGAAGAACGCTTGCTGATTTTTGGAAGCAGAAAAATCAGCAAAGAGTTAATGGAAGAACTTGATGATTTGGAAGACCGTGAACGATTGAATGCACTTCTTCGTATTCCTCGTGAAAGCGGCAGCAGAAAATCCGAATGCAAAGATTCATTTATGGATTTATTATACATCGCGGTGAATCAAATGAATCTGAAAAATATAATCCCGAACTGGAAAGCTGAAAGCATTCCGCTTCTTAGTATGAACGAAGAAAAAATTAGGATGTCTGAATTAAGATCTGTCGTAAAAAAGATGCATTCAAATGAGGTATCTCATCATAACATGATGCGGGATTTTTATAACTTGCCTTCAAAAAAATACACGGTCCCTGTAAAGCGTATCATTCATCCAAGTGCCTTGGAAGTTTTTCATTTTTCCGGCACATGGGAAAATCCACTTCCATCTTTTACCTGTGATCAATTTCTTGTAAATGAAAACCTTAAAAAAAGTTTCGGTACTCTCTGTCATTTTGTTATTGAAAAATTTTTCACAAATGAAAATCCGGAAAAAATTCCTGATGATGTGATGGATGTTTTCAGAAAAGAACATCTTAAACCGGGGGAAATAAAAAGCATTGTATCAGCCGCGGTTGAACGGGGAAAAACATTTCTTGCTTCCGATCTTGGGAAAAAAGCCATCTCCGCAAACCGGCGTGAGACGGAGTATCCTTTTTATATTCCTTTTAACCGCGAAGGGCACAAACCTATCATGATTAAAGGCACAATCGATTTACTGTTTGAATCCGGTAACGAATGCATCATCATCGATTTTAAGACGGATCAATATATAAAACCGGAAATCCATCAAGTTCAGATGGATACTTACCGGTTTGCGTCCAAAGCGTTTTCCAGCCTTCCTGCAAAAACTATGCTGGTATATCTAAGATCAATGGAAGTTGTTTCAATCGCTCAGGTTCTGACAGAAGACAATCTTTTCGACGCGATGGAAGAAAGAATTAAAACTTGGGAAACAGAATATCACAGTATAGAAGGAATAAATGCATGATGAATTGCGGATTAGTTCTTGAAGGCGGAGGATTGAGAGGATATTACACCGCGGGTGTTTTGGATTCATTTCTTGACGCGGGAATTGAATTCCCATATATCATCGGTGTTTCCGCGGGTGTTGGGGTAGGATGTTCATATGTGTCAAAGCAGAAAGGGCGCAACTGGAAGATACTTACTCAATACCGGCCGGATCCCCGTTATCTTTCTTTCCTCAGTTATGTCAAAACTGGAAATTATTTTGGTCTCGATTTTATCTACGAAGATATTCCGCGCAGACTCATTCCTTTTGATTTTGAAACTTTTAATCAATCTGAAAGCCGTTTTATTTCGGTCTGTACGGACTGTGAAACCGGCAAAGCAATGTATTACGATAAAGATGAAGATATTCTTACCGTGATGAAGGCGAGTTCCGCCATCCCGTTTATTTCAAAAATGATTTTATACAAAGATAAAAAACTTCTTGACGGCGCGATTGTTGACGCTGTTCCTTTGGCAAAAGCGTTGTCAGATGGCTACAAAAAAAATGTTGTCATCCTTACTAAACCGGCAGGTTTCCGTAAGAAGGAAGAAATCCAGCCGCCTGTTACGTTTTTTTATCGAAAGTATCCGAAGCTCATTGAAGCGCTTAAGAACCGAGTCGCATTGTACAACAACGCAATGGATTTTGTTGAAAGCGAAGAGAGAGCCGGCAATGTTTTTATCATCAGGCCTTCAAAAAATCTTGGCGTTACCCGGATGGAAAAGAGCATGGATACATTAAAAGCCTCTTATCGGCTTGGCATAGACGATGGAAAAGCTGCGGCAGAAAAAATACGTTTGCTTTTTACTTAATTCTCCGCAGCCCGCTTCGTGGTTTGAAAATTATCCCTTAAATTCTTTCTGCCAGCCGTTTTCAAAAACAATGTCGTGTAAATTTAACCGTGATTTTTCAACGGCAGGTTTTTTCTGTTCCGAAGGATAACCAAGTGCCAAAAGCGCGGCTACCGGATATCCTTCAGGAATATCCAGCGCTTCCCTGACAACCTTTGGATCAAAAGATCCTACCCAGCAGGTTCCGAGTCCCATCGCGGTTGCCGCCAAAGTTAAATGATCTATGGCAATCGCCACATCCACCGTGTAGGCCAATTCCCCGCTCATCATAATCCTGCGATCCGTTTCCGCACAGGCGGCAATAATGACCGGACATTCTTTTAAAAATGGCTGCCCGCCGGCTTGTGCGACCTTTTCCCTCAATTCAGGATCGGTGATGATGACAAACCGCCATTCCTGGGCGTTTCTTGCGGAAGGCGCCAAACGGACGGCTGAAAAAATCGAAGCAAGTTTTTCTGGCTCGACCTTTTTGTCCAAATAAGACCGGACGCTGTACCGGTTTGCGATGGTATCAAATATATTCATAAGATAATGATAAAATCTAAATCTCATATCCGCAAGGGGTGACGCGACAATGTCTGATAAATGCCCGAGTTTCCGAAGAAGTCTCTTATCTCGGACGAAGCGATAAAGCCTTTTCAAGAACAGCCATATCCGCGTCTTTGTTATCGGGGCACAGTTCTTCCTTCGTTACATTGAGTTCAAAGGGACGGCGGGCAGCGTGTTCGGGGTAGTGAGCATCGGATGACGTGATAAGGGGATAGTTCAGCGTATCAAGACTGCTGGGAATCCGGATCACTTCAAGGGCGGCCCAGGGGCCGGGCACAACAACTCCAAGCTGGCTCGTCATGGAGAAAGCGGAGCGGTCAACATGAGCGGGAATCACGATGCCGCCGCGCTGTTTTACGATGGGGCCTATTTCATCCAGGCTGATATCAAGAGCGCTGACCAAATAATATTCCACTTCACCTTCGATATTATCATCCTCATCAACATACACCTGGTCTCCGGTCCGGATAGGATCATTTGGAAAAGGCGGAAGATGTTCGTAAACGTAATCACTAAACGAAAGAGCTGTATCAAGATTTCCAAAAAGGCAGAGAACGTGGATTTCTTCCGAGGTTGCGGCTTCCATCCCAAAGATGGGAATAATGTTATATTGATGGCACACTTTGGCAAAGGCGGGACAATTAAGCGATGAATTATGATCCGTGAGCGCGAGAACTTCCACGCCCTTGCGGGACGCTAACTCCACAAGCGTCCGCGGAGACATATCCAAAGAGCCGCACGGCGAAAGACAAGAATGATTGTGAAAGTCCGCAAGCAGAGCCATTATTCCTGCGATGCTCCGATCATCGCATAGAGTTTTCCCGAAACTGTGTACTGGTTTTCGCCGGTCCGCAAAACAGCAATTCCTTCGTCTCTGGCGGTTTCAATCATGTCATCAGGAATAGGACGATTATTGCATATAATAATCACCGATACATCCACGAGCGTCGCTACGGCAACCGTGTTCTTATGAGCCTGAATGGTGATAAGGGCTCCGCCGTCTTTCGCATGGGCCATCACATCGGAAAGAAGATCCGAAGTATATGCGCCCTTAAGCGGCGTATCTTCAAATACGTCCTGGATAATTTCTGCCCGGAGTTTCTCCGCCGCTTCACGAATCGTCATTATGCTTCCTCGCTCCCGTCTAAATTGAAAGTTGATATTACCGTAGTTCCCTTGGGTGAAGACTCAATGTGAAATTCATCGGAAACACGTTTTGTGTTGGCAAGTCCCATCCCGGCGCCGAACCCCAGGGAACGGATCCACTCGTTTGCCGTGGACCATCCTTCCTGCAAAGCAAGATCGATGTTTTCAATGCCTGGTCCGTTGTCCTTTGCGGTAATCACAACTTTATCGGTCTGGATGGAACAGGTGATGGTTCCGCCCAAAGAATGAACAACCTGATTTATTTCCAGTTCATAGCTCGCAATAGCAATCCGCCGAATCACCTTGGGATTGATATTCAGTTTCTTCAATGCTTTCTTTATTTCGGTAGAAGCGTGTCCCGCAAGTTCAAAATCAAAACGGAGGGTAGTAAATTGCAGTTCCGATTCACGGTTGGGAGTATCGGCATTTTTCTCGTGAAGCTTTTCGAGCCTGAGTACTTCCCGGTTCATTTCCACAAGGAGAGCTTTTATCACATCTTTTGATGACAATATTCCAACCATTTCACGGTTTTTGTTCAGAACCGGAAAGCGGCCGTAGCGATATTTATTGAGATAAGAAATCGCAAAAGAGAGCGGCATATCGTCTTCCAAAACGATTACATTTCTTGTCATCCGCTTTTCCGCCGGGTCATCAATATAGCCGTAGTCAAGAGCGGTGAGAATATCATCCATGGACACAATTCCCAGAAGCCGCCGGTTTTCTACAATGGGAAGACCGGTAATATAATTTTCCCTCATAAGGGCTTGAATGTACCGGAGCGTATCCGTTTTCTTTGCGGTGACGACCTCGGTACTCATGACGCTTTTTATTTTAAGCTGATAAATAAGTTCCAGAATTACTGACGGCGAATCAACCGTGCTGATGGGAATATCTTCATTGACAGAAGCATTATCACTCATGGGTTAACCCTTTTTTCCTTTGTTCCAAAATTCCGTCTTTATCAAGAAGATATTCTTCAATGAAGCCCGCGACACCATCATCATCATTATTTTTGCGGGTAACCAAATCGGCGATAGCCTTGATTGACGCGTTACCATTTTGCATACAGACGCCGACGCCTGCCCAACGGATCATGGCCTCATCATTCATGGAATCGCCGATAGCAATTACCGATTCGCGAGGAACATGTGTTATCTCGGCAATTTTCACCAAAGCCGATCCTTTATGACAGTCCTCCGGAAGTATTTCCAAAAAATACGGCTTACTCGTAAAGATAGTTGCTTTATCGCCAAGATAATTTTTCAGAATTTCTTCCATTGGTTTAAGAAGGAGAGGGTCGCCGGGAATCAAAAGTTTTAAAGGACCAGACTGTACCATGTTTTTAAAATCACTGGCTACAACCTGGCGGAGGCCTGTCAGCTTTATATCGGCATCGGCAAATTCATTTCTTCGGGAAACATAAATGGTATCGCCTTCGTAGATTTGAACGCACATGTCTTCCGCGTCGGCAAGATTATACACCATGAGCGCGGTTTCTGGATTAAGGATAGATTGATGAACAATGTTTCCGGTATTGCTTTCTTTGATAAGCGCGCCGTTGCTGGAAACAACATATCCCCTTTTTTTATGGAAGCCCAGAAAGCGGACAAATTTTTCCATGGCTAAATCAAGTCTTCCCGATGCCAAAACAATTAAGTAACCCGCCGCTTCGGCCTTTTTTATCGCAGCCTTAGTCCGCAGTGAAATGGTTAAATCGGTCCTTAGCAAAGTATCATCTAAATCAAGAGCCAGGATTCCCCGGTAATTCATACACGCTCCTTTTGAAAAATCCGCAGCATAGTTCCCAATGACACACAAGCTTCAAACATGGAAAGCGGCGTAGACAAAACCGTAATGTCTTCATCTTCCGCAAGTTCTTTCATGGCAGACTGGGGAAGCTTGTCATTCACCAGGAGTACGCACCGCATCCCGACAATATCAGCGGTACGGATAACCTGCTCCGACGCAAGGCTCGTTACCAGAAAGCCGTTCTCAAAATCCGTTACAAGAACATCACTCATAAGATCGCTTGCAACAACATTTTCAATGTTGATCTGCAAAAAATCCGATGATTTATGCACGATATGAGCCGGTAAATTCTCTACGATTTCACCTAATGTCATAGTTGCTCCGCAGCTTCTTTATATTCTGTCCGGGCTTGTATACCCAATTGTACATAGCCTTTACTGTTCTCCAGTATACCATGAATTTCTTCGGGACTCAATGTCCTTACCGCTTTTGCCGGCATTCCCATAATGAGCGATGACGGAGGAAATTCCTTGTTTTGAGGAATCACGCTTCCGGCGGCAACAATAGAATTTTCCCCAATTCGGGCTTTTCCCAATATGACGGCTCCCATTCCGATCAAGCAATTATCTTCTATCGTGCATGAATGAAGTATCGCCCCATGACCAACGGTAACATTTTTACCAATCACCGTAGGAACATCGAGGTCTCCGTGAATAACGGCTCCATCCTGAATATTAGCTCCGTCTCCTACATGAATGGGCGCAATATCACCGCGCAGCACAGCGGAAAACCAAACCGTCGCGTCTTTTCCAAGAATCACATCTCCGGAAACTTCTGCATTCCAGGCGATAAAAGCCGCGTTCTTTGTATCCGGAACACGGCCTCCGATTGCGTGAATCATCTTTTTCTCCTTCTGCTCAATCCTGCTTGCATTGGAATACAATGATTATTTTCCGCCTCATTGTCAATTGGTTACACTGGGAATACCGCGGCAGCAATATTCACAAACAAGAGCTTAAAACATTTCCTTCTTACGTGAATTCTATTGATTTTAAACGATTTGTCAAAAACAGGAAACGTAAAAACCTGAAGGATTTAAAAGGCAAAATCCAGTTCCGCTCTGATTATGATTATAAATCGATGAGAGAGAACTCGTGATTCTCGCGGATACTTCGATCATCATTGGATATTTAAAAGGAGCAAGCGGCCTCCCCTATAAAAAATTCGATGACATTCTCGAAAACAACATTCCCTTCGGCATAAGCAATGTTATGTATCAGGAAGTGCTCCAGGGCGCAAAAACCGAAAAAGAATTTAATCAGCTAAAAGAATATTTACAAACAATCACGTTTTACGACGTCCGGGAGGGGATGCGTTCCTACGAAGAAGCTGCTTTGAAGTATGTTAAATGCCGGAAAGCGGGGATAACGATCCGAAGCAGCATCGATTTAATTATTGTTCAAACAGCAATCGAGAACAATCTCTATCTCTTACACAACGATAACGACTTTATCAATATATCAAAAGTGATTAAAGAATTGAAACTGTACAAGTAAACAAAATTCTTTCCTTCCCCTACTCCGTCAATATTTCCGTATGATCATGAAAAATCGCGATGGTGTGTTCCCAATGAGCCGAAGGCTTGTCGTCGGCGGTGACTACGGTCCAGTCATCTTCAAGAAGTTCCACATCGCCGGTTCCAAGGTTGATCATGGGCTCAATGGCAAGGACCATGCCTTGCATCAATTTCGGATTGGGACCATGCGCGTAATTAGGGACTTGGGGGTCTTCGTGAACATCAAAGCCTACGCCATGACCGCAATATTGATGTACAACTCCGTATCCATGCCCGGACGCGTGTCCGTAAATCGCGCGGGAAATTTCCAGGAGACGCGTTCCGGCCTTTGCCTTTTCGATACCTTTGTAGAGGCATTCCCTTGTCACTTCGTTGAGCTTGTGAACTTCATCGCTGACCCGGCCGACTTCAACGCTTACCGAAGCGTCGCTGATATACCCGCCAAGATCGATGCCGCAGTCCAGGGAAACGAGATCCCCGTCGGCAAACTTCCTCCTGGAAGGAATGCCGTGAATGACTTCGTTATTTATAGATATGCAGACAGCTCCCGGGAAGGGATTATTTTTCGGACCATAGTCCAAAATGGCGGGTTTTCCTCCGGCCTTCTTTATCCAATTCTTCGTCCATTGATCAATCTCTAGACCGCTTACCCCGATTTTTACCAGTGGAACAAGTTCCTTGAACATAGCGCTCAAGAGTTTACACGATTCCCGAATCCCGTCAATTTGTTGAAGATTTTTTAAACGTATCATATTTCCTCATTAATTCCCGCGTTCAGCCATGATGATCCCGCCCTTGAGTTTTTGGATTTTTCCCCAATAATTTTATAATGATGATTCATATCTTTCCTCTTCTTAATATTCATATTACGTTTTTATGTTTTGTGTCAATGAAGCAAAAAAAATTCCAACAATTTCAAAGCAAGAATCATACTGATGCCATATTAATGGTATAACGGCAATCAAAGATTGCTTTCAAAAAATCACAGGAAATGATATATTAGAAGGAGGAGCTGCACGATGGAGAACATTCAAGAACAGATTGATTATCCAAGAGGTCTCACTTTTGAAAAGGTCTGGGCATCTTTACAGGAAAATGCCAGAGAGATGAAGGAAGCCCATGCGCGAACCGAAGCCGTTCTGGCTGAAACGCAAAAATCGATGAACAAAACCATTGGCGATTTGAACAATAAGCTCGGTATTATTGCTGAAAATCTGCTTACGCCCAATCTGGTTGAAAATTTTAAGATGCTCGGTTTTACCTTCCAGATAATGGGTCCTCACCGAAGAATATACAATGATGACAATTCTTTAAAAACCGAAATAGATGTCTTTCTTGAAAACAGCAAGCAGGCGATGGCGGTAGAAGTAAAAACAACCTGCAGGCGCGATGATGTTGATTATCACCTTGCACGCATGGAGAAAGTCCGCCGTCATGCTGATTCTCACGGCGACAAGCGTCAGCTTTATGGAGCGATAGCAGCAACCATTATTGACGAAGATACAAAACGCTATGCGCTGAAAAATGGTTTCTATTTGATCGAACCGTCCGGTGAAAATGTTACCATAACAAAACCGGATATTGAAAAAGTGTGGTAAATGAAGACTTTCCCTTACACCTTTAGCTTTTTTCTCAAACCCGCGGCATTTGGCAGCGCGGGGTCTTTATTCAAAGCGTCTTTAAACACCGTTTGGGCCCCATGAAATTCGCCCATCTTAAAAAGGGTTTCGGCGATGGAACGCATCCAGCGGGCTTCATCTTTAGACGAAAATTTCAGGGCAAGCATTTCTTCCAGACATTCGATATATGTTTCATCATCCACTGCATGACGAAGACGGAGCCGGACGAGTTCTTTTAAAAAAGTTTCTACTTCTGTCATAAAATGTTTAAAGTAGGGCTTTTTTCTTTCTTCGCGGACAAGGGATGTTAAAAGGCAGAATGTTTCAAAAATCTCGCCGCGTTTTTCAAGTTCTTCCGCCAGGATGAAAGCGCAGTCCATCCAGTCTTCACGGTCAAGATATTTTTCTAAGCGAAAATCGAGGCCGCCTTGGTTCCGCCAAACTTCAATCGCGTCATCATCTTCTAAATGGAGGAAATAATAAAAGATCAATTTTGCCTGACTGAAAGGATCATCGGTTTTTTCTTTGAGAAAAGTCCGGTAATCGAAAGTTGATTGTTTGACAAAACGTATGTAGGCAATATCATATTTTTCCCTTCTTGCGGGATCGGACAAAACCTCGTAAGCAGTGAGGAGTTTGCGCATCCTATTTTCGGTTCCCTTGCCGACGACATCGGGGTGACTTTTCTTCGCAAGATTCCGAAACGCCTTTTTTATTTCATCAGGCGATGCGTCCTGTTTTACGCCAAGAAGACTATAATAATTTTCCACTTAAAAAATAATACTTAAAAATTAATACAATTTCAAGATTTCTTCGATTGCGCTCAGCTCCTCTCCGTTAAATTCCGTTCTGTTGATGACCTTGATATTATCTTCGATCTGTTCAACTTTGCTTGCGCCGATTAAAACGCTTGTAACATTATTTTTCCGAAGCACCCATGACAAAGCCATCTGCGCAAGGCTTTGACCGCGTTTTTGGGCGATTGCGTTCAAGGCTTGCAGTCTGCCAATTAACTCAGGCGTAAGCCTTGAACGTTTTAAAGTCTCATCTCTGGAAGCGCGGCTGTTTGCCTCCACGCCGTTAAGATATTTATCCGTGAGCAAACCTTGAGCCAAGGGGCTGAAACAAATGCAGCCGATTCCGCTTTCATAAAGATGATCCAGAAGGCCGGATGTTTCAGGAGCTCTATGAAGCATGTTATATGCAAGTTGATGAATAAACAAGGGAACATTATTCGCCTTCAATATGGCGGCGATTTTTTTTGTTTCCTCAAGACCGTAATTAGAAATGCCGGCATAGAGGGCTTTCCCCTGGCGGACAATGTCAATCAAAGCGCCGGCGGATTCTTCGATAGGCGTGTCAGGATCAAATCGATGATGATAAAAAATATCAACGTAATCGACATTCATTCTTTTTAAACTTGCGTTAAGGCTGCTGATTAAATATTTGCGGGAGCCTCCATCTCCATAGGGACCCGGCCACATTCCGTAGCCTGCTTTAGTGGAAATAATCATCTCGTCCCGGTAAGGAGCCAAATCGCTTTTCATAATTCTGCCGAAATTTTCTTCAGCCGATCCGTGTACTGGTCCGTAGTTGTTTGCAAGATCGATATGGGTGATTCCTAAATCGAACGCTCTGAACAGCATCTTCTTCTGGTTTTCCAAAGGGTCAAGCGAACCAAAATTCTGCCAAAGCCCTAAGGATACCAAGGGCAGTTTAACGCCGCTTCTGCCGCATTTGGCAAAAACCATTTTGTCATAACGATTATCCGACGCAAGATACATATAGTCCTCCTGGATTCTATTTCCGCAAAAAAACCTGCTGCAAAACTAAAGTGTAATTTTACGATTTCCTCTCATTGCTCAGCCCCAAACTTTGATTCTGTTCTTCCCTGCTTTAAGGCATGAAAGCGGTCCCGGAACAGTCTTTCCGGCGGTATCCGCGTCTAAAAGATCGGAATCGAGGAGCAAATCTGAGCCGTTGGGATTTTCAAAATCAGCATCAACAATGCGTACCCTGCCCAATGTTTTAGTGCCATGAGGAACGGAAGTGAAGCTCTCAAAATCCTGCGGCAGTGAGATGTTCAGGTAAACTTCATCGCCGTTCTCTTCTATTGAGTATCCGGCATCAAAACCGGAATTCTCCAGCTTGGTTTCTTCCCGGGCAAACGCTTTCGCGCCGCTTATGTAGACATTGTTGTTCACATAAACGGGCTGTTCCACTTTTTCAAAGATTTCAAGATCGCCGGGAACGAGCGCTTCCACGGACGCCATATATTCTTCAAGCGAGGCGGTACAGCCGTCATAACCCGCGGTTCCGGCTTTGTCCGTCTTGCTGCCGACAAAGATGTTTTGGTACAAACGGTCATCGCCGCCGTATACCATCGCATAGCCTGTAACATCTGTACTATGGGGCGCGTGATAGGGCGTAGCGCGGTTGAGCATTTTTCTCAGCACCATTTCCCCACCTACAAGATTGTGCACCCAAGCGCTTCCCTGCGCGTGATTGTCAATGGCGTATTTTGCGGTGAAGATATTATGGTCAACGAGGAATGGTCCATGACTCACTTCAATAAAAAGGTCGCGGCAGTTATTGTAAAAAATGTTTTTACTGACTCTTGTACCCTGCGCCTGCCAGTCCAGCCAAAGACCCAGCGAACAGCCGTGTATGCGGTTGTTGTGAATCTGAACATCAATTGCCGCGTGAAGTTTTATCCCCGCAATTTCGTGTCCGTAGAATTCCCGCTTTAAGGCGATGTTGTAGATATGGTTGTTATATATTTCACTGAACACGCAACCCAAGTGCCCGACGATGCCGTTTTGCCCGCAGTCATAAATAACATTATTACGAATAACATGAGAACCTATTTTTTCCTTTGACCAGCCGGATTTTGCCGCGGTGAATACAGATTCAAGCTGATACTGATAACCCGGCTTGTCCTTTCGGAATGTTCTGTAATTATCACCGGAGGAATATTCCTTGCCGATGCTTATCGCGCTGCACTTTGCGTCGTGTATAATGTTGTTTTCAATGATCCAGCCTTTACTCCAATGCGCGCCAAGAAGTCCGGGCTGATCGCCGGTGGGCGGAGCCCAGGGATTGGCCGAATGAGCCATTTCAAAACCCTGCACCGTTATATAGTTGACGCCTGTCTTTTCGGGATAGAAACAGCACTTGCGTACGTTTATTTCGGTCAACTCTTTGTTTGGATCGGCCTCGTGAAAGTTTGCGTAGATGACGGTATTTTCAGCGTTCACTTCGGCAAACCAAACATATTTTGTCTGGAGAGGATTCTTTACCGGGACAATCGTTTTCGTCCAGTTGTCCAATATCTCATTCCTTACAGAAGGATTTTTCACAGCCTCTAAATTTTCTGCTTCATAAAAGGACATTCCGTTTAAGTACACATCACCAAGATGAACATGGCGTCCGACAGGAAAAATCATCCAGTCACCGATTACGATTTCAGCATAGGGATTCCAGCCGCAAAAAATGGCGTTAGGAACGACAGCCTTCCACACACCGCCGCCTTCACTCGCCCAGTTACTTACACGCTCGGAACCCTTTATCACAACACGTTCACCCTCGGCGGCCATGTATGTGATTCGGCGGGCATTACTCAACCCGCCCTCTTTGGGATTAACCCATTCCCTGTACTCGCCCTCATGGACGATGATCGTATCTCCGGCTATTGCAACTTGCGCCGCCTCATTAATTGTAAGGAAGGGGGTTTCCTTCGTACCGGGATTACCCGCCGCACCGTTTTTTGATACATGATATTCGTTAGCCATTGTATTTCCTCCAATGTATTATTTCTATAAATTTTAACACACATTCAGGAATTTAAACAGTAGTATGAATTTGCAGGATAATCGCACAGGATAAGGCTCCATCAAAGAATTAAAACACTTTTTCCTGGATGAGATTAATTTTGAGCCTTCCGCCTAATTTCGCTGCCACTTTTTCAATAGTCAATAATCTTGGATTAGTATTTTTCACATCTTCGAGTTTCCGATACGCCTGCTGCCTAATGCCCAAAATTTCAGCGGCTTCTTTTTGAGTCCTTTTCCCGCGTAATTTTCTTAATTGCAGAGCAAAAGAAACTTCTGGTAAAACAGGTATAGGATACCCTCTTGTATATGCTGCCTTGGGTATTCCAAAGTTATTTTTTATCAATGAGGAAAGATGTCCGTTTAACGCTTCTTTTGCCATTTCAATGGCTTCTTCTAAACTCTCTCCTTGGGAATAACATCCCTTTATATCGGGGAATTCAACAGCATACACAGTACCTATCTGTTCAATTTTAGCTTGATATATCATAATATAATCAATACAACTCACTGGTTGTATTATCAAGATTCTTTATTATAATTGAAACAATAAAAAACCGCTTCAAACACAGAAGATTCTATGCTTAAAGCGGTTCTGTTAAGGGGAAATCGTTTTTCAGTTTTAAATATCTACTTCCTGAACCCGGTCGAATTGTTCTTCAATCGATGCATCAGGGCGTTTCGTTAAAAGCGAAACAACAACGATACATATAATTGAAATGATGAAGGCCGGGAGTAATTCATAAAGCGGGAAGTGAGGTTTGACAAATTCATTCCATACCAGTACGGTTACGCCCCCGGAAACAACTCCGGCGATGGCTCCCGCGGCGTTCATCCGTTTCCAGAAAAGCGACAACAGAATTGCCGGTCCGATAGTAGCGCCGAATCCTGCCCATGCGTAGGATACCAAATTGAAGACCGAAGACTCCGGGTTGGAGGCAAGAATCGCCGCGAGTATCGCGACTATAATAACAGCAATCCTCGAAATCCAGAGCAGTGTTTTGGGGCTGGCATCTTTTCCAAAGATGGAACGGTACACATCTTCCGAAACCGCGGAAGATGTAACTAGGAGCTGAGAATCGGCGGTACTCATAATCGCGGAAAGAATCGCGGTCAAAAGGATTCCGGCAATAATCATGAGCCAGGGGCCGGTGAAGATACTTTTTACGAGCTCAATAAAAACCCGCTCTCCGTCCATCGACGCAAAACTTGACGGGTTCATGTGAATGGACAAATACGCCTTGCCGATAACGCCGACAAAAACCGCAAAGGCCAATGACACAAGCACCCAAACCATAGCGATCCTTCGCGCCGGTTTGATTTCGCGGGAATGGCGGATTCCCATAAACCTTGTAATGATATGAGGCTGCCCGAAATAGCCAAGCCCCCAAGCCAATGCGGACGCGATTCCCAACGCGCCGTAAGTATTAAAGCCGAACCAGTCCGAAAGTACGAGCGCCCTTCCCGCGATTGCCGGCGCCGCCAAAATCGCGTTTGCGGCTTCCATACCGCCGGTTTTTGCAAGCGCTGTAATCACGACAACAATCAGCGCAACAAACATCAAACAACCTTGAATAAGATCGGTCCAGCAGACGGCCAAGAATCCGCCAAGGAAGGTGTAGGATACAATGATAACAGCGCCGATAACGAGGGCAATCCGATAATCCATGCCGAACACCGATTCAAAGAGCTTTGCACCGGCGGAGAACTGGGCCGCTGTGTAAATAAGAAAAAAGATGATGATGAAAACCGCGGCGGAAGTCCGCAGGATTTTTGTTTTATCCTGAAAACGGTTTTCCAAATATGACGGAATCGTGATGGAATCATTAAACACAAAAGTGCTTTTTCTCAAACGGCGCGCAAGGATGAGCCAGTTAAGGTAGGTTCCTATCGCAAGTCCTATCGCCGTCCAAACCGCTTCGGAAAGCCCGTTCTTATGCAAAATCAAAAAAGCGGTTCCGGGGAGTCCCATTAAAAGCCAGCCGCTCATATCCGAAGCCTGGGCGCTCATAGCGGCAACCATCGGATTAAGAGAGCGTCCGCCCAACAGATAATCCTGCTGGGTCTTGTTGCGCCTGTGGTAATAAATACCAACCGCAATCATCAGAATAAGATACAATCCTAAAACAACACCGTGGACAATCGTTTCAATCATAATCGTTCCTTTCTATGTGAAATGAAGTTAAAAAAACAATGCATTATTATATCATATTTTGGGAAAATCTAAAGACTAAAAAGTAAAATTTGATAGAAAAACGATAGGTATTTAACAAAAAAAACACACTTTTCACTATTATGAATAGTTAAGGAGGAGATTCACTAAATTTACTGTTTCATTACGCTTGAGGCAATTGCAACCGCTTAAAAATGCGTATTTTGCCGAACTTTAGTTCGCGCCTTCAGGCGAAAAATCGCATGAGCCTCAGCAAAACTAACCGAGTTTTGCAAGAGGCTCGCTTATCTAAAAATTATTTCTACAAAATACAAAGCCTTAGAGATACCTCTGTTGTAAGATTTTACGGTCATTTCTGTGCCAGTTTCCAGCATTGCTGAATCCTCCACATGTATTCAATATTGACAGGTTCAGATTTTCCGAACCTGTCAATTATTCCAAAAAACCAGTCTATGACTTAAGTTCCCATTTTTTTAACAACTCGGAACGTTCTGTAGTGTCGTACAATTCAAGATCATAGCCCAGTACTATCTCGATTATTAAAAGATTTATAGCCCGCTTTTTCCCTTTTACGGTGTATTCTCCACCTGGTTTAAATGCATACGACAACTCGATATTATCAAATTTTGTGTCGCGGGATATTGTTCCTCCTGCCGGATGGTTCTCTACTTTGGTAAACGTTAGGTCAAAAACAAAACTGTTCTCTCCTGCCGGTACAGTAAATTTATAATCATCATTACTCCAATTGCTTCCGCTGTGCAGTTCGTCTCCTATGTTACTGCCATTCCATTGATAAAAATGAAACCATCCCTTCTCAGTATGACCTTCAAATATAACAACAGCACTATCTTCGAGAGGGTGATTTTCATCGATAACAAACTCGTGCGTCGCACCGAATATCGCACATGACGACAACGATATAATTATAGCTAATAACACAAAAGCAAAACACAAAAATCTCTTTCCCATTTCATTCCTCTTTATTGTAACAAAAATAATATCATTCGAAAACGTTCGAATGTTACAAACCCAGTTAATCAAGAACTGTCCGTTCAGACGTATTCAAAAATGGTGTAAATCCAACAAAATAATCTTCCAATGCGGAAAAACTAGCAGGAATTTCATCTTCAAACACAAATCTATACACATTCAGTCCATAGCTGCCATCTCCACCCCTTGCAAGCACAAAGATATATTTCTTTTCTGGTTGAAATTTATATTGAATGAGTAAGCCATTACCTCTGTACCTACTATTCCCAATGGCACTATTAACATTCCATTCCAACAACGTATCACCGGCTGGTATTCTCGCCGCTCCTGTAAAACCGAGATTCCAGTCCACAGATATGCCGTTGTATCCGACAATGTCACCTACACCGCCCTGCACAATCCATGCAGAATCTTCTATCGATATAGATTCATCAAACACTGCTTTTTCACTAGTTGAACAGGAAAAAACGAAAAACATACAAACGAGAACTAAAACTAAAACGATGTGTTTTTTCATGCAGTCTCCTTTTCCTTTATTATGTGAATGTAACATAACATACTGCTCTTTTTTTGGCAAGAGGATAAAATCATATTTATAAATAACTAACCAAGGAAGCGATAAAAGGGGATGCCGATGCATCAGTAATGTTACATTTAAGTATTCATAATTTCATTTTTTTCAATTTTTTTATGTAAGGGTTCTACCATCCCCCATTTTTCCTCTTGATTTTCGTATCCTATTGTGAAGACCAGTATTTTCCGATACATAAAAGTAAAAGGTTTAATGAATGGAAAATGAATCGGGGTTGGAAGGACGGGCGGCGCAGTTGCAACTGCAATTGCAAATTGCGCAAACAGACAAACATGCTCTCAACACGCTTCTTCGCAATTATATGCCCTTTATCAAGAAGTGTGCAGCAAGCGTATTTTTCAAAAGCCAGTCGAAGGCTGATAATCTCACCGATGCTATGCTTGCGTTTGCGCACAGCGTTCAAAGCTACAATCCCGAAAGCGGCGCGTTTATTCCGTATGCGGCAACGGTAATCCGCAACAGGCTCATCGATAACGCGCGGAAGGAATTGGCCTCGCAAAAGCGTTTTTTCTCCCCGGCAGTGCGGGCGGAAGTATTCGCAGAGGAAGAAAACGCGGATACATTTTGGGAAACCGGCGCGTCATTGCAGGCTTATGACCGTGCGGAAGAGGAACGCAATTTGCGGCTTGAAATTGAAGATATCAACAGCGAGTTTTTCCGCTGGGGGTTTTCATGGGAAAGCCTGCTGAAAAAATGTCCCAAGCAGGAACGTTCCCGCCGTGTCTGCCTCCGCATTGCCGAGGCGGTGCGTGAATCGCCGGAATTATTGGCCGATACGCTCGCGTCGCGTCAGTTACCGGTATCGCGCCTTGCCGAAACTTTTCCGCGAAAGGCGCTGGAAAAATACCGGCAATACATTGCCGCGCTTATCATACTTGCACAGGGAGATTATCCATACATATACTCCTTTGTGCCGCAGTCATTCGCCGGGGAGGATTCAATATGAAGGGAGTCATCGTCCAGGTAGGAGAACCGAAAAGTATCGTTCTCTTTAACAATGGAAAAATCAGAGCAATATCTACCCCCGCCGATTGTCATGTCGGAATGGTCGTCTCAGTAGAACTCAACAATAGATTAAAAATAATTGCCATCATTTGTACCGCCGTTTTTTTAGTCGCTCTGGGCGTGTTTTTAGGCGGTACCTTTTTCAGGGGAGGAAGAACATCTCCAGTTCATTTCGCGCCTTCTCCCTCCGTTCCCTTGGCTGATTCGCCGGAAGTGCGGGACGGAGACAGTAAGCGCGGGAGAGAAATGTATAACGTAACAGTTGAGCAGGCAAAATCGCTTCCCAATGACACAAAAGTGCTGTTGACCGGAAATATTACAGAATCACTTGGCGATGAGAAATATATATTCCGCGACCCAACCGGAGAAATTATGGTTGAAATGGAGCGTGAACTGCTGCGTCATGTTTCGGTGAGCGCAGGCGACAGCGTAGAAATTTCAGGCGAAGTGGATATTGAGCGGCGGCAGCTTATCATTGATGTAGAAAACATCAGAAAAAAATGACCGCACCCCCGTTTTGCGCCGCGGGCTTTCGTATCCTAATAGCATAGCAAACGAAAAAATGAGCTATTAAGGAGCTTTGTATGAAAAAGCACATTTGCGCGGTGTGTATAGTCTTGTTTGCGGTTTTTGCGGCAGCCGGAATTTTTGCTCAGGGGTATACCGGTCCGGGCGGAGCAGCAGGGCCGCAGGGCGCTTATACCGGACCCGGCAGTTCATCAGCACGTAACACAGCTGAACTTGTTACCGTCGCCGAGCTAAAGGACCTTCGGGACGATGCGAGAGTTACGCTGCAAGGAACAATTATCAATCAACTGAGCCGCGAAAAATTTACCTTCCGCGATACAAGCGGTGAAGTTGTCGTCGAAATCGACCGCGAGGTTTGGCGCAGATTATCAGAAAGCATCAGCGAAAACGACCGCGTTGAAATTTACGGCGAAGTTGACAAAGAACGCCTCGGCACGCGCGTTGAAATCGATGTAAAATCAATTCGTAAACTGTAAAAGAATTACATTCCAAACTGATGTAAAGGTCCTTCCTGTCATGCGATGGGAAGGATTTTTGCGTTTATATCATTTGCCATAATGCTGTTTTTTTTATACACTCATATATAGAGGAAATGGTGGAAAATTTTTTCTCAAATCTTTTAAAGGGGTTGAATATATGAAAGGACCTATTTTAGTTGTGTTAGCCGCCGGAATGGGCAGCCGCTACGGCGGACTTAAGCAAATGGACAAACTGGGAAAAAACGGCGAAGTCCTTTTGGATTATTCTGTTTTTGACGCCCTGCGTTCCGGTTTTAAAAAATTTGTGTTTATTATACGGAAAGATATTGAAAAAGATTTCCAGGATTTGGTTCTCGCCAGAATGGGAAATCATGTTTCCTGGGATTTGGCGTTTCAGGAATTGGACACACTCATTCCCGCTGAGATCAACGCAAACGCGAAGAAAATCCAGCGTACAAAACCCTGGGGAACTTCTCATGCGCTGCTTTGCGCCGAAAATGTGATCGATGCTCCTTTTGCGGTCATCAATGCCGATGATTACTACGGCAGGGAATCCTTTGAAGTTATCGGAAAATATCTTTCTGACGAACATATTACAGAAGGAGCTATCGTTCCGTACCGGCTCGACCGAACCTTGAGTCCCCAGGGGACGGTAACGAGGGGAGTCTGTACGGTTGAAAACGGCTATCTTACTTCGGTCGATGAACTCTTGTTATTGAAGCGTGAAACAGACGGAATCTTCAACACAAACCCTGACGGAAGCAAACGGGCTTTAGCGGATGATACTCCCGTATCCATGAATTTCTGGGGCTTCCCGCAATCAATTTTTCCCGATCTCCAAAAATATTTTAATGATTTCCTTGCGGCCAAGGGAATGGAACTAAAAAGCGAATGTTACCTTCCGATGTTTGCCGATTGGCTTATCAAAAATAATCTGCTCAAGATAAAATCGCTCGAAGCGGACGCGGAATGGTTTGGCGTCACATACAAGGAAGATAAAGAATCCGCCATAAAACGGATTGCGGAACTTACCAACAAAGGTTTTTATCCCGAAAAACTTTGGAGCTAGGAACAAACAACAAATAGCAGTGAGCATCAAACGGTGAGAAACGCCGGCATGTGCTTATTGCTATTCTGCTGCAATCATTCTTCTGAAAGGCTTATTCTAATCACGGTCGAAGTTGAGCGGCCCTGGGAATCTGTTACGGACAAGTTGTAAGCACCTGGTTCGGGACTCCAGAGAAGTTTTTCGTCAGGAAGAGCCTTCCCCAAAAACGATGAATCAGCGAACCAGAATAATTCTCCTCCGTCCTGATCCGCGCCTGCCATAAGAACCAATTCCCGGAATCTTTCCTCATTTTTCCGAATGACATACGTAGTATTAGACAAAGGTGAAATAATATTGGGAGGAAATCCTACATTGCCTCGGAGAATTCCACTTTCTTCCGGCGGATAGGGAGGCGGAACAAAACGCGGAAGTCCGGCTTGTTTGAAGATTTCCAAAAGATCTGAAGGCCAGAATTCCCGAATCTCTGAACGAATATAGGGTTCATTGGCTTCATCAGTTCGATAACCGGTTCTGGTGTCTATATTGACTGGGCGGTGAATATGACAACGATTGATGGGAGAAACCCCGGGAATGAACCAGGTTTTTGTCCGGTCCAAACAATATTCGCCGGGAATGCTGCCGGAAACAGAACAGACATCGATTTCAGAAACTCCTTCCGGCATAAAGTCCGGGGGCAGCGTTCCAAAGCTTCCTTCCAAAGCATCAACGATATTGAACAAAAGCGGCGTTGCCATAAGCCGTCCCAGAAAAGTATTATTTCCTTCGCCGGAAAAATTACCTATCCAAACCGCTAAAACATAGCGGTCAAAAACAGCAAGAGACCAGGCATCCTTAAATCCAATCGAGGTACCGGTTTTGTAAGCTACAGGAATCCTGTTTCCCCGCTGATATACATTTTCCGGCGCGGGATTTCGTTCCAGCATACGAAGAGTAATCCATGATGATTCAGGAGATAGCGTTCTTTTTCCGCTATTGTTCTTGTCTTCATTTAGGATTTTCTGATTCGCGAGAAAACGAATATCTCTTTTTATACCTCGGTTCGGAAGCGCCGCGTAAAGGCTTACCAATTCCATCATTGTTACATCAGCACTGCCAAGAACAATGGAAAGTCCGTAATGATCCCTTTCTTTTAATCCGGTAATTCCAGATTGAGATAGAAAATCGTAAAGGTCCGGTTGTTTAATCAATGATGCCAAATAAATTGCGGGAATATTCCGGCTGTCAACAAGAGCGTCCCAGGCTTTAATCGGTCCTTTAAATTGGCTTTTATAATTATCCGGCGTATATTCGCTGAACCCCACCGGAGTGTCTTTCAGCATTGTTTCAGGATGAATGAGTCCTTGTTCTATTGCCAAAGCATAAATGAAAGGTTTCAAGGTAGAAGCAGGCGAACGCTTTGAGGTAATTCCGTTTACCTGCCCTTCTATTTCATTATCAAAATAATCCGCTGAACCTACCGCGGCAAGAACTTCCATTGTCGTATGATCTAACAGTAATATGCTTCCATTCCGAACTCCCCAGGTACGATTTTTTTGCAGATATGAATCCAGAAGTTTTTCGCACAAAGACTGGTATTGTAAATCGATGGTCGTAGTCATTGTATTATCTTGATCAGGAATAGGAATAACGATATTGAGAAACTCAAGATGATGCTGAGCCCGCCGAGGAAACTGATTAACGAAGAGGGGAGGAAGTTCTATTTCAGTCCGGAACAATTCGGCGTCTGGATATTCCAGAACCCAATTTTCAAAAAGCGCGGCCCTGGCATCAAGAAATTCCTGGGGAATGTCCCGGCCCAAAGGAGCGCGTTTCACCGGATTTTGGGGAATCACTACCAAGCTGAGGATTTCTCCGGTAGTTAAGTCCCGTACATCTTTATTGAAATAATACCAAGCGGCGGCAGAGTAACCTTCTATGTTACTGCCGCAGGGCGCCAAATTAAGATAAGCCTCTAAAATTTCCTCCTTAGTCAGGCATGTTTCAAGAAACAACGCTCCCAATATCTGAACGATCTTTCCAGGAATGTTCCGGGTATACAGACCGAATCTAAGGCGGGCAAGCTGCATTGTAATTGTGGAAGCTCCCATGCGGCGGCTTCGTTTGATATATGTTTCCCATCCAGCCCGAAGCATCGCTCCGGGATTTATTCCCCAATGACCATAGAAATATTTATCCTCCTGAAGCAGAACCGCCTGAATCAATTCCGGAGGGAAATAACCCAGAGAAGTCCGAATTCGGTATTTTTCATCACTGGAAAGAAAAATATTCAGAAGTTTCCCATTCCGGTCTGTATAAGTCCGGGAAAAAGAAACATCTTTTAGAACTTTAAAGAAAATTGCGTTGTAGCCTAAAAAAAGAATCAGCCCCAGAAGGAGGAGTCCTAAAACTCCTCCTATAATTTTTTGGGGGGACCATCGAAACCGTTTATTCATCGTTTTGTTTTCTAATCGTGAAATTTTCCTGAGGATTCATAGCCCAGATTGATTTATCGTAAAGAGCCTCGGCAAACAGAGGCGGCACGGTAAAGGTTCCGTTGTTAATAGCCCTTGTAGTATACACAAAACTGGAAACACGCGGTCCGACGGTTCCATAAAACACTACACGATCTTCACGAATATCCGTATAATCAGGAGACCAATTCGCACGAGATTCTTGTTGGCGGATCGATTCAATATCTGCTTCAAGACCCGCAGGAAGCATGTCTACCAAAGCAACATCGTAAATAGTCCGGTTATTGAGGCTTCTAAAATTTAATTTTACTTTCACAATATCACCGACATTCGCGGAAGTAATTTTTTCATCATTCTCGTCCAAAAATTCCCGGTACACCTCAATTGAATTTTTTGTTTCCTGCTTCGGCAGTTCCAAATCAAACCCCGCAAGAGTAATTTGATAGAATAGATTAAGATTATTGTTATTGCTCAAATGAATTGACGCGGCGTCTGGAGAGAAAGGAACTGAGAAAAGCGTTTCTCCTGCCGGAGTAAGATTCCGTTTTTCGTTGTTTGCAAGAATTTCCTGAACAAGATAATTTCCTTCTTCCGCGGACGGTACGGCTTTGAGATAACTGTTAATTCCCATAAGCGCAAAGTTTGCCGAGAAGGATGTATAACGCTGTCCGGAAAGTTCATCGGAAATCGAAGTAAAGAGCGATTCGCTCACATCCCTAAGCCGTTCAGGGAAATGCTTGGACAATATGTGAAGATACAAAGACTGATACATCAATTCATCCACATAACGGAAATCATCATCTTTTTTCAGAGACCGGCGAATTTTTCCAAACAGGATTGAGGCGTCAAGTTTTTTCTGGAGCATTGCATAGGTTCCCGCGAGATACAGTCCCGGAAGATCCGTCTCCACTTCCGCGTTGCTGCGGTTAATATCCTGTTTAAGAGTTTCGATGAGCGGAGTGGTAACTTGTTCATTTAATGTCAGCACATAGATGGCATAAGCGCGGGTCGAAAGCGAATACAATCCTGTTCCGGATCTTCTGGCGATAGTCTGTAAACTTTCAAGCAAAGCGTTCATCAATGCAGAAGATACAAAATATCCGTTCTCTCTGGCTTCTGTAAGGAAGTGAGCCGCATAAACAGTTACCAAAGGATCACTTGGAGACCGGGAAGTCCAGAGTCCCAAAGTATTATCATCCCGCATTCTCGCCTGAATAATGCCGATAATCCGGTAAATACCTGCCTCGGCATCTGCTTTTGTGTAACCCAAATCCTTAAACAGATCAGGATATAGGAAGGGGAAGACGGTACTGATAAGTTGTTCCGTACAACCATAGGGATAGTTGTTGAGGTAAAATGAAAGTCCTTTCGCAAGTCCTAAGGGAAGATAAGAGAGCGATACATCTCTTGTATGAAATTCCTCATACACTTTCCGCGGAATGGGAACATCGGTATCTCTGTTTTTTATTGATCCGGAATACAGAGATACCTGGTAAGGAATTGCCGGACGAACGCTCATGTATGCCGAAAGCTCGCTAGTCTCGTTATTGTTGGAAGCAACAAACTTTAACTCCGCTCCGCCAACCGCGCCGGAAGCCTTAACCGGAATACTCAAGGTTTCATCGCGTCCTTCGGGAATGGTCAGATCGAATTCTGCTGGGCCTGAAATTGCAAAATGTTCCGACGGCACAATGTTGAGCTTTACCTTTCCATTCTCTCCAACACCTTTCTGATTATTGGTTACTGTGAGGGAAACTTCAAACTCATCTCCGGGAGCTGCCGTCATAGGAGCGTTGGGACTTAGAATAAAGGTACTCCGAATCAAAGCACGGTCTTCGGCAGCGCCCACCGCATCATCAGAAACAGAGACACCCATTACCCGAAGGGTTCCATTAAAATAATCCGGAACCCGGTAGGAAACAGACCGCATTTCCGGTCCCGCGTCCAGGATGCCCGACCAGAAAGCCACCGGCGCGTTTTGTTTTCGTTTAAAAGGATTAAGGTTACGGCTCAAGAGCTCATCATAGCCTTCGCTTCCTCCCATAGCAGCCATAGAACGAACAATAGCATAGCTGGGAAGCACCAAGTCCAGTATCTGAGTTGTCCGGACTTCCAGAGCACGCTTTCTCATGAAAAAACCCAGAGGGTCAGGAGTTCTGTAACCTGCTAATTGAAGAATGCCTTCATCAACCGCGTAAATAATAATCTTTCCCCTTCGTGATGTTGAGTAATTAATAACAAAATCCTGTCCTGGTTTCGCGTCTTCGGGAATATCAAAAACAATATTGTTAGTCCGGTTTTCTTTACTGATAGAAAACGGCATCGTCCCATAAGAAAGCGGTGACATAAATATTTCTCTGGAATTTTGCGACCGGAGATAAACCACATTCACATATCCGTTCCCTTCAAGATTTTGAGGAACCGTGATGGTCTGCATGGTGGTTTCTCCGGAACTTTGAAACCATTTCCATGTATAGACTTTATCCTGCTCAATCGTGATCAGCCCCGCTCCTTCATAAGGCGCTTTGATCATCAGTTCTATAGTTTCTCCGGGATTGAAGTCTGGTTTGTTCAGTGTTATTTCCAAATCCGCGGTACGGTTTAAACTCCGCTGCACATTCTGAGAGCCGGCTATCGAAAATGTAATCTTGTTATATTCCAATCCATCCGGTCCGGTTAAAACCAATTCATACTCACCAGGACGGGATGTGGGCAGCGAATAGTCAAACCCCGCAGAAGGAATGGAAATTTTATTGGAAGAAACCGGATACGCTTTTTGAACAGATTGATATTTGTACACTCCGTTGGGCTGTTTTACCAATGCTGATACATAACGCAGTTCTGTTAAAGAAGCGGTAATGTCCTGAACGGCAGTCTTCTCCAGTTTTGGATCGATGGCGATTAGATTGATCATCCTCACCGTATCGCGTTGTATATAACCAAGATTCCCGTCCGCTTTGTAACCAATCATATACGGCAGCGGACTAATATATACCGACGTCTCAGCGGATACATTTCTGCCGCTGCCTTTTTCAAACGCTTCGGTATAGAAACGCAGGTTGTAAGTAGCTTTTTCAAATTTTGCCAGATCAAGAGGAAATTCCGACTTTCCTTCGTCATCAGTAATTTTTGTTCCTAAAAACTCGTTGTAAGAATTTTTAGCCGAATAAGGATCGCTGAAAGTGAAATCCCGGTATTGCCGGAAATACTGATGTCCCGGAGTCAAATCGATTTGAGATTTTACCTCATTTCCCCTGGCAGGAGTACCAAAAAGATTCCGCACCGTTACAATCGTCTTTAAATCCTGAGGATTGATCCAGCCGTCTTGCGGAAGCGGTTCAAACACTGCGGACACGTTAAGGGTATCCGGAAGGAATTCTTCAACTTTAAATGTTTGAGAACCGAGGAGAATTCTCCGATTAGTTTTCTCATCTTGAATAATATAAATCCAAGCGGTATAGGTTCCTGTCGGCGACCAGGCATAGGTTGAATATGTAAGCTCCTCCACTCCTGAACGGGAAAGAACAGACCGTCTGTTTAAAACTTCTGCTCCTCTGGGATCGGTGATCCGGCATTCAAGCGGTGTTCCTTCGGGATTGATTGTCCAGTTATTGGCTTTAACGATCATCCCAATCCTGGCTTCATCCCCGGGCCGATATAGTCCCCGGTCAGTAAAGATATAGGCCCGCAGTGCGTCAGGGTTACTTGTTCCCTGATCGCCTCCCACATCAAACGAAGAATAATCTAATCTACGATTATCCTGACGGAAAGGCATAAACGAAAGATCATCGCCGCGGCTGACTATAAATACAGTGGGAGCCTGTTCAGCCCGATAGCCGCTAAGCGGCGGTATTTGCACATGACCATCGGCTCCGGTTACACCGGAAACCAAAGTGTTTCCATTCAGCCCAAGTACAGAAACTGACGCGCCGGAAACAGGCCCCCCCGCAGCGACAGACTGAACAAAAACATCTCTCGTTCCGTCTGTGTTACTCTTAACATAAAAACCCAGGTCCGTAACAATGATGAGCCGGCTGTCCGAATAGCCGGAACCTTCAACCCGGAACATAAAAAGTCCATTCCGAAGATTTCTTGATGGAATTGTTTCTAGATATCGAGAAAAATCAAAAGAAAAGTAAGCCATATCTCTGGCGCTTTGAACCGGAACTCTTGCCTGTTCCCGGTATTGCTCAGTAATATTATCTTCATCAAAATAACTGTTTCGGAACCTCAGATTCGTCATGTCTCCGTAAGTTTGAGATATGAGATGATTAATGTCATCAGGCTTTATTCTGCCAATCACAAAGTTCACATCACCGATTCCCCGGCTCAGCATAGCCAAACGTTTATCGCCTGAAAAAGACAGGATTGTTCCTTCAGATAAAACAGCAATTTCTCTGGGGAAATCCTTGGCTTGAAATATTGCCTCATACGGTTCCGCGAGATAATAACCGCCGTAAAACTTTGCCTTGTTATCCAGCTTTACATATATGTACTTGGAAGGATCAACATTAAACCTAAAACTGTTTTCCGCGTTGTATTCAAGCTGATTAGGAATTGCTTTTATATCCACTTTTTTTGAAAGCTGAATTACTTCCGGTACAATATCGCTGATGGATCTCCATCGATAATTTTCTGCTGCTCTAAATCCCGGAAGTTCGGGTTTGTCCTTGGGTAATTCAAGAACAGTTAAATTCTTGATCAGTTCAGTCTGATCGATAGTTCCTTTGGTACTAAGAATAAAAATCTGTTCATAAATCTGATCAGGATTTTTTATCAATTCATGATCAATATCTAACACCTGAACGTAAGAAATCATGCCGGGAATTTCTACATGCATACGGATGACTCTCTCAAAAGTACCGTTTCCTATATCGCTCTTTATAGGCTTCGTTGTAGAAATATTCATGCGAACAGGATTCACAGGCATACCAACAGGTTCCGACACAATATATGCTGCAGTAGCATCATCATTATAAGTAACATAAAACTGATAATCTTTTAATTCAAACAAGCCTGATGACGCGTTTATATCCGGCCTTATTTGTATAGATTGTTCCAGAGATGCTTTGTTCATGGGATAATTACTTTCTACGGTAAGCAGAACTCTTTTTATATCACTGTTTTCCGGATCAATATAAAACTCTGCATCAGATGTATAAATATCGAAATCGTCAATTTTAAATTTTGCCGAAAGATTGGTTTTTATATGAGGGGGAAAGAAATCCTTGACAAAAGAAACCGTATAGGTCTGACCAGGTGACCACGCCTCCGCAGGCGTAAAAATAAGACTTGAATCTCCTGACCATGACCAGGTTCCCCGTATCGCTGGACTGATGCTTATTCCTTCTGTAACAGGCTGATCAACCAGTTCTTTTTTTGCCGCGGAAGCACGAAAATTGATTGTTAAAGGTTCTCTTAATTTCCAGGAGGAATAATCGGAAGGATCAGTCAACGTGTAATCAGCGGAAAACTGCTGAGGCTTCCGCGATTCAATGAATCTGACAATACTCACCGCCGCAATGATTCCGATAAGAACAGCCGTCAAAGCAATTGCCGCAATAATGCGTCGATGTATTTTTTCCGATGTAAAAGTTTTCGCTTTCTCTTTTACTTGATTAATAAATGAACGAATAGTATCAATCCAAGATTTTTTGTCAGACATACATGCTTCCTTTACTGTAATGTTCTTAGTTTACTGAATTCCATACCAGTTAGGATAACACTATCATTCTTAGAATATTATATCAATATACATTTACACAATACATACTACTTGCTTGCCGCCTTCCAGTAACCTTTCCATTCCGACGGATTGTTCATTAAATATCTGCACTGATCCGCATAATACTTGGCCGGGGGATCCACGTCTTTTATCGTTTCAAAAATCTTTAACGCGTCAAAAAATTTTCCTTCGTAAAAAAGGTCTCTAGCAGTATCGAAAATGCCGATTACATCTTTCTTGCTTTCAAACAATTCTTTGAGCATCGGTTCAATCACGGGGATTGCCTCATTCTTGCCGACTACCGCAACTTTCGCGAGCATTCTCCCGTAAAAAGTTCCGTGCTGATTCGCTTTATCAAAAGCATATTTCGTACACATCGTATGCGTGCCGAATTGTTTGTTGAGACCTTCAAGCCGGGCTCCAAGATTTACCGCATCCCCTAGCATGGTATAGTTGAATCGTTTTTCAGAACCCATGTTTCCTACAACAACATCTCCGGCATTGATGCCTATCCGGGTAATCAGCGAAAATCCATATTCCTTTTGGAAAGATTCCTGCCGTTCCGCAAGCTGCCTTTGACATTCCAATGCTGAACGTAAAGCCTCTGCCGCGTGATTTTCCTGGTCAAGCGGAGCGTTCCAAAAAGCTACAACCGCATCGCCAATGTACTTATCAACATATCCGCCGGTATTCTGAATAATGTCCGTCATAATCGAAAGATATTTATTGATGAATTCCGTTAAATGTGTTGGTTCCATTTTCTCTGAAATGGAAGTGAAGCCTTGAATATCCGAAAAAAAGATGCTCAGTTCGCGGCGCTCTCCGCCAAGTTTCAGGAGTTCCGGGTTGGCAATCAATTTGTCAATCAATACAGGGCTAAGATATTGTCCAAACGCGCTCTTGATAAATCTCCGCTGACTTCCTTCTGTCGCATAATTGTACAGTGTTCCGGAAGTGAAGCAAAGCACCGCGGCAAGTAATGGCGCGATCATGGGAACCCAAAAACCCGCGGCATAAGCTCCGATTGTTCCTCCGATGATCATAAGAAAAATCACCGCAAGTCCGACGATTCCAAAAACGATCCGTTTTAAATAAAGAGTGATGATACAAGTAATACCTGTAACAATAAGAATCGTCAAAAAAGAAAACCAGACAGGCGATTCGCGGATAAAATCCTGCTGCAAAAGATTATCCATCATGGTAATATGCATTCCCATTCCCGGATATACCGAAGAAACCGGCGTGGTGCATATATCAAATAATCCCGGAGCGTAGAGCCCGACAAAAATATGCCTGCCTTCAAAATTATCCGGTGATAAAAGAGGTTCTCTGCCTGCCGCAAGATCTTCGGCGCTCTGAAGAATCTGCGCCGCGCTGTAAGGAATGTAGCGGTCAATGTTTCCCCGGAAACGAAGAAGCGTCCGCCCGTTTTTATCTACCGGAATCGTGTAATTTCCCCAGGAGATGCTTTTTTTATCTTGATTGTAGCTTATATCAGTACTCCAGCCGGAAGCGATAAGGCCCGCGGCGGAAAGTCCGGGAACCGCTTTCCCATCAAAATCCAAAAAGAGAGAAAGCCGTCTATAAATATCATCAGAATCGGGCTGACCGGTAATGTTTCCAATAACATTCGCGCCCGCGGCGATTTGCGGAATAGGAAACTGCGCGCCTATCCGCCTGACTGAATCTTCACCAGCGGGACTAAAATTGTTTACTACGGATTCAAAATTTTTGAGCTTAAATGCCGGAGTTGTAATATCCGACGGCCAGGAAGTCCTGTTTCCCGATTGACTGCTGAAAAAAACAGTTTGTACCACACGCCCATACTCCGCGGAAGCCCCGGCAAAATATTGATCATCAGCCGGACCATATACCGAGGGTTCTGAATAAATAATGTCAAATATTACAGAAGCCGCCCCGGATGTATTCATATATTCCACGATCTCGCCAAAACTCTGCCTGGGCCAGGGCCAGGACCATTTTCTCTCACGCTGGGCCCAATCAATGCTGTCCTGATCGACCAATACAAGCATGATATCTTCAGAAGGTTTTGTAGTTTCCGCCATAAAAACGACACGGAAATCATAGGACCGATATTCAAGATAATCAAGAATCCCCAAACGATACGCAAGAAAACATATTACAAAAACAGAGAATCCAATAATAAGCGCCGCACTGTGCTTTTTAATCTTTTTCAATTTCTTCTTGATCATCATATCACCTTACATACAAAAGGCGCGCCCTGTAAGTTACGTCTTAGCGGACACGCCTTGTTCTCTTTTATGTTGTTGATTACAAAATAATGTTAAACATTCATCATGAAAGCCCGGAAGCGGTCTATCCGGTAATCCCGGGTATCAGGTACAGTATAGTTACCAATTGATTTTTCGGCATTATTGATTCTTGCATCCGGACTTGGATGAGTGGAATTAAACCCGCCGGAAGCTCTTGCCTGGCTTGTTTTAAGTCCTCTCAGCATTTCTACAAAAGAAGACGGTTCGTACCCCGCGGCGGCCAAAAGTTTCAAAGCAAGATCATCCGCTTGGTATTCCTGATCCCGCGAATATCCTTTATCGACCAAATTGGAAATAGCGCCATTGATGTCGCTATCAAACTTGTTTATTACATCCGTAATTACATCGACTTCGGTACTGTCTGTGATTACTGAAACGATGTTTGCTATAGCGATTCCTGACGATACCCAGGCATCGGTTTTCCTGCTTGCCTTAATTGCCTGGACACTGTGCTGGAGCTGAATATGCGCAATTTCATGGGCAATAATACCGGCTAAAGCGTCTTCGGAATTTGCGGAACGTAAAAGGCCCTTTGTTACAAAAATATGTCCGCCGGAAGAAGCGAAAGCGTTAACTTCTTCGCTGTCCAGAATCATAACATGGTATCCGTTGAACAAATCCGGTTTATCGGAATTAATCGTAATGGCTTTACAAATTTCATTTAAATATAAAATCAATGCCGCGTTGCCGGTGTAGGGTTTGTATGAGATAAGAATATTTGCCGCTACCGCTCTGCCAATGTAATACTCTTCTTCGGCGGTAATTTCTTCCGAGGCTTTGCTGATGGCACCGCCTGCCGATTGGATAGAAGCGCAAGAACAAACACCCGCAAAAAGCAGAACGATCAAGAAATATTTCATTACTTTCATTCTGGCTCTCCGGTATTCAGCTTTCCATCCAGCATGAATTGCAGCTCTTCTTCATCTGAAACAACATAGGTTTCCATAAGATCAACAGCGGCAAAATCAACATGAGAAGAGTCTATATAGGCTTTTTCCACTTCCGCGCTGTAAGCTTTTCCCGCTAAAGCCAATTCTTCCGCGGAAGCTGATGTTCTGTTTCCCGTACTAATAATCTGCCTTGTGGTAACATTTGACGCAGAAGTCCATCCGCTGATGTTACTATTGATTCCTCTGACTTCTACCCATGAACCCTTTTCCGTCAGAACGGTAAATTCATCCCCGTATGCAAAAGTCCCCGTGGTTCCCGCAAAAAACCATGTGGAGGATTTTAATTTACCTTGATTTATGCAGACATACACTTTTTTCCTCGTAAGAGATTGGGCTTGAAGAACACACAACCCGCATACACAAAAAAGAATTAATAACGATATCCGTTTCATAAACACCTCTCCTGCAGGACAACTTCGCCATTAATATACAACATTTTTAGCTGTTTATCCAGATTCTGTGCGCAAACTCAGTCAGGTTGAATATTTCAATGAAATATTCATATTCTTCTTGATCCGGGTTTTACCACGGGAATCCCCTTTGCACACAGCGCGCAGTTTTCGGCATTCCAGGTGACGGCTTCTATAGCCGAGCTTTCATATAAGGGCCATCTTAACGATTCGCCGGACGCTCTGCGGTCAACAATACATGCCAAAGCAACGATGTCGGCGCCAAGATTTTTCAAAGCGAGAGCGGCCTCGCCGGAAGATTTTCCCGTTGTAATCACATCTTCCGCAATGAGAATTTTTTCTCCGGAACGGACCGTAAATCCGCGGCGAAGGCTCATCTTTCCCTCATCGTCACGTTCGGTGAAAATAGCGGGCAGACCCAGCTGCCGGGCAAGTTCGTACGCAACAATGATTCCGCCTATCGCGGGACCGCACACCGCATCGATGCGCAGCTTTCCATCCTCAATATCTTTTTTGATGCGCTCGGCCACGGGGGTCAGCGCTTCGGCGGCCTTATCGGGATACTGCAAAAGCCGCGCACACTGAAAATAACGGTCCGAATGTTTCCCGGATGATAAGAGAAAATGTCCTTCCAGCATTGCTTCTGATTCCCGAAGCAAAGTAATTGTATCTTTCATGTTTTTCCTTTTCCACTTACAGTGACTTCAAATTTTCCGCCGCGGCGGGAGCATTCTTGTGTACAGCACTGACGCTTTCACAGGGATAGTCTTTACAGAGTCCGCAGTGGGAAACTTTCTTTTCCGCGGCACATTTGCGTATTTCACACATACCGCAATATCCGCCAAGAACAGAACTTCCCGTTCTGCATCCTTCGCAGGTAATATCTTCCGGCTTAATGTCCGCACCATTCATTTTCGACCATTCCGCCGCAATTTTTGCCTTCATGGCATCGTCGTTGTTTTTTGTCGCGATAAAAGCATCGCAGGCAGCACAATCCAATCCGCATACTGCAATTGCATTGGCAATCATTTGGTTTTCCATGTTCATTCTCCTTTTCGTTTGATATCTATTGAAAAAATGTACACTATTAAACATGACAATTATATTTCATGTTATAAATATTTTTTCAATACCGTTTCTTTTTCTTGCGGAATTTCAGCAAATTGTTTTTCAAAATCGGCAATTTCTGCTTCAATTTTTTCGATTTCCGCAACGATTTTTTGTTGTTCGGGGATAGGGGGAACAGGGATTGCTAAATTTTCATAGAAAGCAATAGGAACACGACGATGTCCACTTGCACCAGTCATATTTTTTTCGGCATCTATCCTAATCGATTTTCTATTTAGCAATGTAAATAAATATTTTGTTTTTATTATATCATTATTTGCCCTAATAACATGAAATTCAGAACTTCCCAATGCTAAACCATTTGTAAGATTAGCTGCTAATGCACATTTCCCATTTTCCATACAAGGCGTAATTTTTGCAATAATAATATCGTCCTCGCGAAAATAGGTATAGCTTCCTTTTTTTATTTCTGAATACGGTTTATCAATTTTATTTGCAATATACCCGTCATTACTAACAGAAGGCATATCTACAAATGAAATTAATGTATTTATATCTAAATTGGAGATTTCTGTTTTTGAAGGATTTGTTATTGCAAGTTGGCTTAATTTTTCTTTATTATATTGAGAATATGATTGCAAACAAATGTTTTCTATTTGCTTTTTGTATTTTTCAATCTTCTCTTTCGCCTCTACCTCTTTTTTTTCCACAATTTCAATTTCAGAAACGATTTTTTGTTGTATTTCTTTTGGAGGAAGAGGAATTTTTTGAGCATTTGCGCTTGTTAATGTTATAAAAGGCTGTGCTGCTCCTGATTTTACCCAATAACTTTCATTATTGATACATTGAAACAAATATTTCAGCAAAACTTCTTCTTTGTTTCTAATCACAATAGTATTTTTAATTGCAGTCCACTTTTCTTGTGCATAAAAACATTTTCCACATCTTGCTCCTATCGCTGACAAAATAATAGCTTCTCCTTCTTGCTCATAGAAATCAGTTTTCCCATCTAAACCTGTTGCGCTATAAACATTATATTGTCCTTTTTCTTTGTAAATAGTTTTTGTCAAATCAGTATTGCCCCAGTCAATTTGAGCAATTTCGCCTAATTTTACAATTTCCCACTTACTCTCAATTTTTACTTTTTTTTTAACCGCAAGTTTTATTTCTTTTTGAAATTCCGCACGGTCAAAGGTGAGCATATCCAATAAATCAACGTATGAAACATTGCTTTTCAGATTCTCGACAATCTCAAGATTTTTATTTCCAATAAAAGCATTGTAAATATAACTGCTTGCTTTGGTACAATCGTTTTGATCTTTTGCGTTATAAAGTTGTGTTGCCTCATCTATGGATTTTCCTCCCTGCATTGAGTGCATTCCTTCATTTCCTCTGCGGTTTGAAAATTCGTATCCGAGAAAATGCTTTTCTGCATCTTTTTCTCCGCTTTTTACCAGCACAATATCTTTTTGGTAATATGCCAAAAGGAAATAATGCAATTTGTCTTTTTCTGTATCAAGGAGTTTATCCCAAAACTCTTTTTCAGTTTTGGCTTTTATTTTTTTGCGGTATTCTTTATAAATTTCGTGTTTTTCAATATTTTGATTTGGCTGCTTTTTGAGTAAAGAAACATAATCTTCAAACGAAATATTTTCCCAAATGCGAAAAATATATTTGGCAACAGGTTTTTCTATTTCGACAATGGAATTATCAATAAATTCCGTGAAAAATTTATCGGTATATGTTTTCAGTTTTACCGTATCCTGATTATTTCTTCGTTTCAAAAACAAAGTAACCGTATTTGTATTAGTCGCCATAAAGGTATTTCCGCCCAGTTCCACAATGGCTATAATATCAAAATACTGCAAAATAATTTCTCGTGTTTTGGTCTGTATTCCCGTATTGTTCAAAATTGAACTTGGCAAAATGATGGCCGCAACTCCGTCATCTTTCAGCAAATGCTTGGTTCTTTCCACAAACAAACATTCAATGTCTTTGCTTTTATCGGTCAAATGCGGATAGAGTTCAAAATCGTTTTGTGCTCCGATATATTCCAAATCGTCTTTGCAATCGTTTACGGAATAGGGCGGATTGGAAAGCAACAGCGAAAACTGCGGTTTGTTTGCATTGTCCTGCAATAATCCTTTGTATGTTTTAGAACTTTTAAAGCTGTCTAATCCGTCTCCGTGAATAACCTGTGCTACGCCATCGCCATAAAAATAACAGCCTACTTTGGCTGCTTTTACCAAACGGTAATCTTTTTCGATTCCATAGACATATTTTGCCGCCCAATTATATGGATCTGCCTGCCACGAAGCCACTTCCTTTTTTGCAATCGGAAATTTAATATCATCAAGATTTATAGAGTTGATAACATCTTGATATTCTTCCATAACCTCAGTTATAAAGTGTCCGCTGCCAACCGCATAATCAATTATTGCAGGAAGTTTTGCTATTGTATTATTTACCTCACTTAAAACAAGTTGCTTTATGGGCAAAGATTTTACAATAAATTTTGTGATAGGCGGAGGCGTAAAGTACTGACCAACTTCTTGTTTAAGTCCTGTTGTTAAAAGTCTTTCAAAAAAATCGGATAGATGCTGCTGTTTCCTCGGATAACGAATTTGATACTTTTCTAACAATTTTACTACATCTTTCAGCACTCTGTGATTTTGCTCAAAATCGTTGTCATCCAAAACATTTTTTATGTCAAAAAGTTTGTTGAATTTGAGAAACTTTTTCTTTTTATCTAAAAGTTCTTCGGGAGAATTTGCCTGAAAATCGGAATCTTCAATTCCCTCAATTTCTTTTTTGAGAAAAGCAAATAATCCTTCTTTATGTAATCTATACAAGCGAACCTGAAAATCTATAGGATTGTCGTTTTCTCTCCAATG
This sequence comes from Treponema sp. UBA937, assembly GCA_002293455.1. Lineage (GTDB taxonomy): Bacteria > Spirochaetota > Spirochaetia > Treponematales > Breznakiellaceae > UBA937. Next base: position 90,503 of record DBDH01000114.1, read on the forward strand.
AAATTCTAATTCATCATTTTCGCCTTTTGCTTCATCGTACAGTTTAGCCAAAAATAAATTGAAAATTACATTAAAAGCATTGGGCTTGTCTGAAACCGAATGTTTACGAAGTATAGATGCAAACTCATTAAATAATTTTTGACTTTCTTGCTCTGAAAATTCTCTTAAATCGTTTTTTGTAAATAATTTTTCTTTGAAATCATAGGGCGGATTTTCCCAAACACCGTAATTTTTGGTTTGTTTATCCCATTTTTCGTAAAAATCTTTTACAGAAGAAGTCGTTTTGTATTCTTCTTCAATTTTTACAAAAGTATTTTCAAAAATAATTTTACTATTTTTAAGTTCTGATGCATAAAGCATCAAAATTTCAGCATTTTTATCCTGTTGAAAATAAGAAAAAAGCTGTCCGCCGTCTTTTTGTAGATTTTTTAACTCTTTATCATATTCTTTTCCGAATGTTTTACATTCAATCATCAAATAAGCTTTGTTATCTTTTTTTACTAAAATATCAAGTCGTCCTTTTTCCTGATGTCCGAGTTTCCAAGTGGGTTCAAGAACAATATTTTCGGGCTTATAGCCATTTTCCAGCAAACGGTTTACGCATTCCAAAACGACAAAATTTTCATCTTGTGAGAAATTCTGCGTTGTTTTGCTATCGGATGTGATTTTTTCGCCATAGTTTATGCGTGGTTCTTTAAAGTTAACTTCAATTGTATAATTATCCGCCATCGGATATTTCTTTGAGAAAACACTCGTAGTATTTTCTTTGGGAGAAAAATCTAGCGCTTTTACAAAATTTTTGTGATCCATAACTCCAATTCCCCTCCTTTCCCCCACTTCATTATAACATATACCTGTGAAAAAATATTCATCAATTTTTATAATTTTGAGTTTATTTTTGGATGAAAAGTGTAATCCCAAAAACAAACACAGCCGCGAATTTACTCGATTTATCAATCAGCTTTTTGACGCATCTAAAATTGCGTCCCGCATTTCTGCGGCGGCCTTGTAACCCGCATCGGCAACATGAGAAAAATCCGCGTCTTCCGCATGTACGATATTGGTCCAGGCTTTTAAGATAGATCGGGACGCGTTCACTACCCCGCCGTTCCCTTTGTTAAGAAGAACCGCGGCATCGGCGGCGGCGCCGCCTTGGGCTCCGTAGCCTGGAATGAGGAAGAACAAGTTCGTATATGTTTCACGAATCGCCGCGGCTTCCTCAGTTTCGGTGCATCCGACTACAGCGCCGAAGGCTCCATAACCAGATTTCCCCATATACATTTCCGCCAATTCTGAAAGACGATTGCCGACAACATTGTAAAGCCTTCCGCCGCCTTTTATTTCCTGATACTCAAAATCCCTCATGCCTTTGTTGGAAGTCCGCATCAGCACAAAGGCGCCTTTCCCCTCTGTCTTTGCGTATTCCGCCCAGGGTTCGATAGAATCCATGCCCATGTAAGGAGAAAGTGTAACAAAGTCGGCTTCAAAGTCACCCGAAAAGTGAGCTTTTGCGTAACGGCTTGCGGTATCGGCAATATCGCCGCGTTTTATATCCGCAATAACGAGAGCCTTTCTGCCGCGAAGGTAGCGCAAAGTATCCGCATATGCTTTTAAGCCGTCAATGCCCAGAGCCTCGTAATACGCAATCTGAACTTTGTAGCACGCGACAGCTTCCAGTGTAGCGTCAATCAATGTTTTGTTAAAAAAGAATAGAGCTTCCGCGTCCGAGGCTGCCGCCTTCCGTTCTTTAACGGGAATATATTCCGGAGCGGTATCGAGCCCAACGCAGACATGACCGTTCGCGGCAGTTTTTTCAAATAATCTGTCCATATTGTACATAACAATCCTCCTAAGCATCATCAAACTTGTTTCGGTTTTTTAATATCACCGGCAAAACGAATATCATCGCAGTATTCACACCGATAGGTCCGGGCATCTGTATCTTCCAGAATGAAAATGTGCGGAATATATTTTTCGGTATATGTTACACAGCGGGGATTATTGCAAAGCAGGATATTTTCCACGCGCTCCGGAAGTTTAAGCTGAATCCTTTCGGCAATTTCTTCGTTCTTAATAACTTTTACCGTGATGTTTGGATCGATAAAACCAAGAATATCAAAATCGATCTTGATGATATTATCAATCTTGATCATATCCTTTCGCCCCATTTTTTTGGAAGCGGCATTCAGGACAAAGGCAACGTTATATGACGCTTTGTCAAGACCGAGCCAGTTGAAAACTTTAATCCCCTGCCCCGCTTTAATGTGATCAATAACAATTCCGTTTTTTATGTTTTCAATATTTAACATGATGCACCCCCCAATAATGATGCGATAAGCGCCATGCGGATATACATGCCGTATTTTGCCTGCTTGAAATACGCCGCCCTGGGATCGTTATCAATTTCGATATCAATTTCGTTGACTCTGGGAAGCGGATGAAGAATCATCATCGGTTTTTTTGCCTGCTCCAATTTTTCCGCGTCGAGAATGTAACTGTCTTTCAGGCGGATATAATCTTCTTCGTTGAAGAAGCGCTCCTTCTGAACTCTTGTCATATATAACAAATCAAGGTCACCGAGAGCTTTATCGAGGCTGTCGGTTTCATAAAACTCAACTCCGTCAACCCGGTTGATTTCGCGTTTTATGTAATCGGGAATACAGAGTTCCGGCGGCGAAATAAAAACCATCTTGATATTTGGGTAGCGCGTTAGGGTATGCGCTAGAGAATGCACGGTTCTGCCGAACTTTAAGTCGCCGCAAAAACCGATGGTCAGGTTTTCGATGTTTCCCCTAAGCTGCTTAATCGTGAATAAATCCGTTAAAGTCTGCGTCGGATGATGATGCCCGCCATCTCCGGCATTCACCACCGGAACATCGGAATAACGCGAAGCAAGCAATGCCGCGCCTTCTTTTGGGTTCCGCATTACAATAAGATCGGCATAACAAGCTACAGTCCGAATCGTGTCGGCGAGGCTTTCCCCTTTTGCCGTAGAAGAAGACGCGGGTTCCGCAAAACCCAAACAGCTTCCGCCGAGCCGCAGCATCGCCGCTTCAAAACTAAGCCTCGTCCTCGTGCTTGGTTCAAAAAAAAGAGAGGCGAGGAGTTTTCCCCGGCACGATTCCTGAAAAGATGCAGGATCATTCTTAATTTTTTCAGCTAGATCGAACAATCTCTCAAGCTCATCCAAACTAAGATTTTCCGGTTCAATCAGATGCCTATTTTTCATCATAATTCCCCTTTCAATAACAAATACGCAAAAAAAAACCGCCTGAAATTCAGACGGTTAAAAATATAAATGCCGAAGATTGCCGCCTTTTAAGGGCAGTTTTGCAAAAACAATGTGACATAATCCATTCAATACGGCTTTCATATTGAAATTTACATTATCATATTTTTGATGTTTTGTTCAAGATAAAGGGAAAACAATTCACGGCTTAAACCCCTGGGAAATCGCTTTTGAAATCGTATGTTTCAGAAAGTTATTCTCCTTCTTCAGTTTCACGATTTCAAACTGCTGACTCTTGACCGTTTCAATTAAATCGCCCTGGGTAAGAACGCCGCTGTGGAGCAGCTCCTCAACATATTCCATCTTGTTGTTGAAATCGACTTCGGCTTCCACCGACGCTTCCTGAAAACTGTTTTCGATATCCGATTCATTCAGGACGAAATCGCCGTCATCGTCGCTTTGCAGAATTTTATCGGCAATGCGGAAAATTGCCTGGGAAATGATCGCCTGAGGTTTATAAATTACAACTGGTATTCGCGACGAAAGCGCCGTATCCTGAATCGTATCCCGGTAAATAATTCCAAGATGTTCAATCCCCAAGCCTAAATATTCTTCAGAGGAACGGCGGATTTTCATCGCCACATCCGCGTCTTTGGGATCTTCAATCATATTCATAATCAAACGGGGATGAAAATGATCCATTTTTCCCTTAAACTTGGCATACGATTCTTTATCAATCTTTTTCACGCCTTCAAGAATTTTTGGGATGTACAACTTTTGGAGTCCCGTTCCGTCCTTCCTGATTTTTTCAAGATAGTCGTGAGCGCGGGTTCCTCTCGTAAACACCGAATACATGAGCCGGAACACCGTATTTTTCAAAAAGACATAGGCATTGAGCGTCGCCGTAACAGTCGGAGCGCTCACCACAATTCCGTGGGCGGACAAAAGAAAAACATCCAGAATAAATTGATGCGACCCCGCTCCCAGGTCGATTACAAGAATATCCGCGTCGAGCTTCGTCAAACGTTTGATGAGGGCATTGCGCTGAAAAGCCTTAATATTCGCGCTGCCGGGAATTTCCGTATCCCCGGGAAGAAAACGAAGATTGGGAATACTGGTTTGAATCATGGCATTTTCCAAATTTGATTTGGTATTATTTAAAAAAGTACCAACCCCTGTCTTGGGAGCCTGCTCTCCGATAGCCAAATGCAGGTTTGATGCCCCTAAATCGAGATCGGCCAAAACAACCCGCTGCCCCGCCTGGGCAAAAGCTACCGCCAAATTTGCCGAAACCAGAGATTTACCAACCCCGCCCTTACCGCTGGCAATGGGAATTATACGCATTATATTCCTCCAATAGTGTTATCAGCCTTTGATTCAATCTTTCCATAATGCTGATCTATATCATTTTGGTCCTGGACAGATTTTTCCAATCCCTTTTTTATAAACGCCATTCCCACAATACTGATAATATCGGTAAACATGACAATAAGCGTAAGCCCAAGACACATAAAAAACTCAAAAGACATTGTTTCCGAAAATCCCGAAACAACTCGAAAGCCCCAAATCCCCGACAATACAATATTGATGCACTTACCCGCAATATTCAAAGGAAGATACGCGAAATACTTTTCCGCGTTAAGATACACAAACCAGGCCATGATAGGAAACAAAGCCTGCGCCGACGCATACACCAAATACGGATAGGAATCCTGCGATACAGATTGTCTTCCCAACCGGGTTATCACACCAATAATCACAATAAGACGCACAACATCGTAACATAACAAAATCAGCCGCGAAACCCGATATCTTTCCATACCTAAAAATCTACGGCTACACAGGCGGCGGGTCAAGTAGCTGGGATGAGATATTCTCACGATCCCGCAGTTCTTTTGAGCGCGCGTAAAAAGTTGATAGTTTTTCGGGTGCGGCGATTTCAGTTCGCGCGCGGTTCAGGGTAAGCGCAAAGGGTTCAAGGTACAAGAGTCTGCCGTTCAAAAAACCAAGCCGAAGAAAAAGTCCTTCATCCCCGCCGCCGGTATCTTCCATTCCGCTAAAAACGTAGTTTCCCAGCGACCAGAATACCGGTTTCCCTTCAACCCACTCAAAGCCCTGAACGATGTGCGGATGCGTACCGATAACGAGATCGGCTCCGGCTTTCACAAGGCCTGTGTACAGTTCCCTAGTGGAAGCATCCGGCATGGTTGACCATTCGGCTCCGCCATGAAAGAGGATGATGTCGAAAGACGTATCGGCGTCCGCGCTCATGTTGGCTTTGAGTTTTTCCGCTCCGCCGCTTCCCGCATGATTCATGCCCGGACGGTTCGGAGCGGCGGCGGCGCTGAGTCCGTCCCAGCCGTTTCTCTCGCGGGGAAAGGAGGCGATACCGAAAACACGGACGTTTTCATCGCCGAGGCGGCAGACAAAGGGCGCCGCGGCCGCCTCATCGTTGTTTCCCGCGCCAGGCACGCCAATCCCCGCCTTGCCGAGACGCGAAAGGCTGTCCAAAAACGCGGTCCCGCCGTAATCGTAAACATGATTGTTTGCGTGCAGAACAGCATCAATTCCTGCGTCACGGAGGGCGGGAGCGGTTTCCGGGACAAAGCGGAAGTTGAAGGACTTCGCGATTTTTTCCCCGCCATCGCTTAGCACCCCTTCAAGATTGACCAGGGAAAGATCGGCCTCCGCAAGCATGTTCGCTGTTTTTCCAAAAATGCCCGCCGCTCCTTCCTCAAGGAGAATCTCCGAAGCTCCGCGCCCCAGCATAAGATCTCCTCCAGAGGCGATCCAGAGCGGTTCGGGGACGGGAAGCGCAAGCGGTTTGTCAACGCTTTCCAGAACGGCGGAAAGCGATTCCATTTTTTCAATGAGCTTTCCGGACGGCTTCCTGTCTTCCGCCAGCCGAATCCGTATTCCCGCGGCGCGGACAAGGGGATACCCGGCATCTCCAAGGGCAAAGCCGTCCACCCTCAGCGCGGTAAACGGAGGCGCAATTTCCTCCGGGCGGACAATTGTTTCATATCCGTTAATACAAACGGCAAACCCGGTGTTGGTGCGGCCATTAAGAGGATTTCCCCTCGGTACAAAGGCCTTGCGCGAAACAAGCGTGTCCCCAAACGGCGCGTCTTTTTCCCAATAAGAAAAAATATCGATAAAGACATTCGGTTTAACACCGCTGCCGCCGTCATCAATCAATTTAAGTTTCAAGGCGGCGATTTCTTCATTGTCCGCAAAAAGCGATTCAAGAAACATTCTTTCCTGTTCGTGTTCCACGCCGCCGCTTATCACCGCATAATCAAAAGCAGCGCCGCATCCTGAGAAAACCAAAACACAAAAAAGCAATAGTAAAAACTTCATGAACATCATTATGGAAACACCAATCGCATAAAATACTACCGTTTTTTGGCAAGAACGGCCACCCCAACAGGTAATTGACAAATTACGTCTGTTCTCTAGAATAGAATATATATGAATAAAGATAATTCCAGCCCTAAAAATGGAAAGTTCCGCTCATCATTCGCATGGGTATTTATCACGCTTTTGATGTGTTTTTTCTTTATCGTTTCATCCGTACCACAGGCGGATGCCCAAAACCGGGATCAGGAAATAAGACGCTATTCTTCAATAATGCAAAGCGTGTTTGATTTTGTACAAAGCCATTATGTCGAGGAAATAGACCCCCAAGTCCTGTACGAAGGCGCCATGAAAGGCCTGTTTGAAGCCTTGGGCGATCCGTATTCGGCCTATCTCGAAGGCATGGACATGACGGACTTAAATGATACCACCGAAGGGAATTTCGGCGGCGTCGGACTCCTCATCACCAAAGCGGTCGAATCACGCCCTGACGGAAAACCGCTTTGGGTGGAAGTCGCGTCCCCCATCGAAGATACGCCCGGCTGGAAAGCGGGCATAAGCCCCGGCGATTTCATTACTCAAATTAATGGTGAATCCACGGACATTCTCTCCATGGACGAGGTTCTGGAGCGCCTCCGGGGAACTCCAGGAACCGATGTAACGCTTCAAATCAGGCGGGGCGAAAAACTCGATTTCCCCGTGGTGCTTACCAGGGAAATCATAGAAGTTCCCACGGTAAAACACGCGATGATCGGAAAAACCGGATACCTCAGATTAACCACCTTTACCCCCATGACCGCCGACAGGGCAAAAGATGCCCTCAATGATTTCAAAGCCCAGGGATTTGATTCGCTCATCATCGACCTAAGATATAATTACGGCGGCCTTTTGAGTTCCGCTGTCGATATAAGCGACCTTTTCCTTGAGGGCGGAGTTGTCGTTTCTACAAAATCCCGGATTACCAGTGATAACAGTACCTTCGTCGCAAAAAGAGCCGCCGCCGTTCCGCCCGATATGCCCATCATCGTGCTTATCAACATGGGTTCCGCGTCGGCATCGGAAATTGTCGCCGGAGCTTTAAAGGACAGAAACAGAGCATACCTCGTGGGCGAAAAATCTTTCGGAAAAGGATCGGTGCAGCAGCTTTACGATTTGGACCGGAGCAATAATTCAGGATTTAAACTGACTACTGCCCGGTATTACACTCCGAGTGATGTCAATATCGATAAAATCGGCATTCCTCCTGACAGAGAAGTCAAATTTCCCGAAATTAGCAATGAAGAAGCCGAATCGCTTAACCGGCTTATCAATGAAAATAAGATTCCGGTCTTTGTAGCGGAAAATCCTCATGCGACAAAAGCCCAGATTGATGTTTTTACGGCGAATCTCAGCCGTGATTACAACATTAACCAGTTATTATTAAACCGATTGGTGAGAAACGAGCAAAATCGTACGACAGCCGCGCCAATCTACGACCTGGAATACGATATTCAGCTTCAGGAAGCGGTGAACATTCTTGTATCGGGAAATTACGGCGAATTGATGAAAAACGCGAAAACCTTAAAGCAGCTGCAAGAAGAACATGCAGAAGAAGATTGACAGCGTGATCAGCGTATGAAACAATTTATCCTTCCTTCCCTGCCGGACGCAAACGGGATAATCCGGCTTGACGGGAAGGATTTCCATTATCTTATCAGAGTCCGCCGCCTTTCAGTTGGGAGCGTTTTTACCGCGGTCAGCCCTCAAGGCGGACCTTTCGATGTAACGATTCAATCAGTTGATCACGCGTCTTTTACAGGAACTTGTACGCTTGTCAATCCGGAAAAAAATTACACAGAGCTGCCGAAGATTATTCTGTTTCAGGCATTGCCCAAAGGCACAAAGATGGACCTTATCGTCAGGCAGGCAGCAGAAGGCGGCATCGCTGAAATTATTCCCTTTACCTCTGTGTATTCCGTGCCGCGAATCGATCATGACAAAGCGTCATCAAAATTACAGCGATGGGAACGGATTATCCGCGAAGCCCGGCAGCAAAGCGGCTCGTTGGAAGCAACATCGATAAAGCCGCTCACGGATGTTCCGGGAATCATCGAATCCTGGGAAAACCTGAAATCGAACGAAAAAAACCTTATCGGCATACTTCTTCACCAAGACCCCCTTGAAAAGGGGACCTTCCATGACTATCTTAGTAATGAGGTTAATACAGCCGCGCTGCTGATAGGTCCCGAAGGAGGATTTTCCCCGGAAGAAGCCGAGCGGTTTATAAAAGCAGGGTTCAAACCTCTCGTGATGGGAAACACCATTTTAAGAACCGAAACAGCGGCTCTGTATGCCGCTGCCGCAATACGAATTATACTTTTGGAGAAATTTTCGTGGATGCCGAAACAAGTCCAGTAATCGAACGAATCAAAATATTAACGGTACCCATTGATATTTTGCCCCCCGAACAATTGCAGGCGCATATTCTTGAAATGGCAAAAAAGAATCAGAGGCAAAATATCGTGCTTCTTTCCATTTGGGATCTTTTGCGTGCGAGAAGAAGCGGAGAATATCGGAACTATGTAACAAACGCCGATTTAGTCATCCCGATTTCAAAGAGTCTTGTGGGCGGCGCAAAGTTTCTGACAAAAAGAATCCCCTTCCGGTATATGCCCTTTGATTTTATCATCGCTGTGCTGACGGCTCTGGAAAAACGCAATTATTCGATTTATCTTTTGGGCAGCAAGCGGTCCACACTCAAAAAAGCGGAAAAAAATATTAAGCAAACGTTTCCCAATCTGCGGATTGTGGGCCGTTACACAGGAAGATTCAATAAACAGGATAAACCGGTCATTCTTGAGGCCATCCGCAAAGCAAGTCCGTCCCTGCTTTTAGTGGGAAAAGGCGTCCGCGGCAGGGAAAAATGGCTCGCAAAACAACAAAACACGCTTAATCCGGGAATGCGTCTTTGGGGCAGCGATATTTTTGAAGTGTTCGCCGAACAGAAAAAAAGGCCGTCTCATGCAACATTTAATAAAGGTCTGGAATGGATCGGTTTCTGTTTGAGAAACCCTTTCAGAATCTTCAAATTTTTCCCGTACATGTATTATAAAATGCTTTTGCTTATGTACAGGCTTTTTAAGAAAAAAAATTAAAAAAAAATCGATGGTTATTAATGCAAAAACGATTTCTCTGCCATAACTATGATATAATCAACATGAGGAGTGTCTGGTATGGGCGAGGTACAAATCCCTGACTATCCGAGGGGTATCACTTTTGAGCAGGTTTGGGCGGCTCTGATGGAAGACAGAGAGCGGCAAAAAGAAAGTGCCCGTGAATTTGATCAGCGGATGAAAAAAATACAAAAATCCATAGGCGGTTTAAGTAAAACAGTCGGCACTATGGCCGAAAATCTTCTTGTTCCCAGTCTCTTGGACAAGTTCGAGAAAATCGGGTTCGCGTTTCAGGCAATGAGCCCCCACAGAAAAATTAAAAACAACGATAAAAGCATATACATTGAGATAGACGCTTTTCTTGAAAACAATGAACAGGCCATGGTAGTAGAAACAAAAATAAACTGTAAACGGGAAGATGTCGATTATCATCTTAAGCGTATGGAGAAAATCTGCCATCATGCTGCATTAATTAACGACAAAAGGCACTATTATGGAGCAATCGCCGCCGCTGTTATTGATGATGACACAAAACGATATGCGCTGAAGAATGGCTTTTATGTCATAGAGCTGTCCGGGAAAGATGCCAATATAATAAAGCCCGATGTAGAAAAAGTGTGGCAATGAAATGCTTTATTTGAAGCAATACCTTTTTGAAAAGCCTTCAAAAATCCTCTTTTTTCCCCAAGACAGCTATTTTCTTGAAAAATTTCTCCAGATAACGCGCTTCTTTTAAAGTCGTTCCGGCACGGGAAAAAATATCCCGGAAAAAACGTTCCTGATCTTCCCGGCCGTATTGTTTGTAAAAACCTATCGATTCAAGGGAATCGCTCATCACTTTTACCATGGAATCGAGTACCGCTCTGTCTGCCGGGACCCATTGGCCGGATTTTTCTCCGGCAGCAGCCAAAAACAGCTCATACGCGTAAATCTGAACCGCGTGAGATAAATTTAACGAAGGAAATGCATCATCAGACGGAATATGAGACGAAACAGAACAAAGATCGAGTTCTTCTTTTTCAAGGCCTGTTCTTTCGTTGCCGAAAACGATAGCCGTTTTCCCGTTTTTTCCCATAACATACGACGCGGTTTCTCTGGGTGAAATACTAATACTTTTCCGTTTCTCTCCCCGGCGGCGGGTAGTTCCTATAACCAGGGAACAATCCGCAACAGCATCGTCCAGGGTTTCAAAGCGTTCTGCCTTTTCAAAAATATCTCCCGCGTGAACAGCCCTTGACAGGATAAGCGAATTATCCAGAGGCATTTCCGGAGAAACAATCCGCAGCTGTGAAAGCCCCATGTTTTTCATCACCCGGCAGACAGCCCCGACATTTCCGGATTCGGCAGGCCGGGAAAGAATAATGATAATATTGTTCAGTGACATATTGCTCCCTTTTTCATGAATTACAGTAAATCATAGCATAAAATGCCTGTATTTTTGAGGGAAAAAAAGTATACTGATATACATGAACAGGGTTTTTTCCGGAAAGAAGGCTTTAGTTGTAGGCGGATCGGGCGGAATCGGGGCGGCGGTTTCCATCAAGCTCGCGGAAATGGGAGCGGATATTTTTGTTCACGGCGGCCATTCAGAGGAAAAATTGCATCAAATTATAAAAAAGATCCGCGGTTTGGGAGGAAAAGCCGAAGGATTTTTGCATCCCGCCGATCAGGAAGGAGCCGCGGAGGCGATACTCGCAAAAGCCCCAGTCCCTGACATTCTGATTTGTTCTTGGGGGCCTTTTTTGCAGCGGCCGTTAGCGGAAATGAATGCGGAACAATGGGAATCTATCGTAAAAAACAACTTGATTTTTCCCGGAATATTGGTTTCTCGCGTTTTGCGCAATATGATTGACAAAGATTGGGGGAGAATTCTTCTTTTTGGCGGTACAAATACGGACATCATCCGCGGATTTTCGACTTCGGCGGCCTATTCCGCGGCAAAAACAGCCCTGGGGGTTCTGGCAAAATCAGCCGCAATACAGGCGGGCTCAGCCGATATTACCTGTAACGTCATTTGCCCCGGACTTGTTGAAACCGAATACGCGGATGACAACATGAAAGAATATATCAGAGCCCGCAGTCCCGCCGGAAAGATCGAAAAACCTGAGGATATCGCGGAATTTGCTGCCGCGATTCTTCCTCTCAGCCAGCTCAACGGAGCGGTTATCCCTCTGGATTACGGATTAAAATTGTAGTATAATATGATTGTTGATTAATTGTTTGACAAATATTTGTGCAAATAATAGTATATAATCGAGGATGGGAATCCGATAATTGAACGGTGTAGGGCTCAAGAATTATGCGGCTGAGTAGAATTTAGGCGAAGGGAGCGTCATGACTAATAACGATATTGTTCCTGGCTTTGATGATGAAAAAGATGAAAGTCTCAAAATCAAACTTCAGAAAATCAATGAAGCAGAAGGATGTCTTGTATTATATTTGACAGGATACATCGATACTTATAATTCCAACTATTTTCAAAAACGGGTTGCTAAAGCAATTGAATCGGGATTTATTCGGCTCATTTTTCAGTGCGGAGGGTTGAATTATGTTTCATCCACCGGAATTGGTTCCTTTACCGCTTTTTTAAAGGCTGTTAAACCGAGGGGCGGAGACCTGGTACTATTGGAAATCCAGCCGAAAGTGTTTGAAGTATTCCAGCTTTTGGGCTTTTCCCAGTTTTTCAATATCAAGGATAATCTCGAAGACTCTGTCGGTTTCTTCAGAAGCGGGTCGTCTCCTGAAAAAGCGTCTCTTTTTCCGAAAGTTTTTTTGTGTCCTATTTGTTCCAAAAAACTTAAAGCCGTAAAACCAGGCCGGTTCCGCTGTTCAGAATGCAAAACGATTCTGGCAATTGACAATGGGGCTCAGGTATTCCTGGGATAAAATTTGCATCTTCTGTTAGGAAATATTGATGAAAGACAACAAAATTGAGCAGTATCTTATTAAATCGATGTATTCATTTGAAGAGGTCGAGAAGCATATCTGGACGATTAATGACGGGACCAATAACCTTGAAGGTACGGCGATTGTTTATACGGATCCCATAGTCACCATCCAGGTCGCGGTTATGGCAGTGCCGGATTCCGATAATCCGGAATTATACGCCAAACTATTGGAATTAAACGCGAGAGATGTGGTTCACGGCGCCTATGCCCTGGATCATAATCAAATCATATTAATCGATACGCTTGAATATAATACGATGGATTTTGAAGAATTTATTGCCGTATTGGACTCTTTCAGTCTTGCCTTAACCCAGCACTACCCGGTACTATTGGAATATAGATAAGTATATTTGTCACACTCAGTCCTGATAAGGAGGCATTGAAAAATGGGATTTTTTTCCAGATTAAGAAGTTTGATTTTCTCGAATGTCAACCATGCCATTGATAAAGCAGAAAATCCTGAAAAAATGCTTAATCAGCTCATCATAGAAATGAATCAGCAATTGATTGAATCAAAGAAATCCGTTGCCTTGGCCATTGCCGATGAAAAGAAGCTCGAAAGGGAAGCCCAGAATCAGCTTACCCAGTCCCAGGAGTGGGAAAGGAAGGCGATGCTCGCGGTTGAAGCCGGTCAGGACGACCTTGCCAAAGAAGCCCTTTTGCGGAAGCAGGAATACGATAATCATTACCGCGAATATTATAAGCAGTGGCAGGGACAAAAGGAGTCGGTAGAGCGGCTTAAAGAGGCGCTGAGGGAACTGCAAAACAAGATTGAAGAAGCCCAGCGCAAGAAAAACCTGCTGATTGCCAGAGCGAAACGAGCGGAAGCCCAGCAAAAAATCCAAAGCACGATCACAACGATGTCGGGAAGCCAGACCGCGTTTGAAGCTTTTGACCGTATGGCGGAAAAAGTTGATCAAATGGAAGCCCATAACGAAGCCGTCAAAGAACTGGATTTTGTTTCGGACAGCGCGAACCTGGAAAAACGCTTTGCCGAACTGGAAAAATCCGACAGCAGTGCCGACAAAATGCTCCTGGAACTCAAAGCAAAAATGAAGGCCCTGCCGGACGCAAAACAGGAATAGATATACTCCTTTAATGTAAGTTTCTGAAATAATGAATTGGCTAATTCATGAGCCTTTTGCAAAAACTGGAGTTTTGCAATTGCCTCTCATTATTTCAGAAACACTTAAATCGGAAATAGTCAAATAGTTTTGGTCTGTTTGACTATATCTATCAGTACTTTTTAGATTTTCTTCCCGTTAAATGCCATACCCGTTCATTTTTTTGCGGATTATTTTCCAATTGGGATAAAAAGCATTCATCAATTCATAAAAATGCCGGTTATGTGACTGTTCGTGCATGTGAATCATCTCATGAATCACCACGTATTCCAGGCATTCGGGGCTTTGTTTCGCCAATTCCGTGTTAAGCCGGATTGTCTTTCCCGCGGGTTTGCAGCTTCCCCAGCAGCTTTTCATTTTACGGTAAAAAATCTTGTTAACTTCAACGCCGATGGTTTTTTCCCATTTTTCCACAAACCTGGGGGCCGCTTCTTCAATGAGGTTCCGGTAATAGGTATCGAGCAGGGCGATTTTCTGCTGTTTTGTAGTTCCGCTCCGAATCGACATGATAAGTTTTCCGTTTTCAGTCCAAACCTTGGGATGCCCCCGGCGTTCAATAATTTCCAGTTTGCAGGGAATGCCCCAAACAACGTGGGTTTCCCCGGATGTAAAAGAAAGATTTTCCGCGGGAATCCGGCTTTGAAATTTCGCGTAATGCTTTTCTATCCAGGCAATTTTCGATGAAACAAATGTTTCAACCTCCGCCTGGTTCGTATGAAGCGGAGCCGCCAATTTGATTTTTCCGTCGGGGTACACTGTAAGGCGCATATTTTTTATGCGCCGCGTTTCAACTTCAATCGTGAACTTCCCGGCGCGCAGCTCCGTTACACCCATAGCCGTTAAGTCCGGGGATCAAAGGCATCCGGAAAATCAGGATTGCTGTCGGTGGAGATGTCTCCTTGTTTTGCAAGCATATCCTGAATGTAAGGATATTCCGCGAAAAAGGCCTGCCACGATCCGGAAGAAACCAATTGCAATCTGCCGATATTCCGTTCCGCGATTCTCTTTGCGGCAAGCTCCGGCGGTATTTGCCGCGGATCCCCGGCGGCGGACGCGACAGCAAAGGACCACAACAAGCCGTACATGCGGACAAAAGTATAAGCGCCGCGGACAAGCGGAAAAACAGATCGTAATGTCCGGTGAATTCTGGCAAAGGCTTCCGGCCTTGTTTCAGGGGATTCGCTGTGCATGATAAAAAAAGATTCCTCGTTTTTTAACAGAAGTTTTACCGCGGCGAAAAATTCCCTGGTATACAGTTTTAACGACGGCCCCGAAGGATCGGTCATGTCCATGATGATAATATCGTAAGATGATTCAGGAGCTTTTTCCACAAAAAGCCTTCCGTCAACAAAATGGGTTTTTACCCGGGGATCATCAAACGCGCCGGCGTTTATCATGGCAAGATGCGTCCTGGCAAATGCCACAACTTCTTCATCAATTTCCACAAAATCAATATGTTCAACCGTATTGTGCTTTAGTATTTCCCGAAGGATGCCGCCGTCTCCGCCGCCGATAACTAAAATCTTCTTCGGGTTTTGATGAGCCAGCATGGGCAGATGAACCATCGCTTCATGATACTGAAACTCATTTTTTTCCATTACCTGAGTCGCCCCGTCCAGGAGAAGCGCTGCCCCGAATTCCTCGGTGTTCACTAAGGTGATGTCCTGGAAAGCGGTCCGGCCCGAATACAGCGTTTCTCCCGTTTCGTAAAACCAGCCGGAAGTCCGCGAGTACCGTTCCCGGACTTCGCTTTTTTTTAGAAATTCTGACACTCAAACATCTCCTGCATTTCTTTTTTGAGTAATGCCCTAATCCGTTTCCGCTCAGCCGAATCAAGATCATCCATATCCGGCCCAAAAAGATAATCGTTTAGTTTCGGTTCTTTCTTTTGCATCTTGGTATGGAAAATATTATCGGCAAGGATGTTTATATCGTACACCAGATAATCCGCAAGAACATCTTCGTCAATATAATCCTGAATCGAATTAATATCATGATCGATAAACAATTTTTCCCCGCGCGTGTCCCTTGTAAAGCCCCGGACCTTGTAATCGATAATTACGACATCGGAATCGAAACAGGAAATAAGATAATGCAGCGCCCGAAGAGGGCTGATCGTTCCGCAGGTAGAAACATCAATATCAACCCGGAATGTGGCGAGCCCTGTCGCAATATCAAATTCCGGATAGGTATGGGCGGTGATGTGACTTTTATCAAGATGTCCGATCACGCCGGCTTCCGGTAAAACCATCTGATCCGGCACATCACGGTCTTCGCTGATCAACGCCACTACGCTGGCCCCGCGGGGCTCGTAGTCCTGCGTGCTAAGATTAATCAATTTCGCGTCAACAATGCGGGTTACTTCCTCAATAATTGCGCGAAGCCGGTCAGAATCATATTCCTTGTCGATATACTCAAGGTATTCTATCTGCGATTCTTTTGACTTTGCGTAACAAATATCATAAATATTGAAACTTAACGATTTGGTAAGGTTATTAAATCCTTCCATTCTGATCTTGCGGCCGCGGACTCTTTTCAACAATTTGCGGGAACCTCCATCGAAATAATAATGTAGAAAATTATACAACGTAAGTCTGTCAGGGGCAACACTTCGATGGGTTTTATCCGAAATCGGCTTTCATTCACCTCTTTACTATGCGAAGCGGTTTAGACATACTCATCTTATGCAGACGGTAAAAGCCTTTTACGATCATACCACGGATGAGCCCGTAACCGCGGAAATACGGGAGATACGGCCTGTCCAGGATAAAACCGCGGTCATTTTGGATAGAACCATTTTTTATCCCGAAGGAGGGGGACAGCCCGCCGACCGGGGTTCCATCAATGGGATTCCGCTGCTGGATGTTCAGGAACAGGATGATGAAATCCTGCATTTTATTTCTTCTGATGGCGCAAAGAGCCTCAATTTAGGCAAAGCCGAGCTGATTCTTGACGCAAAGCGGCGGCGCGATTTGTCATCGCAGCATACGGCTCAGCATATTCTTTCCGGAATGATTTTCCGTATGCTGGGAGCGCCGACGGTTTCCATGCACATGGGAGACGAAATCTGCACCATCGATGTGAACAAAGCCGGAATCACCATGAACGATCTGTATCCTGTGGAAGACGCCGTGCAGAATATCATCGAAGAAGATTGTCCTATCGTTACGCATCTTTGTCCGCCGGAGGACATTCATCGTTTTAATCTGCGGCGTCTGCCTCCGCAGGGAGAAGAAGTAATCCGCGTGGTGGAAATCGGGGGATACGATTTTACGCCCTGCTGCGGGACGCACCTTTGTTCCAGCGGAAAGGCCGCCATGCTCCGGGTTCTTGGCGCGGAACGATACAAAGGAATGACGAGAATTACCTTCATCGCGGGAAGAAGGGTTTTTGAAGAAAGCCGGATTTTAAGGCGCCAAGCCGAAGGAATATCACAGACGCTGAATGCCCCTGTCCGGGAACTGTATCCCGCTGTCCAGGCTCTTGTACAAAAAACCGAACAACTGGAACGCGGTCTCAACCTGAAAAATACGGAGCTTGCCCAATTCCGGGCAGCCCGGCTGCTTTCGGACGCGGGATTGGAAAATAGTACGGATAACACAAAAATCTACAAAAAGATGTTCGCTGATATTTCCCAGAACGATGTTTTGCTTACCGCCAAAATTGCGCAAAAAACATGCGGCTGCATCCTTGTTTTCGCGTCCGTCCAGGATAAAAAGTTTTGCGCGCTGACCCCGGATAAAGAAACCGACATAAGGCCATTATTGAAAAAATTGATGGAAGACGCGGGAGGTCAAGGCGGCGGCGGACCTCAATTTTTCCAGGGATCATTTTCCGATAAAGCCGCGTTGGAGAACTTTATCAATTCTGTTCCGGAAAGGCTGGAAGACTAAAAAAGGCCGACGGAAATACTTTCCTCAGTTTCTCGATAGTTGAAAGAGTTGGATTTGATTTTCTGGGATTTTCAATCCGTTGGTAAAAAGACCATGACATCTTTGCCTTTTCTGCAACCTGTTTTTGAGTTAAACCCATTTTTTCACGTTCGCGTTTAAGAGAGATAGCAAAAGATACGTTTAAATCCGGTTCAATGTAAAATATATCTTTTCTTTCAATATTTGATGGAATAGGTATTGATTTTTTTCTTGAATCCAAACTTTCGAGCATTGCGGAAAGCGCTTCTTTTGCCATTTCTTTTGCTTCTTCCAACGTACCGCCTTCGGTAACACAGCCGGGCAAATCTGGGAATTCTACCCAGTAACCTTTTTCATCAGGATGAAAAATTGCGGGATATGCAATCATTTGAAACCTCCTTCCTTTAGGAGTCTTTGTTCAAGCCCTTTGTGTAAATCTTTGTTATGAACCGGTATCGTAACACTTTTTTCACCTTTTACCAAAACATGATGCGAACCGTTTATCCGGTCAATTATCCAGCCTGCATTTAGAAATTTCTTTAACATCTGTTTTCCGGTAAGAGGCATATCTATACAATACCGCTTTTAAGTAGTATTGTCAATTTTTTCTTGACAAAGCAAAGGAGCAAAGTCTATCATAATAATATACAGTGAGTGTTTTATCAATAAAATAGATGATTTTCCATGTAAGGAGATATCCTTTATGAAAAAAATAGCTGTTCTTTTCCTGATTTTTGTCTTTTCACAATTGTCTGCTGATGAAAACATAGACAGTTATACATCGTTTTCTTTTCGCCAGCGCTTATTTTATCCCCAGAAAGTCAGCAAAGAAATTAATTTTTTAAATTTAAATCCATCGTTTTTTAACTTCGACCGTAATCTTTTTGATATAACACTGCATTATGAACATTATTGGAATGATAGCACTAAAAACAGACAACAGCTAAGTTCTGGTACGCGGAGAAATGATGTCTGCGGATTTATTACCGCGTTAATTTTATCAACCGGTTCAATATTGTATTATTCATCTATGAATAGTCGAGAAAGAGCAGTATATGATGATGCATGGAAACAACAACGAAACGCGGAACACATGCGTCAAAAGTTCGCCGGGTATAATTACAGAAATTAGGGCAGCGCTGATTAAGTCTNNCCAAGTCATTTTTCGTAATTCTTATAATACAACTTGACTAATCTGGCAGTTTCAGAGTATGTTAACGAACGGTCGGTAACATGACAAAAAAAGACATAGTGAAAGCGGCGTTCTCCGCGTGGGAACCAGATGTGTATAAATCGAAAAGCCTCTCTGTTTTGGCCTCTTATTTGGGGGTCAGTAAAACAGCCTTGTATCGGCATTTTAAAAATAAGGATGCCATTATCGACGCGATGTTTGCGTCATTTTTTGATGACTATTTCGCTCATATTCAGCCAAAGTTTGAGGAAGCGCTCAAGGAACAAGACGAAATAAAAGGGTTTTTTATCCTGGTAAGAGGCATCACCGAATTTTACGCGCGGAATAAACAGGCTTTTACCTTTTCGCTCTGTCAATTGCATGAATACCGGAAAGATCCCTCAAAAAACATGAGGCTTCAGTTAGAACAATGGGGTATCGATCTTCAAAAACTGCCCTATTTTGCTTCTCGCGAAACATATTTTATGATCGTCCAATTATCCGGCACGATCGCTGTTTTTATGACCGCGATGTTTTTTTATCATTCCGGAATTCAAACCCCGGATGAAAAAGATATTCAAAATCTCCTGGACCGGACAGAACATCAAATTTCTTACGGGCTTGGTTTTACCAAAAAAGAACTGGATTCCATCAATTATGATGAACTCGACGAGCTTATTTCGCGGGCAATTTCTTCGGAAATGGGAGGAGATAATACTCTGCTCAAAGCTGTAGCGAATGCCATCGCGCAGGCAGGTCCAAAAGACGCTTCCATGGAACTGGTAGCAAAACACGCGGGACTTTCAAAAAGCGGACTGTATTCTCATTTCAAAAGCAAAGAAGACATGCTGCGGCAATTTTTTACTACCGAGTTTGAAAAGATTTACGGCGATTTTGAAGCGTTTCCCAAAACGGAAAAACCGGAAGCACAGCTTTATCTGCTTGCGGCTTCAAGCATCAGTTATTTGCAGGCAAGACCTGAAATCATGATAGCCCTGGACTGGATTAGAACTCAGCGGATTGGTTTGGGCTTATCTATACCGGAGACGATCATTTCGCGGTTTTCAGATTCCAGGTTTATCAAGAAGATTCCCGAATTGGTGGGCAGGCAATTGTCTTTGAAAGAACTCCCGCATTTTATGATTTTCTGCATTATGGGATTTCTCAAGAGCCATTGCAGCATGAGCCAAGAGATTCAGCTTTCCATAGAAAATATCCGTTTTTTTTATACTTTTTTAATTTCAGGCATAAAAGGTGGAAAAATATGAACAAAAAACACTATTCAAAGGTGTTAAAAAAATATTATATTGTTATATATGGTCGCGTATTAAACGGACCAATACCATTTGGCAAAGTTGATTCGGTGGAAAATCACGCTTCAACAGTCAATCACAAAGGAGTCATTATATGATCCGATCATCCTCCGGGAATGTCAGGTTCCGGAACCTGGCGTTTGTATGCATTATAACGTCCTGTATGGCACTCTGCCCCTTTTCCCTGTTCGCGCAGGAAACTGCGGCACCCCAAGACCCGCCGGTGCTTCAACAGCTGACCATCGAAGACGCGGTCCGAATAGCAATTGAGAATAACCTCCAGCTCCAATCCTCGGGCATTGAACTTGCCGCGAAAAAGCGCAGTTCCGATTATCGTTGGAACCGTTTTATTCCGGAAGTTAATCTAAGCGGAACACTTAGCGGCCTGAACAAGAAACCCGAACCAATGGAACTTCCTTTAGGCTCTATATTGGCTCAATTTGATCCAAGTTTTGCTGTAATACCTCCGATCTCTCTCGGCAGTGCAAATCAGTGGAATCTGACGGGGAGTCTTTCTGTGGATCTCACGCTTAACTTTGCGCTGTTTGAAGGGATGAAGAGCCTTCAACTGGATTACCAGACGGGACTTATCTCTTATGATAACGCCAAGAAACAGCTTGAGCGGGATGTGCGGAAAGCATACAACAATATCCTTCTGCTGGAAGCCAATATCGAGTTATTGAAGGAAAGTTTTAGTTCCGCCGAAGAGCAAGTTGCAATGGCAAAGGCGAATTATGATGCCGGTCTAGTACCCGAACTGACTTGGCTCCAGGCGCAGGTCGCGATGGAAAATCTCAAGCCGACGATTCTGGAAATGGAAAACACTCTTTCTGTATTACAATCGTCATTCGCTTTTTCTTTGGGGCTTCCTTTCGGTACGCTTATCCGGTTAACGCCCATTGAAACCCCGAATTATGTTGAATTAAATCTGGAAGACTTAATTCAACAGGCGAGCAATGTAAAACCGGAAATTATGGCGTTAAAGCAGACTATCGCGTTTATGCAAAGTACCCGAAAAGCCCAGAGAATTCAGGCTTATACGCCTACAATAGTTCTCGGGTGGAATCTTGATCCTGCTTTTCAGGGAAAACTTGGTGAAGATTCCCTGTTCATGAAAGACGGATGGAAGCAGTCATCGGGGATGTTTCGGGTAACGCTCGCGCTCAACCTTAACGCCTATCTCCCGTTTACGGCAACCGGAATGGCTCTCAGGCAGTTGGATGATACGGTAAACACACTCAATCTGAACCTGGCCCAGCTTATTCAGGGTACAGAAATTGAAGTATACCAGACGGTGCTTCAACTGCAAAAATCCCAGACCAACATGGAAGCCTTAAAGATGACGGAAGATTTAGCTCTTAGGTCTTATCAGCAAACCGAAGAAGCTTACAGCAACGGTTTTGTGGAATTTCTTCAAGTACAATCCGCGTTATTGGAATATCAGAAAGCGCAAAACGCGGTATTAGCGGAAAGTTTTAATTATCTATCGGGTCTTATCGATCTGGAATATGCAACAGGAGTTCCCTTCGGAACCCTTTCAGGAGAACAAAAGTGAAAAGAAAGTATATATTGATGATAAGTATTTCCCTCCTTTTGGGAATGATTGTTATGGGCTGCCAAAAAGAGAAAACGGCGGCGGCTGAGGAGCCGGCGGCGGAACCCGTCGCGGTGTTTGCGGTAAATACGACAACCGCCGTTGCCGGGCGGATACAGGATTATCTGGCACTCTCAGGCGATGTTGAGGCTTCGTCAACGGTTGACGTGTTTTCTGACATTGCGGGAAAAGTCAGCAGCATTTTTGCGGGTGTGGGAAGGCGCGTCGCGAAAGATCAAAATATCATTGAGGTTGATCCTTCCCGCCCCGGAATGACGTATGTAAAGGGAACCGTAAAATCGCCGGTTGCCGGTATCATTGTCGCTATGCCTGCTCAGGTGGGAATGACGATTAGTCAGGCGGTTCCCATAGCCCGCATTTCGGCGGGAAATACTCTGGAAATTAGAGCCTATATTGCGGAGCGGTATATTTCCAGAATTGCTCTTAGACAGCCGGTTGAAATTGACCTTGACGCATATCCCGGGGAGACATTCCACGGTGAAGTCTCTGAAATAAGCCCGGTGATGGACCCTGTTTCCAGAACATTGGAAGTGAAAATCCATATTGCCAACAATCCCCAGGGAAAATTGAAAGCGGGCATGTTCGCGAAAATCAGAATTATTACCGAACAGAAAAACGGGATTGTAAAGATTCCGTCTTCCGCAATGATCAATCGTTTTGGTGAAAATGTAGTGTTTATAGCAGAAACCGATCCTGATGATCCCGCGTATCAGATCGCAAAACAGGTTTCCATAGTTCCCGGAATTGTTATTGACGGAGTTATGGAAGTACAAAACGGTCTTAATCCGGATGACGAAATTATTATCCGGGGCCAGACGCTTTTGGAAAACGGGTCCCGAATCAATATTGTTGGCCGGGCTGACCCCCTTTCCGCAGAATAACCGGAGAATACTATGAGTCTTGCAAAGACAGCCGTATCGCGGCCTACAACAGTTTTTATAATATTTTTGCTTTTGTTCCTTATGGGAATTTTTGCGACTTTAAACCTTAAAATCGATCTTCTTCCCGATATTGAATTGCCCTACATGTTGGTTATGACAAACTATCCTGGAGCGAGTCCGGAAGAAGTAGAACGAACCATCACGCGCCCTTTGGAAGGCGGTCTTTCCAATGTTTCAAACCTGGATCAGTTGACATCAACATCTTCCTCGGGAACGAGTATGGTTTTTATGTCCTTCCTTTACGGAACGGATTTAGCGGACGCGGCGAATTCTGTTCGTGATAACCTGGAAATGGTAAAGCCCTATCTGCCGGATACGGCAACAACGCCCCTAATCCTCAAAATGGATCCTTCCATGATTCCTATTTTGGAATTTGTAGTTACTTCCGAAACCCGTTCTCCCGAAGAACTGCGTGATATTGCGGAAAACACCATTCTTCCCCGTATTGAACAGGTTGACGGCGTTTCCACAGGATCAGTTTTTGGCGGACGGGAACGGATTATCCGGATAGAGATTCCTGAGAACAGACTTGAAGCGTATAATTTAACTATCAGCCAGATACAGCAGGCGCTTGCCGTTCAGAATGCCCAGATAGCTGCGGGAAATATCGAGGATGAAGGTATTTCGTATATTGTTACTACCGCGGGGGAATTCCAGACACTGGAAGATATAAAGTCAACCGTTATTTCCTACAAAGGCGGAGGGCTTGTCGGCGGACAAATCGAAGCAACTAGGCAAGTCCGCCTAGGAGATATTGCCGATGTTCATGATAGTTACCGTGACGAGGACAGTTTCGTATATATAAACGGCGTTGCGGCGGTAGATATTAGCGTACAAAAACAGAGCGGAAAAAACGCGGTTGAAACAGCAGACGCTCTCCGGGTCCGGCTTGCAGAAATACAAGCGTCTGTTCCCCAGGATATTAAAATTGAAGAAATCTTTAATACCACCGATATTATTAAAAACTCGATAAGTAATGTTGCTTCATCTGCCATATCCGGCGCATTGCTGGCTGTTATAATTCTTTTTGTATTCTTACGGTCAATTAAGCCGACGCTTATTATCGGCATCAGTATTCCTATTTCTATCCTTGTTACATTGATGCTGATGTATTTCATGGACTTAACCCTCAATGTCATGACCTTGGCAGGTCTTGCTTTAGGAGTTGGTATGCTTGTGGATAACTCAATAGTTATCCTGGAGAATATTTACCGATACCGCGAAAAGGGTGCCAAGCTGATAACCGCCGCGGTTATTGGTACGCAGGAAATGATTACCGCGATTGTCGCGTCCACCTTAACAACCATCTGTGTATTTGCTCCCCTCATTCTGTTTCAAGGACTGCTGGAAATGTATGGAGAAATATTTTCCGGCTTATCATTTACCGTAGTTATTTCACTGACTGCCTCCTTGGTAGTGGCGCTGATTCTTATTCCGGTTTTAGCGAGCCATCATTTGCCGCTTGTTACAAGAAAGCAGAGACCTCTTAAAGGCTTCCTTGCCAAGATTGATGGTGTTTTTGCCAGATTCTTTGCAAGACTAGATAACAACTATCGCTGGGCAGTTGATAAGGTTCTTCGGAAAAAGGTTCTGATCATTATCATAATTCTCCTTTTGTTTGCCGGAAGTATTGCCCTCATTGTTAAAATAGGCTTTATCCTTATGCCTGCGCAGGAATCTGATATGCTCAGGGTTAATGTCCAACTGCCCTTGGGCTCGTCTCTCGATGAAACGGAATCGGTCTTGAGGCAGTTTGAAAACATTGTTCAGCAGGAAGCAAAAGGCGTCCAACGTGTTGCAATTATCGCTGGAGGAGGCGGAATGGGCGGTTCCGCTAGTTATGAAGGACAAATAATAATCCAATTGGTTCCTTACGAGGAAAGAATCGATTCTACTGATGATATTGAAATGAAACTTCGCCCTTATTTTAACAGTTTCCCAGGAGTTGTATTCTCCTTTAGCGGAGGCGGAATGGGCGGAATGGGCGGAGGCAGTGCTGTCGATATCATTGTAAGAACCGATGACTTAATAAAGGGTAAGGATATCGCAAACCGGATTGCGGACCTCATTCGTGAACGTGTTCCTGAAGCAACAGAACCTTCTGTGAGTTTACAGGATGGTCTTCCTCAGGTTGAATTAGAGATAGACCGCGAACGCATGTATGCTCTTGGGCTTAATGTGTTTACAATTGGACAAGAAATAAAAGCTGCTATTGACGGCGTGACCGCAACTCAGTTCACGACCGAAGGAAAAGATATTGATGTTGTTCTATTCTTGGCCGAAGCTGACAGAGATTCATTGCCGGACTTGGACCAGCTTTTTGTTATGAGTCCCATGGGACAGCGTGTTACAATGTCTAATATTGCTTCTTACAAAAAAACTACTGGTCCCATTAACATTAACCGTGAAAACCAGAGCCGTGTTATTCACGTTACAGCAGGCGCCGCCCCTGGTGTAACTACTAATATTATTGAAACAAAGGTTCAGAATCTGATTACATCAGAAATTCCGGCGGAAAGCGATGTTATTATTGAGTTCTCTGGCGAATTCCAGGATATTATTAAATATGGTCAGCGCTTAGGGCTTGTTTTAATAGTAGCAATCCTCCTGGTCTTTGGCGTTATGGCAAGTTTGTTTGAGTCGCTCCGGGATCCTTTCATCATTCTCTTTACGATTCCGCTTTCATTGATTGGAATTGTTGCTATCTACTTCTTTACAGGGGAAACCTTTAATATTCTTACCGCAGTGGGAATGCTCGTTCTTGTCGGGGTTATCGTAAATAACGGCATCGTTTTGGTGGACTACACCAACCTGCTGCGTAAACGGGGATACGGCCTGCATGAAGCGTGTGTTGAAGCCGCGGGAAACAGACTCCGGCCTATTTTGATGACAACCCTGACGACGGTTTTAGGACTTGTTCCTATGGCCTTCTTCCCTGGTGAAGGTTCCGAAATGGTTGCTCCTATGGGAAAAGCCATCCTTGGAGGATTATCATTCGGTACGTTGATGACACTATTCCTTATGCCGGTAATTTATTATATATTTAACCGTAAAGATGATCAAAGAAGAGCCAAAGCGGAAGCCCGCCGTGAGCGGATTGCCGCCGGAAAAAGAAAGAAAGATGTTAAGATGGAAGCAGAAACTGCCGAAATAATAGCAGAAAATACGGAGATTAAACCATGATACGTCTTGAAATAGTGGCAAATAATTCTGTTGAAGAAAACATCCGTGAAGCTTTTTTGGATGAAGGCGTAGGCAAATATTATACAAAAATTCCCAAAGCCCACGGTGTCGGGAATTCCGGTCCGCGGATGGGAGACGCAATATGGCCTGAAGAAAATTTTATCTATATCATCTGGTGTGAAGAAGATGAAGCTCTTGGAATAAAAGAAGCTATTGCCAAAGTAAAAGAACAGTTTCCTGATGAAGGAATAAAATTGTTCGGAATATAGATCGTGAAAACGTAAGGGGCTGTCTAAAAATAGGCAGTCCCTTTTTGATGTTTGTCAGAAAAAGCGGCTCCTTGATAATTTGCCGCTGATAAGTTAAATTTAACTTATGAAGTTTATTATTAAAAGTAATTACAAAAACGGAAATTATCTAATTTCTTCTCTTCTTTTTTTGTCTTGAAAGGCGTAATGCCAAGGAGAATATTATGAAAATTAAAGTCAAGCTGAGTATTATCATCATTGCGATCATGATTGTGGTGATAACAGTTCTTGCTGTCATTTTTTTGCAGCAAGCTTCCAATATAAGCCTTAATCTGAGCAGGCAGAGCATCAGTTATTTGGCCCAACAACAGGCCTCATACTGGCAGGGCCGCGAGGACGCATATATCAGAGTATTGCGTACGGTAGCGAATGTTATGGCGGATTATGAAACCGTCGAACCTGAGCTCCGGCGGAACCGTTACGACACACTGCTTCATGGGGTGCTCATGGGCGAGTCGATGATTACTTCAATATATTCGGTTTGGAAAGCCAACGCCCTTGACGGCATGGACAACGAATTTATAGGCCGCGAAGGGTCTTCGGCTTCGGGTCAGTACGCAATGAGCTATGCACAGGAAGGCTCGGTCATAAGAGGATCGGCCTTGTCGCAGATAGATATTACTACCGCCGTAGCCAACATGGACGGACAAACCGCGAGAGATGATATGGTATTCGATCCTGTTCCGCAGAGAGTGGACGGTGCGGATACTTGGCTGGTAAGAATGGCGGTTCCCGTTATCAATCCGAGAACCGGAGAAACGGTGGCGCGGGTCGGCTGTTATATCAAGATTGACGCGGTACAGACCGCGTTAGCGCAGACAGTCGCGGATAAGGGCGAAGAAGTTTCAACCATGATGATGTACACAAACACAGGCTTTATCATGGGGCATGTGGCTCCTGAACGTGTCGGACGGAAACTGCTGGACGTTGAAACATTTGGAGACCAGCTTGACGACGCGGACCGGGCTGTCAAGGAAGGAAGGCCGCACACCTTCGAATATTACTCAACAGTGGTTAACTCAAATGTAGAACTTATCATGGTTCCTTTTACCATCGGCAATTCCGCTACGACATGGACCGTGGCGGTGGGTTCATCGGAAGCGTATATTCTTGGTCCGGTACAAAGCATGACCACGCTTATACTCATTATTGCGGCGATAGCAATAGTGGTAACCGCGGCGGTTATTTACTTTGTCCTTAACGGTATAACGAAGCCCATCGTCACTGTGGCCGATAATCTGAAAGATATTGCCCAGGGCGAAGGCGATCTTACCAGGACCATCAGCATCAACTCAAAAGACGAAGTGGGAGACCTCGCCAAGTACTTCAACCAGACACTTGAAAAGATAAAGAACCTTGTTATCACGATTAAGCACGAAGCCGTATCATTATCTGACATCGGCAATGAACTCGCCTCAAACATGACCGAAACCGCCGCCGCGGTCAACGAGATTGCGGCAAATGTTCAGAATGTCAAAAGCCGGGTAATCAATCAAAGCGCGTCGGTTACAGAAACCAATGCTACTATGGAACAAATCACCGTTAATATTGATAAACTGAACAACCACATTGAGAGCCAGGTAACGAGTATAACCCAGGCTTCATCGGCCATTGAAGAGATGCTTGCCAATATTAAATCGGTAACCCATACATTGATGAAAAACGCGGAAAATGTCACCGGTCTTACTGAAGCCTCCGAAGTCGGACGCGCGGGCTTGCAGGAAGTGTCGGCCGATATTCAGGAGATCGAGAAAGAATCCAAGGGCTTACTGGAAATCAACACGGTGATGGAAAATATCGCGAGCCAGACGAATCTGCTTTCAATGAATGCCGCGATTGAAGCGGCGCACGCCGGAGAGGCGGGAAAAGGCTTTGCGGTTGTCGCCGATGAAATCCGGAAACTGGCGGAGAACTCCGGCGAACAGTCGAAGGTCATCAATACAGTACTTAAGAAGATGACGGAATCGATTAACAAGATAGCCGCTTCAACGGAAAGCGTTCTCAAAAACTTTGAATTAATTGACAAGAGCGTTAGGATTGTAGCGGAACAAGAAGCGAACATCCAGAATGCCATGGAAGAACAAGATGAGGGTAGTAAGCAGATACTTGAAGGGGTAAGCGCGGTAAACGAAATTACCCAGCAGGTAAAGGGCGGAGCCATCGAAATGCTTGAAGGTTCCAAGGAAGTAATCGCGGAGAGCAACAACCTTGAAAAGGTAACGCAGGAAATCTCCGGAGGCATGAATGAAATGGCGACCGGAGCGGACCAGATCAACATCGCCGTGAACCAGGTGAATGAGATCAGCCGGAAGAACAAGGAAACAATCGACACATTGATACGAGAAGTTTCCCGCTTCAAAGTCGAATAATTGCCCTGATAAAGCCGGGTTTCAAATAGAAATCCGGCTTTTTTCCGTCCTTTCGAGCACATGAAACCCCCGATTTTTTTAACTTTTGCAAAAAATTGGCGGATTTTTCATTGACAATTCACTACAAGCAAATTAGACTTCTCTTAAAAGGGTTAGGTAATAATAGCGGTTGTTGTCCTTGCCGTTCTTTTTTCTTTTTTCAAAACGTATAAAAAACCCCATTATCAGTATAACGTCTTCAGAGCTTTTTCTGAAGCGGGAGAGGTTTGTTGTCGGTTTGTATGAGAGGGGTATCCTCTTAATTATAAAACACCGCCGGCTTTTTGCGGCATGGCGTGTTGATTGTTTGTGAAGGAGTGTACATGAAAATCAAATTAAAACTGAGTATCATGATCATCGCGATTATGGTGGTGGTGATCGCAGCGCTTGCTTTCATTTTTTTGCAGCAAGCTTCCAGTATAAGCCTTAATTTGAGCAGGCAAAGTATCAGCTATTTGGCTGAACAGCAGGCATCATATTGGCAAGGCCGTGAGGACGGATATATCAGAGTATTGCGTACGGTCGCGAATGTTATGGCGGATTATGAATCCGTCGAAGCGGATCTCCGGCGGAACCGTTACGACACCCTGCTTCGCGGGGTTATCCAGGGCGAACCGATGATTACTTCAATATACTCGGTTTGGAAGGCCAATGTTCTTGACGGCATGGATGCCGAGTTTATCGGACGCGAAGGGTCTTC
>DBDH01000087.1:0-18125 GCA_002293455.1 Treponema sp. UBA937
TCCAGAGTTGTAACAGGTTACTTAGCGGCTGAAAGTCTACAAACTCAGGCGCATCTCCGCGGACTTGCAAACCTGCGCGAACGTATTGAAGTTTTGCGGCAATTCCCTTTTAACAATTTATTCATGGTAACAAATCTTCACAGCCATTCATGGACGCAGTTTTATATTCCCGATTACGGCTGGCTGGATTTTGAGGCGACTTCTTTCGCTGTTCCGCCTGAGGGAACGGGAGACTTTAATTCATGGGATGTTGTAATTCCAATTATTGATGAGAACAGGCTTGTAGCGCAGGTGCGGCAATTCCCCTGGCGTGCGGTTCTCCGCGCCGCCGCTTTTATGCTAGTCTTTGCGCTTACCGCCGCGTACGCTCTGCGCTACGGACGAGAAGCGTTTTTGTCATTCGGCGCACGGCGCGGCGGCAGAGACGGCGCAAGGGCTTTGTATCTTCTTTTGCTCGCGCGTCTTGCCGCGGACGGTAAGCCGATAAAGCCCGCTTCCAAAACCGCGCTTGAATACACAAGCCTGTTCCCCGGCAGCATGGAAGACAGTCACTTTCAATCTTTTGCCTCGTTGTATTCAGAACTGCGGTGGCGGGAGTTTTTGGATAAAGCGCAGGAAGACGAACGCTTTACGCGTTTGCGGCAGGAGTATTTTAACATTTTAAAAACTTACCGCCGCAAAGGATTTATCAATTCAATAAAACGCTTTATCAGTTTAAGAGGATTGGCTTATTTATGAAATTAAAACTCCGCGCTTCCATACGCCGCCTTCGCGTAAAAAATTTATTCGGACTATTTCCGGTACTAATTATTATTTTTTTAAGCGCCGCTTTTTTCGCCTGCTCACGGAACACGGATTGGCTGCAGTTCCGCGGCGAAGACGGCAGCGGAGTAAGCTCTTCCCGTATTTCACCGCCGCTCGGCATACGCTGGAAAATAAAACTTCAAGATATAGAACTTTCGGAAGGAACGGAATTTCAAGATACAAGCGGAAAAATCAGATCGCTTAATCCGCCGGTTGTCATAGACGGAACAATTTATTTCGGCTCGGACGACGGAAACTTTTACGCGCTGGACGCGGAGAGCGGCTATATGCGGTGGGTGTTTAAAAGCGGAGCTTCAATAAATTCAATTCCATGCGCGGACAAAGATCATGTGTATTTCGGCAGCAAGGACGGAAAGCTCTACGCGCTGTCCCGCGTTACAGGGCAGGAGGTTTGGCATTTTCAAACTGAAAGCCAGATAAATTCCCAAGTGGCCCGGTACGGGGATTATGTTATTTTTACAGGAGACGCGGACGCGGTTTATTTTCTTTCGCCCGAAGGCGAGGAGCAGTTCAAAATTGATAACCCGGGCTGGTACAATTATACTTTTCTTGTCGCGGACGATGTCATGTACTTCGGCACAGGTCCCGTAACGAGTCTTGTCGGTCCTTTCGATATTAACAAAAGAGATTTTTTATGGTTCCTTTCATTTGATGAAATTGACGCGGCCTGGTATTCAGTTCCCGCAGTCCGCCGAAACCTTTTGTACTTTGGCACGGCGGATATTTTCGGCGATACATCATTTAGTTTTCATGCCTTCGACCGTCACACTGGAGAATTAGTTTGGCGGCAGAGACACGAAGGTATTTTTGACCCGCATGATTATGAAAATATATGGGAGCTTTTTGCGCGGAATATGAATGTGTTAGACTTCATGGCTCCTTCTGTTTGGAGAAATTCCATTATCTTTACAGGCGGAGACTGTGCCGCCCGTTCTTTTAACGCCGCTTCCGGTGAATTGCTCTGGGAAAAAGTTTTTGACAGCCCTGTCGCTTCCGCGCCTACAGTCGCCGCGGGCAGAGTTTACTTCGGTCTTTTAGGGGACGACTTTAATCCGCCAAAGCTGGTCTGCATTTCCGCGCAGGACGGCAGCATGCTCTGGGAGATGGAAACAGAAGGCGCGCTGCTTTCCGCACCTGTCATCGCGGGGAAAAGAATTATCTTTGGCACTGATAAAAGCATTTTTTATGTTTTGGAAGAAGTGTTTTAAGGTTCTATTGCAAAAGTGCCAGTCACCGAAAAAGCCTGGCGTAGTTATGGTATAAAACACGCTACCGCTTAACCGCGTCCCCCGCGGAATCAAAAAGGATGCTGCTGGTATATACCGCCGATCCTGATAACACGGAATACGAAACTTCGAGTCCATGAGCGGCCCCGTCTTTGATAATAACATCCGCGCCGGCAATGGTAATTCCCGGAATATGTGTTTGATCGATTATTTGCTGCCGTAACATTCGCGCGGCGCTGACGCTGTTCTCCCAATACGGAAAAACGATGGGTTCGATGTTCTCTCTCAGCTCTTGGTCGGCGTAGAGCAAAAGCCATGATTCATGGAGCGATAAAGAAGCACTGTCGTTATGAAGAAGGACCGTGATAAAGGCGGTACTTACCGCAAGCGTGATGATAAGTATCAGTGTGATAGAGACCAGCGTTTCAATAAATGTAAAACCGTCTGTGTTATGAGCGTTCATCTAATTCCTTAAGGACAGCGGCATTCCTTTCTTTTATGAGTATTTCCGATTGTGTTTTTATATCGGAACTGTGCCGGAAGAGAGATATCATAATAGATAAAGCCGCGGAAAGGATGAGCAAGAGCGCCGCGCTGAATAAGAGGGTGCGGAGCAGGATGAATCCGTCAGTTTTCCCAGGAAGCGATATCCGCATCTTTTTCTTCTCCGCCTTCTTTTCCGTCCGCTCCGTAAGACACAATGCCGTAGTGGTCCCCGTCACGGCCGGGAATCGTGTAAAGGTAGGGATTTCCCCAAGGGTCTTCGGGAATGTTTTTATAGAGATAGGGACCGTTCCATCTCGCGCTCACGGGTTCAATCACGGGCTTTGTCCGTAACGCGCTTAAGCCTTGTTCTTCCGAAGGATAGGAACCGCAGTCTATATAGTACGCTTCAAGCGCGATGCAAAAAGAATCGATCTGTGATTGAGCGCTCGCGCGGCGGGCGTTATCCAAACTGTTTACCGCCACAAATCCAACCGAAGCCGTGAGCACCAACACGATTGCGATTACAATCAGCGTTTCCATGAAGGTCCAGCCTTCATCATTATAGATAAAACTTCTTGGTTTTTTCTGTTTCATCGTATGTATTATAAACCTCCAATAAGCGAAAAAATGGGGACAACAAAACGCCATACCAAAAGAATGATCAGCGTACCCGCGATCAGTATGAAGACCGGCTGAGCGGCGGATGTAATGTTCGCGATCAAGACCGTGGACTCATGTTCAAAATACGCGTGAATCTGGGAAAAGACTTTTTCCACCGAGCCGGTTCTTTCGCCGATGCCTATCCAAGATATCACATAGCCGGGAAACATGTTTTGCCGGGTAAAAGACGCGGCAATCGACATGCCGCTCGCGATAGCGTCGGTACTCTTTTTCAACGCTTCGCGGAAAGCGGTATTAGCGATCACCTCCTCTGATTGCTTGAGCGCCTGTATAAAGGGAATGCCCGCCGAACAGAGTATCTCCATGGAAAAAGCAAAATCACTCGTACACAGTATTTTGATGACCGTACCGATGACCGGAATCCGCAGAATGAGATGATCAACGGTCAGCGAAACGGAATGCGAGAGCGAACGGAGACGAATGATTACGAGTACTGATAAGGCAATCATGACGGCCGCTCCGACAATATACCAGAGGGAGTTATTCAAGAGATTGATATTTTGCCGTATGTCGGACGCGTTTGTTCCGGTGTTGAACACCTCGATAATTGTTTGTATACGGGGAAATACAAATATGACAATAAAAAAAGTGATGAGGATTGCCGTTGCGCAAACCGTTACCGGATACGCCAGGGCCTGCATAATCTTTTGCTTTATCTCCCGGTTACGTTTCAGGTATTGAGCCAGTTTATGAAATATTTTGTCCAGAGAATTCGTTGTTTCTCCGAGCTTCACAAGCGCGATATACAGAGACGAGAACGACGGAGAGAACAAGGAGAGCGCGTCATGAAACCGCTTCCCGTCCCTGATGCACTGCAAGAGTTCGGTACACAACGAGGCAATTTGTTTCTTCGCGCTTATCTCCGTACAAATAGCAAGCGCGTCCTGCAGCGGCATACCTGCCGAGAATAAAGCCGACATGGATTCGGTGAACTGGAGAATGAGATCATCGTTCAGATGGTTTTTGATGGTATACTTCCGCGCGGCGATTTCCGAAAACTCCAAAAGGATTGCCGGAGACCCCTGGAACTTACGGCGGAGATCATGCTCATCTTCCGCGCTCATGAAGCGTTCGGTTTTTTCTCCGGTATCGGACAGGATTATACAGCGGTATTGCATATAAGCGCCTCGCTTAATACTTCGTTGATGGTCGTAACGCCGTCGCTCACTTTCTTGACCGCGCAGGCTTCCAGGGTTTCCATGCCGTTTTCCCGCGCGTAAGAAGCAATCTCCGCGGCGCTTCTGTGTTCGCTGATCATCCGCTCTGTGTCCGCATTGACCGCGAAGACTTCCGCGGCAACGGTTCTTCCGGAGTAACCGGTAAAGTTGCAATACTCACAGCCTCGCTCTTCATATACCGTATCCGATGCAACGCCGTATGCCGCTTGCAGTTTTTTAAAGAACGCGGGCACTGCTGTTTCGATTCTGCAATGGGGACAGACCTTCCGTACCAGACGCTGGGCAATAACATAGCGAAGAACCGAAGCGATTAAGAAATGTTCCATCCCCATATTCGCGAGGCGGGAAACGGCGGAAACGCTGTCGTTCGTATGCAGGGTCGAAAAAATGATATGCCCGGTAAGCGCCGCACGCAGCGCCAATTCAGCCGTTTCCGTATCCCGAATCTCTCCCACCATAATCACATTCGGGTCCTGGCGCAGTACGCGGCGAAGCATGTTATCGAACGTGATATTGATATCATAGTTGACCTGAATCTGATTGATTCCCGGCAGAATCCGTTCGATAGGGTCTTCAATTGTGATGATGTTTTTCGTACTGCGATCCATCTTTTGAATGAGCGCGTGAAGCGTCGTGGTCTTCCCGCTCCCCGTGGGACCCGCGGCAAGGATGAGTCCGTTCGGAACCTTAACCGCCTGCTGTAACAGATTGAGCTCCTCCGGATAAAATCCCAGATGCTCCAGCGTCATCACCGAACCTTGAATGTTAAAGAAACGCAGCACGATGGATTCGCCGTACGCCACCGGGACAATAGACACGCGAAGATTATGGGATTCGGCGGAAAGGCCCGCTTGAATGCTTACGTTCATCCGCCCGTCCTGCGGCTGCCGCTGTTCCGTAATATCCAGATTCGACATAATTTTGATACGCCGCACAATGGCATCGGCAATGGATTTCGGAAGCGTCTTCACCGTATGGAGCACTCCGTCAAGCCGGAAACGGATATGAACAGTATTCTCAAGCGGCTGTATGTGGATGTCGGACGCGTTCCGCCGGATCGCTTCCAGGCAAATACCGTTAATAATATTCGCGACCGGCGATGAAGAGGAAATGGCGTCAAGGGAAAAATCCGCCGACGTGTCATCCGGCGTGCGAAAGTCGTTTGTGCGCAGCGCTTCCGCGTCGGCCTCCATCACATTGCCGATAAACTCCATAAACACGCTGTCGGAAACCGTGATATATTCTACGGTCTTTGTTCCATGAAAACTCGCAAGATACTTTCCGGTTTCATCCTTCATACTCTCGGCAACCGCGATCCTCACCGACGTTTCCGTTTCATCGATCTTTACCGCTTTCGCCTGCCGGATATAAACCGCTGAATACTGATCCGGACAATCTTTGTATCCCGAAAATGTGCCAAGATCAAACGATGGTGTATTCAATAGAGTATATCTCCACTTATGTATTTGCTGTAATACGTACGCATGTTCTTTTCCATATCGACCAATGTCGCGGGCGGTTTTTCGACAAAGGGAATAAGGTAAATGATAAACTCCGTCTCCGTTACCGTAATCTGTTCGGAGCGGAACAATGAGCCCAACAGCGGAATGTCCCCCAGAAAAGGAACCCGTTTTTCTATCACATCGCTTTCGGACTGCAACAAACCGCCGATGACGATGGGCTGTCCCGATTTTGCCCTCACATGTGTATTGACCGATTTTTCCGATGTGGACGGAGGAGACGATGTCGTATCATCACTCGCGCTCACCGCTCCCTGCTTTGAAACATGCGCGTCCACATTTACCGTGATCATTTCATCGCCAGAAACCCAGCCTTGTATCCTGAGCGTAAGACCGCTTGTGATTTCCCGCGTGGCCCCCGAATACAAACCGGTGTCGGTGTCAATCGCGACATCGCGGTAGCGGTACGTCGTGGTATTTTCAAACGTGATTTCTTCTTCGGAAATCGCATTCAAGGTCGTATCGGCCAGGACTTTCGCCCGGTCCAGTCCCAGTTCCGCGTTGAGATTCGCCGCGAACTGAATGCCGAAACTGGAAACAATATCAAAATTGATGTTCACCAGATTGGAAAGCTGCGCGGAATAATCGGCGCTGGGGGACGCGTCCGTTTTGGTCAGGGAAAACTCGGTTCCCCAATGCAGATTGTCGGACCGTTGGCGCTGTAACACCAACAGCTGATACCGGATCTGCGGTTTCGGCTGATCAATAAGCATAATCTCCTTCATCAAACTATTGTACGCGTCCCCGGTTCCGGTGTAAAAAACAAGCGATGAGTCGCCGGTGACCGTGATGTTTTCCTTCACCGCCGATGGAGGAAGATACCGCACCAGTTCATCACTTTTGATATAGCGCAGCCTGACCGGATACGAAGGATTCTTTGTATCGATGATGGACAGGTATTCGCTTATTTTCGCTTCGTTCGCCGCGTCAACCTGAGCCGTAAATGACGACGTATTCGGAATGATGACAGGATCGGTATAAAAGAAAGATTTCGGCAAAAGACTGACCGCGTTGTTCACATTGATATTACTTACCGAAAACAGTTTGTAGTACCGGCCTTCCAACGGCACATCAATAGAACGGAGAAACGAAAGGATCGGGGTGATTTCTTCCTGACTTCCGGTAACAAATATCGAATTGGTGACACGGTCAATTCTCATAAAATTCGCCGCGTTTAATTCCGCCGGCAAGATATTCTGCACATCAACAACGGAAAGATGCATAAACGGCACCGTCACGGTTTCTTTCAGTTTCTTTACGACATCCCGTCTTTGAATCTCAAAAAGATAGTACACGCCGTTCTCAATCGTATAATCGTAGTTTACGATATCAAGGATAAGGCGCAAAAGCGACGTGAAATCTTTATGCTCATAATAGATGTTTTCAATTACGGTACTGCTGCGGTTGAGCATAAGGTATTCTTTTCCCGCCTGCTTAAAGAGCGCGTCAATGAACACCGTAAACACAACCCGCTGGCTGGAAACCGAATACAAGCCGTCCTGTTCCGTAATGCGGACAGTTCCCGCCGCGCGCGACTCGTTTAACAGCGCCGCGTCCCGTTTCAGGTAAAATCCCCCGGACTCACTTACGATAGTATATTCAGGATTTTTGATGAGCAGCAAGCGCAGAATCTCTTCAAGCGGCGCGTCCTGTGTTCGTATGGTTAAGCGTTCACTGGGAAGCGCGTCATATACGATAGTTTTGCGCGCCTCCTGCGCAAGTTTTCTGATAATCAATTCAGGCGCTATATCTTCCGCTTCAAGCGTAATCCGCCCGCTGTCCGGCGATATCGCAATCGATACTTTGCTGATATAGTAATTCTCTCCCTGCCTCGTGATAAAGAGATTGCTGTGTTCCGCAAAGCGCGTAAGGGCGCTCTCAAAATCGGCATCGGCAAAACGGAATGTCGCGCTGCCGGAAATGGTTTCATCGAGGATTATCGTTTTATCGGCAATCTCCGCCAGGGCAAGCAAAATGTCGCTGATCCTTTGATTCCGGAAATCAAGCGAAATCGTTTCTCCCGCCGTTGTCTGCGGAAAGACGAGTACCTGGAAAAACAGCGTTAAAAAAACAACCATCATTTTTTTCATATCAATGTATCAACCTGTCAACAGAAAGCAGAATAAGCCCGCATGAAAGAAACGGGCCAAAGGGGATTTTTGTTTTCTTTTTCAGAGTGCCGCTTTTTCTATGGAGCGAAAAACAATAACAGACAACGAAGCACACTATCCCCAGGAGCGAAGCGGCAAGACACGCGTACAATGCCTTCTGAAAACCCAGCGCGTACCCGATGACGCCGGCATACTTTACATCCCCGAATCCCATGCCGCCGGAACATCTCCATGTGATAAAGAACAGCGTAAATAGAGCAACGGCCGACGCCAGCGACATGAGCAATGGTGTGTATGAACGACTGACCATATCGATGGCAGTCAATGTGAGAAAAAGCCCGGCCAAAAGCATGTCCGGTATTTTAAACGACGCGATATCAACAATGCCGATGATGACGGCAAATGTTGTCACAATAATAAATTCTTTCATCATTGCACTATGTATGTGTTTGTTATGTTTTTTGATTGTGAATTGAAATATTTTTTTTTAAAAAATTTAAAAAAAAATTAATGCAAAAAACAACTAACACCCATATACCTTGTATGAGAAAGTTTTATGGATCTTCGTCAGGGTTTGTTTCAATAGAGATTTTGCTCTTTCTTGGCATCATGTTTTCTTTTGTGCTGGGCTTATTGTTTCTGTTAAGTTCCATCAGAAATTATTCTGTCCGGCTGAAAAGCAAAGACGCGGTACGCGGCGAAGCGTTGTCGCTGCTGCACGACATTCAAGAATCGATGTCGCTTCTGAAAGAAGATGATGCTGACAGTCCTCTGAGCAATGGGATAAAAACGCTTGAGCGGATTTACAGTGCGTACGGATTAAGCATCCGGGATGTATCGAGCGGAATCAATCTTCGCTTTATGAGTGACGCGTTTATAAAAAACGAATCAATCAACCATCTTATTATGTCAGATCCTGACAACAATCTTGTTGCATACGGCTGGGCGCATAAAAATATGATTCCGGAAGAAATGAAGAACCGCATCAAAACATCATTTTCCATACAGAATGATGAACAGTTATTTCCGCTCATCAACGCCTTTCCTCTGACGAATGTTCATTATCTTTCGGAAGAATGCATTGCCGCTTTTTTGAAATATTATGATATAGCGGACGCGGAAAAAAAAGCGGCGGATGTATACGCGCGCGCGCAAAGAGAATTGATTACGGATATCAGAAAAATAATCGCGGTAAGAAAGAATCACAGAATAGTTGATCTTCTCGGATGTAAAACATCTTTTTGGAAGATAACATTTTTTTATGATTCATGCGTGGTAGAAGCGGTCTTCTGCGCGGTCCCTAACCGTGAAGAACCGCGGAAAATAGATCATTACAAACTTGTTGAACGGACAATGAGGCTGTAACAGAATGAAAAAAACAAAAGAGTTTGCGGACCGCTTATGCTATTCAATATTCAAGATAACGCTTCCGCAAAATACGGCCCGGAAGAATATTGATGCCATTGTCAGGGCAAAGCTGGCATCGGTCTATCCTTTGTCTTTACATGATAAGACAATACTCGTCCTGAAAAATGCCGGGGATAAAAACAGCAGAATAGCAATTGTCTGCAATCAGGATTTTTTTGATAAGAATAAACAGCGGATATGTTCATCAATTCTTGCAATGAAACTGCTTAAGAAAAAAACCGGAACCTGCGTATGCGTCACAAGAGATTTTATTGAATATACCGTGTTGGAACAAGGCCGTTTTATTTCCGGAACAGCAGTCTCCCGGACAGAAAAAAAATCCATTTTTTTTCCGGAAAATACAATCGCGGTTATATCTCATGCCATACACATGGATAGAACATCGATTCAGGAGAAAGGAAATAACGCGCCGCGCTTTTTTGACGCGGCAGCGCTTCCTCCTGGTACCGTATGGAATACAAGGCTTGCCGGGTTTTCCGCAAAACAAAAGCGGAACAAGATAATCATGGCTTTGGTTTTAGCGGCGCTTCTCGGCGCTGTTGGAATGACTGCCGCTCATCAGCGGATACGGATGATAAGAGAGACGCGCATGACCGAACGGAGCCAGGCGGAAGATTTGCGGAGACGTGAAACAGAACGGAAGGAAAAAGAATTGTTGGAAAAGAAATTAAAGGCCGAATATTCCGGCAGTGTTTTGACCATGCTGCCCGATATGTTCGATGTTTGCAGTAAAGTTTTTTCAAGCATCGACGCCGGCACGAAGATCAATAACCTCACTATCACGGGCAGCAAATTTCAGTTTGACGCTCACGGAAACGACGCGATCAAAATACTCACTCAATATGAAGAAAATGATTATGTCGCGGGAATTCATCTTAACAGAGTGGCGGTTGAAGGAGAAGAAAATTATTTTACATTTGAAGGAGATGTGAAGCGGAGAATCATTCTTCCCAATGATGACGATTCGCTTGACAGTAAAATTACATTTTATCAAAACGAACTGGCACGATTGCGGGAAGAAGCGGAAAGAAAACAATCCCGGCGGCCGTCTGAAATATCCGCCGTCATCCGGGAAATCATTTTGCGTAATCAATGCAGGCTTGCGTCGATACAATACCACAACACCGAACACGGACTGGAAATAGAATACGCGGTAGAGGGGAAGAGCAGTTCTTTCTTTGCTTTTCTCCATAACGTATCAACGGGTAATGAGTATCTTGTGATTTCCTCGCTAAGGATGAGAAGTTATCTCGAAGGCGGCACCCTTTCCGCGGTGATACGGTTCCGGACCGGAATTATGGCGGACGCTGAAAACATGAACGGACCGCCGCCCGATGATGCCGCGTCTTTTACGCCGGAAGAATTGGCGGAATATTTTATCAGACGAAAAAGCATTGCGGCGGTACAAGAAGTTTTGCCGGAACCGGAAATAATTCCCGTTCCTTCCAAGGTACGCAATCCGGACTTTCTGCAATACGTAGGATCGGCGCTTACTTCGCAGGGTGAACAATTCGCCTTGATAAAAGATACAAGAAAAAATGCCATGATAAAATTCAGTAATAACGCCGAACGGGAATATTACTTTTTATCAAACGATGGAAATACATTGCAGCTTGCCTATGAAGGGACCATTTATGAGGTGCGGAAATGAAAAAACTATGCGGCATTTTTTTCATAGCTTGTTTTCTCTTCAGCGGATGCGCCACAAAAAGGATTATCGACGAAAGCGGGAATATTGAAATGTACGTTATGGTTTATGACTACGAAAACAAAGGACTGCAAGGCACGCATATTTTTATTGATGACAAAGAAACCGGTACAACCGATATATACGGCCGTTATGTATTGGCTTTAAAAGAAGGTAAAACCTATCACATACGGATAGAAAAAAATGAATATGAAGCAGCAGAACAGTCATTTGTGTTTGAACCCATGTATGTCTTGTATTTTCAAATCGGCAACGCGGCGCAGCTGCTGCGTCTTGCCGAAAATGCAATGGACAAAGGCGGGTATGAAGAGGCGCTTGGTTTTTTGGATCGTTCAATCAAACTTGACGAAGTGAGGATTGACGCCGTGTATTTGAAAGCCGTTGCTTATTATAAAACCGGGTTATATGAAGACGCTCTGGATGTACTTGAAACATTGCTCCCTTTAATAAAAAACAAAAACCTTATTGAAGATTTGCAAAAACAGATGTCCCTGTTGAGCGGGATAAGCGGAGGGAATGTATGAACAAAACATTGCTTGTAATGCTCATCGTACTAAATGTAATTACTATCGTGATAAGCGGCATCTGTTTGTATTTTGTGATTCAAATCTCAAACGCGAACAAAGAACTTTTTGAAGAGCAAGAAAATCTTTCCGATGTGATTCAGGCCCATGTCGATGAAACGGCGCAACAGTTTATTCATATCCAGGAAGACCGGCGCCTGGATAAGATAATGCAGGATCATGATGATAAGGAATCGCGCCGCTTTACCCACATAGTACATAGGCTGACAAAGGATGATGAGGAGATTATCGGCATTCTTGTTGAAAAGACACAATATGATTACATCGAAAAAGGACTCGACTACTATGACGAACAGGCGTATTCCCAGGCCTACAACGCGTTTTCCCGTGCTTTATCCTATGACGCGGATAACACAACGGTATTGTTTTATAAAATATATTGTCTGTATCTTGCTTCAATGAATAATCCGGCAAATGAAGAAACATATCGCATTATTTCTGACGGTATCGAAATTATCAATAAGAATGGCTACAAGAAAAATGAATTACTTCGTTTTACAGAAACACTGATGCATGAAATAACCGCCGATATGGCGGTAAATATCAGCGGATGGCGGAGAGGTTAAGTTTTCGGAAAAAACTTTTGTGTAAGTAACACGAATCAACAACTCCGCCGCAGGGCTATCGCCTGCATGGCAGGCAGAGGGTATTAAACCCTCAACACGAATCAAACTTTTTAGTAAGAGGAATGACTATGAGTATGCGTAAAGATTGCAAAGTAATTATTGTTTTAAGGACGTGCGTTTTTTTTGCCATGCTGTTTTTTGCAGCGGGAAAGAGCGCCGCGTATGGAAGTGAAGGAGTTGTTATTATGCGGATGTCTTATCAGGCTGGTTCAAGAGCGGACGCCCTGATTCAGACGCAGTATGAAAATAATATTTCCGTGGATATTGGAAAGCGCCTCACGCCTTACCATAGGGTTTTTATTGACAGTACGCTTTCGACAAACCGGGATACCGGCATCACTAAAGCCGACGCGGAGAAAGCGCTGTCAAATTATCCGGCCAATTTTGTGTTA
This sequence comes from Treponema sp. UBA937, assembly GCA_002293455.1. GTDB lineage: Bacteria > Spirochaetota > Spirochaetia > Treponematales > Breznakiellaceae > UBA937. The sequence continues at coordinate 12,766 of DBDH01000087.1, forward strand.
TACGGATCGATTGCCAATGAGTCAAATTATCTTCAGGGACGATTTGAGTTATTTGATAAACGGAACAATAAAGTTGAATATTTTTTTGCCAGTGACGGAATAAATGAATATAACCGGCTGATACAAACAGTGAGCGACAATATTCTTGCGTGGTTCCAAACAAAGACGGATAAAGTTGATGACCTGTTATCTGAAATAACAGAATTACGGGAAAAAGTTGCACAGATGGAGAATGAGGAAAGCGATAAAGAACCGCAAAAAAATAAAAAGGAAAAAGCAGAAATAAAAAAAGAGCCGCCCTTGAAGGAGATAACGCTGCGGATTCCTGTACGTGTTGGATATTGGACATATACGCAGTATGACTGGGTTAATCAGATTCAAGGAACAGTTGAAGTAAACACCGGAATAGAATTTATTCCTGAGTTACAATTTTCGACAATCAACGGTATGCGGAATGAACTTTCGCTTAATTTATTTGCGGGTTACCGGTATGGACTGAATTCCGGTAATGACCCGCAGCAGGTTCACAGCATCATCATCAATCCTGGGATAACATATCATTTTAATTTTTACACCAACAACTGGGCGCTGCTGGGATTAGGGGTGCTGTTTGAATACGGTATGTGGCACGTCGAAGAACCTGACTATGGAGTTGTATCGGATTACAAGCAGTCATTAAGCGGCATGTCGGTATTGCTTGGATACAGTTACCGGATTTCAAACAGACTGACGGTGGATTTGGGAGTGAATATGTATATGTATTTTACGCGGGGAGCTTCTCCTGTCCTGCGTCCCTATTTTGGAACATCAATCATTCTTTTAGGCGGAAAACATTCAGCGGTACGGTGACCGATGATTGTTTCAAAAACTTGAATATATGGAGGCGAAACGATGATCAATATCAAAAACTTTACAAAGCTCAACATGCTCATTGTTGTTTTATTAGCAGCCGGATTCTATTCATGTAATAACAGTTTGTACGATCTGGCAGCAAAGCGGGATGTTCCTTTCGCGGATGTTGTTGTTACAAAAAATATCAATGACGGAATCGCTTTGTCTTTGAGCTGGAAGAAAGACAAAGGGGCCGATGCTTACGTACTCATGCGGAGTGAAGAAGGGAAAACCGGCTACGGTGATTTTATCGAAGTGTATTGGGGAACGAAAACAGAGTATATGGATTTTTCGATTAAAAAAGATACTTCGTATATGTACCGTCTGGATAAGGAGAGGGGGAACAAAGTATTTAAGGGAATAGATATTGTCCTATTTGACCAGTCCCCGGAAGACCCTGAACCCGGAGTCATAACAACAATGAGTCTCAACGAAGGCCGGAGTGTGTATCTCTTATGGGAAGCTGATGAATGGGCCGAGTTGTATGTGATCATGAAAACGGAAATACGGAAAGAAGGCATGGATTTTGGGAATCCTCTCGTAACAGAAAAAATTGAAATACCAAAAAAGACAAATTATGTGGACAACAATATTGATCCTGAAAAAAGCTATGCGTATCGATTAGACAAGAAGCGCGGAGATGAGATTCAAGAGGGCCTGGAAATAACGGTTTTTGAAAAAACTCTATCAGATCCGTTTTTGGGAAAAATAAGCACGAGAAGTATGAACAATGGAAACGCGGTGTATTTAACATGGGAAGCGGATGAGTGGGCCGAGCACTATGTAATTATGAAAAAGGAAATGTCATCCGAAAGCAATATCGATTTTGATGATGATGGTGATGTGCTGGAAACAATATCCGGCAAGACAAGTTACATAGACAATAATATTGACCCCGGAAAAAATTATGCCTATCGGCTGGATAAAAAACGGGGAAATAAAATTCAAAAAGGTGAAGAAATAACGGTTTTTGAAAAAACTCTATCGGACCCGTTTTTGGGAAAAATAATCGCGAGAAGTATGAACAATGGAAACGCGGTGTATTTAACATGGGAAGCGGATGAGTGGGCCGAGCACTATGTAATTATGAAAAAAGAAATATCATCCGGAAGCGGTATTATTTTTGAAGATGACGATGTGTTGGAGATAATATCCGGCAAGACAAGTTACATAGACAATAATATTGACCCCGGAAAAAGTTACGCCTATCGGTTGGATAAAAAACGGAGAGATGAACCAATCATCGAGGGATCGGAAATAACAATGTATGAAAGGTCTCGCCTTGATCCGTTTCCTGATGCGGTAGTTATCGAGAGCATTAATAATGGAATGGCGCTCTCTTTGAGTTGGCGGAAAGACAACGGAGCGGATACATATATCGTTATGCGGAGCGAGGAAGGAAATTCCGGATACGGTGAATTTAAGGAAGCGTACCGGGGAGAGCAGCCGGTATACATAGACCGTTCAATTAAAAAAGATGCATCGTACATATACCGGCTGGATAAAGAATGGAATAAAAAAAAGTTTCCGGGATTAGAAATAACAACTTTTGGAAAAACTATTCCGGATCCGATTCCGGGAATAATAAGCGCAATGAGACGAGACGCGGGTTCTAGTGCGTATTTGACATGGGAAGCGGATGAGTGGACAGAATCGTATACGGTAGTGAGAACGGAAGTGACGAAAGTCGGAATTGATTTTGATAATGCGGAAGTGAGCAAACGGTCTGATGAAATAATAGGGAAGACAGATTATGTGGACAGCGGTTTGGATCCCTGGAAAAGTTATGCTTACCGCTTGGACAAGAGGCGCGGAGAGGCGGAAATGCCGGGAGAGAAAACAACAGTCTTGGAACAATTTCTGCCGAATCCGTTTCCCGGAACAATAAGCGCGGCGAGTCTAAATGACGGCTGGAGCGTGTCTCTGACATGGGAAGCAGACGCGTGGGCAGAACAGTACGTAATCATGAAAACAGAGACGGCTTCCGAAAGTAATATTATTTTTGATGATGATGATGTGCTGGAGACAATATCCGGCAAAACGAGTTATGTAGACAACGATATTGATACCGAAAAAAGTTACGCGTATCGATTGGATAAGAAGCGCGGGAACGAACCGGTAATAGAAGGATCAATAACGATATTTAAAAGAACCCGGCCTGATCCGTCTCCGGGAAAAATAACCGCGCAGAGCATAAGCAATGGGAAGAGAGCCTATTTAACCTGGGAAGAAGATGCCGGCGCTGATGAGTACCGGATTATGCGCTCTCTGAATGATGAAAGCGTTGTGTTCTTTAATCAGTTGAAAGATGGACAAAACGGATTTTACATGGAAGGAAAAACATCGGCATGGGACACTCAGCTTGAAGACGATAAATCATACCTATACCGGTTGGATACAAAGCGCCGTGATGATACAGGTTGGACTTATGGGGATGTCACCGTATTTTCACGAACCCGCCCGCTTCCCTATGGAGAAGCTCCCAAAGCCGATGGATTCCGAACGGACGGCATAATGTTGAAATGGAGTGCCGATGAAGGCGCTGATAGTTACATGGTTATGCGCCGCAAGGAACCCGTACAAAACAATATTGGAGATGCCGCGTTTAAACTTGTGGCAGAAATAGATGCTCCAGGTACCAGTTATCTTGATGAAGAAGTCCGGTCTGATCCCGGGAGACTGTATGAATACCGGTTAAAGAAAATACGAAACGGGGAGCCTTATGATTACTGGCCTCATATGACAACGCGCATGGTTGCCGCAGGCGTGGAAGAGGATGAGTATGATTCAAACGGAAAATCGAATGACACAGAAGAACAGGCAACGCTGCTTGACGGACCTCGGGAAGCGAATCTATATCTTTACCAATACAATGACGGTCCTAACATTGCCGATGATGATTGGTACAAGGTGTACCTTCCCGCAAGACATAGTGCCCATATTAGAGTGGTGTACGAAAATGGCAGTTCTGATGACGGTTATTTGCAACTGTACGAGAAATGGAAACCGGTGGAATACATTACGCACAGTACAGAATTCCTTATAAAAAATACCGCTAACTATCCGCAGTATGTGGCCTTTGCAATACAGCCTAATTCGTACAAGTTTTTAGAGGCTGGAGCAAAGGGAGGTATCGTTGCATATTCAATCGAGTCGTTTTCGACCAGCAGCAATTAAAGGAGGCAGCAATGAAAAGAAAAGCCAGAAAAATTATGTGGATAATTATTGCAGGCATAATGCTTGCCGGATGCGACTTGCCGACAAGTAATGCGGTGAAAGACAGAGAAGGATTTGCAGACATCGTACATGTTGAAAATTTTCGGGAAGATGCCGCAATCAAATTGAGCTGGCGGCGGGATGCCGGAGCAGATCGCTATATCCTCAAGCGCAGTGTAGACGGCCTCTACGGAGCGGGAGAATTTAAAACAATTTATGACGGCATTGAAACACTATACACAGACAGGGATGTTGAAGCCGATATCCGGTACTTGTACCGGCTGGACAAAGTATACAACGGCAATATACGTCATGGGGAAGAAACAAGCCTTGGAGTGGGCGCTCGCGGAGAGGTAGACCTCTACGAGCCGAATAACGGAAAGGAAACCGCTGTGGATTTAAGCGGTGAACGGAGCGGCACAATCTATTTTTACCGGTATTCCGACGGACGGACTTTGAACGATTCCGATTGGTATAGAGTTTGGATTGAAGCCGAAAAGGGTGCAAACCTTCGGATGATAGAAAGCAATGCCGGCACAGAAAGTTCCTTTTATATTTCGGTCCCGGGGAAATTCCCAATAAAAGTTATTGCTAATGAGACAGTGAGAATTGAACATGAAAACGGCGAATCCGGGTATATCTATTTTGGGATATATCCGGAGACAGAAATGTATGTGGCAAGCGATTCTACCGGCGGAACCATCCGGTCATATAAAGTGATACTTGATTCGGTGACCGGCAATGGTGACAACGGTGACGGCGGCAGCAATGATGACAACGACGATGGTAAGGACGGCGATAACGATAACGATAATGATGATAATGACGATGATGAGAACAGCGGCTCCGATGACGACAACGGCGACAATAACGGCGATGACAAGGATAGCGATGACACGGATAATGACAATGACGGCATCGGCGATGATGACGGTAATAACGACAACGGCAGCAATAATGACAACGACGATGGTAAGGACAGCGATAACGACAATGATGATAATGACGATGATGAGAACAGCGGCTCCGATGACGGCATCGGCGACAATNNGACAATAACGGCGATGACAACGATAGCGATGACACCGATAATGACAATGACGGCATCGGCGATGATGGCGACGATAACAAAGATGATGACGGTAATAATGACAACGGCGGCAATGATGACAACGACGATGGTCAGGACAGCGATAACGACAATGATGATAATGGCGATGATGAGAACAACGGCACCGATGACGGCATCGGCG
>DBDH01000087.1:18154-53802 GCA_002293455.1 Treponema sp. UBA937
GACAATAACGGCGATGACAACGACAGCGATGACACCGATAATGACAATGACGTCGTCGGCGATGACAACGATCCAGGGGACATCATCGAACAGAACGAACTTTTTAGCGAGATATCAGGTGTGATCCACTTTTTAACCAATGATAAAAAATACAGCGAAAAAAACCATACGTTTTGGCGGCGTCTTTCGGCAGACCAAACGCCGTCTGGCAGCATTAAGATGGATCTGCTTAAAGAGAGCGGGCACCGAAGCGGAGGCTATGGTTTTTTCTTCCGGGAAGGCAAGGTGAACGGCTCTGAATGTATGCTTACCGTACTTGTTCAAACAGGCGGAATGTATGCGATAGGGAAAGTCGTAGACGGTAAATACGAAGAAATTACCGCATGGAAAATCGGGAACACATTGCGGCAAGGCATCGGCATGTGGAATACCGTAGAAGTTTCCTGGGATGATGAAGAATATGTGTTATTTCTGAACGGAGTGGAGATAGACCGTTTCAGAGATATGTACGAACCCCGGTGTTCCGGAAACGGAAGCGGAGCCGCGGCAGTAGTAACAAGGCAGGAACAGTTTCCAAATAATCCTGTGTATGTGAGATATAGAAAGTATGAAAACTATGAGATCCCATAACAAAAAGTGTGTATAGAGCTATACTTCCGCTTGACAACTTCCGAGCTGCCTCTTGACACAAATCGTTTAATTTGGGAATATAATAAACACGGTAAACCCTGACGGTTGAACCGCGGGTTTGGAATTAACGCTTTGTTAATTCGCGATCTTTGAAATTTTTCCGGTTTTTAAAACCGGGTGATCACCGCGCGGAGCGGATAATCAGGAGGTGTAGACATATTCTGACGATTATCGATGTTTTTCCGGCGCGGAAATCTCGATGATCCAAACCGATCATCTAAAAGCGGAAACGTTAAAAGCGTATTCGCTCGGAGCAGTGTTGCTGGTGGGACAGGTGGAACGAGATGAAAATGAGGGTTTTGTTTTAAACGCCCGAGTTTTTTGTGAGAGTTCTCCTTTTATTCCCGATAAATATCCAATCTTCACTGTTTTTAGTTGAAATTTTATAGTTTGCATGTATCTTGTCATCTTTGTGATGTTCAAGTATACTTTCAAAACTTAAATCAATTTTTGTGTGCCTAAATAAAAGCAAGGAGGACACGTAAATGGCTAAAGATAAGTTCACTAGTACTAAAGTCCATATGAACGTCGGAACCATCGGTCACGTAGACCATGGAAAAACTACTCTCTCGGCGGCAATCACTGCTTACTGCGGTAAGAAATATGGTGATAAAGTGCTAAAATATGACGAAATCGATAACGCTCCGGAAGAAAAAGCCCGCGGTATTACCATTAATACCCGTCACTTGGAGTATCAGTCGGATAAGCGGCACTATGCGCATATTGACTGCCCCGGCCACGCCGACTACATCAAGAACATGATCACCGGCGCCGCTCAGATGGACGGTGCTATTCTGGTAGTTTCCGCGCCTGATTCCGTTATGCCCCAAACACGGGAACACATCATTCTGGCCCGCCAGGTAGGCGTTCCGAACATGATCGTATTCCTTAACAAAATCGACCTGCTTGACGATCCCGATCTGGTTGAATTGGTTGAAGAAGAAGTTAAAGACGTTCTTACCGCTAACGGTTTCCCCGGAGATGAAATTCCTATCATTAAAGGATCCGCTTTTAAAGCGCTTTCCGATATGGATAATCCTGAAGCGACAAAATGTATCGACGAATTGCTCAACGCGATGGATACGTATTTTCCCGATCCTGTCCGTGATGATGAAAAACCCTTCCTTATGCCTATCGAAGACGTATTCACCATTCCTGGACGCGGTACGGTAGTAACCGGAAAAATCGAACGCGGCGTTCTTAAATTGAACGAAGAAGTTGAAATTGTCGGAATCAGGCCCAGCAAGAAGACTGTTGCCACCGGTATCGAAATGTTCAACAAATTGCTTGAGGAAGGTGTTGCCGGATACAACGTTGGTGTTCTTCTCCGCGGTATCGATAAAAAAGAAGTTGAACGCGGTCAGGTTCTTGCCAAACCCGGTTCGATTACTCCTCACGTTAAGTTTAAGGGGCAGATTTACTGTCTTTCCCAGGCGGAAGGCGGACGCCATAGTCCTTTCTTTAGCGGCTATCGTCCTCAGTTCTATTTTAGGACCACTGATATTACCGGTACTGTAACGCTTCCCGAGGGAAAAGAAATGGTTATGCCCGGCGATAATACCGAAATCAACGGTGAGCTGATTCACCCCATCGCTATGGAAAAAGGACTTCGTTTTGCTATCCGTGAAGGCGGCAGAACCGTTGCTTCCGGACAGGTTATTGACATTATCGAATAGGTTTTGGATTGTGAAAAGTGTATCCCTGTCAATATGTATTGACTTCAATAGGTATTGATAGGGGCATTTTCTGGAGGAATAATGGCTAAGGAACGAATTCGCGTCCGTTTACGCGGTTTCGATGTTGAACTTATTGATCAAAGCGCAAAGTCCATTGTGCAGACCGTGCAAAAGGCCGGCGCAAAGGTTGCGGGACCTATTCCGCTTCCAACCCGCATTAACAAGGTAACGGTTCTTCGTTCGCCTCACGTTAACAAAAAGGCGCGGGAACAGTTTGAAATGCGGACCCATAAACGCCTGATCGATATTATCAATCCTTCTGCTGAAGTTATGGATTCGTTAATGAAGCTGGAACTTCCCGCGGGTGTGGATGTAGAAATAAAGCAGTAATCTGTTTTTTTTATGTAAGCATGATGTTTTAATGAAATATTAAGCTTTTTGTGCAAGAAAAATCCTTAAGGGTTTTTAATAAGCAGACGGTTCTGAGACCTCAGAATAGCGTGCTGTAGTTTTTGGAGTTGCAAGATGTTGGGTCTGATGGCCAAAAAAGTGGGCATGACACAGGTCTTCGATGAAAGCGGTAACTTAGTCCCGGTGACGGTTATGCGCATTGATCCGAATATTGTCATCGCTCAAAAAACCGAAGCCGAGGATGGTTATTCCGCGGTGGTTCTCGGTTTGGACGACATGAAAGAGAGTAGGGCGACAAAGCCCTACGCGGGACAGTTCCCGGAAAATATTAAACCGAAAAAGCGTTTAAGAGAGTTTCGGGATTTTGAAAAAGAATGCGCGGTAGGCGATTCTTTGGGAATTGAAGTTTTTGAAGGCTGCCGTTACGTCGATGTAACCGGTATTTCAAAGGGTAAGGGTTTTCAGGGTGTTATGAAGCGCTGGAACTTCGGCGGCGGGCGCAATACCCACGGTTCAAAGTTTCATCGCGAACCCGGTTCTACCGGTCAATCAACCTATCCCGGACGGACCTTTAAAAACGTAAAGATGCCTGGCCGCATGGGCAGGGAAAAGGTGACTGTCTTGAGTCTTAAAGTCGTCAAGGTAGATATGGAAAATCAGCTTATCATGGTTCATGGCGCTGTTCCCGGTAATAACAAGGGAATTGTGGTCGTCAGAACCGCGGTGAAGAAGTGATGAGGGACGACATGAATCGGACAGTATATTCCATTGAAGGCAAAGAACTCAGAAACATCGAATTGGACGAAGCCGTTTTCGGTCTTCCGATTAACGAAGATGTAATCTGGTATGCCATTAATAATGAATTAGCCAACAAACGGCTTGGAACAGCCTGCACAAAAGACCGCGGGGAAGTTCATGGTTCCAATGCCAGGCCGTATAAGCAGAAAGGTACCGGCCGCGCCCGCCGTGGTGATAAAAAATCCCCCGTAATTGTCGGCGGCGGTGTGGTATTTGGTCCCAAACCAAGGGATTTTTCTTACGCGATGCCTAAAAAGGCCAAGCGCCTTGCCATGAAAAGTATTTTAAGTTTGAAAGCTCAAAGCGATATGCTTAAAGTCGTGGAAGATTTTTCCATTGAGAACGGCAAGACCAAAGAGTTGGCAAATATCTTAAAGAGCCTGGGTGATAACGAAAGAACCGTTATCATTCTTAAAGATGATGATGAAATGATCAAAAGAGCCGGAAGAAATATTCCCCGGCTTACCTTCCTTTCATATAACCGCCTCAGAGCTCACGATCTTTTTTACGGCCGCCAGGTTATCGTGCTTGAATCCGCGGTAAAAAACTTGAGTGATTTTTACGGCGAAAATCCGGAAAAATCCGTTGAAGTCTCTGAAGGAGCCCAAGGGGGCGCGGAATGATATACGAGAACATATTGATTGAGCCGGTACTTTCGGAAAAAACAAATCAAATGCGGGAAGAAGGAAAATATACCTTCAAAGTTGATCTTTCCGCAACGAAAATTCAGGTAAAGGAAGCGGTTCGCAAACTTTTTAATGTGAACCCTATTTCTTGTACGATTATGGTTGTCGGTGGTAAGCCTAAGCGGCAGCGGTATAAATCCGGATACACATCGACTTGGAAGAAGGCTATTGTACGTCTGCCTAAGAACGAAAAAATCGGCCTTTTTGACGGCGTGTAAAGATAAGGGAGTTTAAGGTAACTATATGGGTGTTAAAACGTATAAGCCTATAACGCCGGGGATGCGGCAGCGGATCGCCCTTGATAATTCAGGGTTGACCACAGATAAGCCGGAAAAATCCCTTACTACAGGCAGGTCAGAGAAGGCCGGCCGCGGCGCAAAAGGCCGTATCAGCGTGTGGCATAAGGGCGGCGGACACAAACGCCGTTACAGGGAAATTGATTTCAGAAGGGATAAAATCGGTATCCCCGGAGTGGTTGCTACCATCGAATATGATCCTAATCGCACATCAAATATTGCTTTGATTAAGTATGCTGATGGCGAAAAGCGGTACATCATTGCCCCTAAAACCTTGAAGGTAGGCGCAAAGATTATGAGCGGCCCGGGCGCTTCCATCGAGATTGGGAATGCTCTGCCTTTGGAGAACATTCCTTTGGGATTCACCGTTCATAATGTTGAGTTAACCCTCGGAAAAGGCGGCCAGATGGTTCGTTCCGCCGGCGGCGGCGCTCTTATTGCCGCGAAAGAAGGCGATTATGTGACCCTCAAACTTCCTTCCGGTGAAATGAGGATGGTATTCAAGAAATGCTACGCCACCATCGGTTCCGTCGGAAATGAAGATTCAATGAACGTTCAGCTTGGAAAGGCAGGCCGGACCCGCTGGCTTGGTATCAGGCCTACGGTCCGCGGTATGTCTATGAACCCGGTTGACCACCCACATGGAGGCGGTGAAGGACGCAACAAGGGTATGCACCCTGTTACTCCCTGGGGCCAGCCTACGAAAGGGTATAAGACCAGGAATAAGCATAAACCATCTTCCCGGTTTATTGTCAGCCGCGGTAAGAAGAAATAGGAGAGAAGGGTGTCAAGATCTATAAAGAAAGGGCCCTTCATTGAGAAGAGCCTCTACAAGAAAGTATTGGACGCGAGTAAGGCCGGCGACAGGAAGATGATTAAAACCTATTCCCGTTGTTCCACCATTATTCCTGAAATGGTCGGCGGTACTATTTCGGTGTACAACGGAAAAACATGGATACCGGTATACATCACCGAAAATCTGGTTGGGCATAAACTTGGTGAGTTCGCGCCGACCCGGATTTTCCGCGGTCACGCGGGTTCCGATAAAAAGGCTGGGAAAAAGTAGGCGGTTATGGAAAAGAAAAGCGGTTACAAAGCGGTTACAAAGTTTCTTATCGCCTCCCCCTATAAGGTACGGCCGGTTGCGGATTTAATCCGCCGGAAAGCCTATCCGGAAGCGATGTCCGTTCTGGAAAATATGCCTCATAAGGGTGCCAAGCTGATCAGAAAAACCGTAAAATCGGCAGCTTCAAATGCCTTAAACGCAAACAAGAAGCTCGATGAAGACATGCTGTATGTCAGGGAAGTTATGATTGATGAAGGTCCCCGCCTCAAGCGGATTTGGTTCCGTGGAAAAGGCCGGGCCGATATGCTTCTTAAAAGAATGTGCCACATTACTGTGGTAGTAGATGAAACCGGAAAGGCGGAGGATTAAAGTGGGTCAAAAAGTTAATCCAATTGGACTCCGGATTGGTATCAATAAAACCTGGGCTTCACGCTGGTATGTGGATCCCAAAGAATATGCCAACACGCTTCATGAAGATTTAAAACTCAGAAAGTTCATCATGAACATGAGCGAAACCAAGGGCGCGGATATCGCGGAGCTGGAAATTATCCGGCATCCCCAAAGAATCACTATTGTGATTCATACGGCGCGTCCTGGTGTCATCATCGGGGTGAAAGGCGCAAATATTGAGAAAATCGGCGTAGAACTTCAGAAGATTGTCAGCAAAAAGGTCCAGATCAAGATTAAAGAAGTCCGGAACGCGGATAATAACGCGCAGATTGTCGCCCAGAATATTGCCCGGCAGCTTTTGGCAAGGGGTTCTTTCAGAAGAACCATGAAACAAGCCATCAGCAACGCGATCAAAAAAGGCAACGCTCAGGGTGTTAAGGTCAGGCTTTCAGGCCGTCTCGGCGGTGCGGAAATGTCCCGGACGGAAGAAGCCAAGGAAGGAAGGATTCCCCTTCATACCCTCCGGGCGGATATAGATTACGCTTTCGCCGAAGCCATGACCGGATTTGGTGTTATCGGCATCAAAGTTTGGGTTTACAACGGAATGAAGTACGGCAAGGAACAGAAAGAAGATGCGGGTGCTCTGGTCCGAAAGCGGCGTGAACGCACCCCGGCAAGGAGTTAAGGTATGCTGAGTCCTAAGCGTATAAAACACCGTAAAGTGCAGCGGGGTACGATGCCCGGCAACGCGACAAGGGGAAATGTTGTTGCTTTCGGCGACTTCGCCCTTGTTGCCATGGATCGGATGTGGATTACCAACCGGCAGATTGAAGCTGCCCGTGTTGCTTTGAATCGTAAAATTAAAAGGGGCGGAAAGGTTTGGATTCGGATATTCCCCGACAAGCCCTATTCCAAGAAACCCGCCGAAACCCGCATGGGTAAAGGTAAGGGAGCTCCCGAATATTGGGTTGCCGTGGTAAAACCCGGAACCATCATGTTTGAGCTTGGCGGCGTTGAAAAGAATTTGGCTGAAGAAGCGATGCATCTTGCCGGATCTAAATTGCCGATTAAAACCAGATTTGTTGTCCGCGCCGATATGGAACTCGGCGGACAGGCTTAAGGAGGCTATATATGAAGAATTCATTCAAGAATTTAAGCCTTCCTGAGCTCAAGGCAAAACGGGACGAGCTTAATAAAAAGTATTTGGAACTAAGGTTCCAAATGGTTATTGGGCATGTTGATAATCCGCTCCAGAAGCGGACCATGCGCCGCCAGATTGCCAGGGTTAACACCTTAATCCGGCAGCACGAACTGGCTTCAAAAGCGTAAACAGGGAGCATAGCGTGGAAAATCAGGTTGAAAAAGCCTCCAGCGGCAAAAAAGAGTTTGTAGGGGTTGTAAAAAGCGATAAAATGGATAAAACCATTGTTGTTGCCGTTGTAAGCAAGACTCTGCATCCTCTGTATAAGAAGTATGTTACCCGGACTAAGAAAGTAAAAGCCCACGATGAAACAAATGACGCGAAAGTGGGCGACCGGGTTAGGGTTGTTGAGTGCCGTCCTATCAGCAAGGAAAAGTGTTGGAAGTTGGCCGAAATTGTCGAAAGGGCAAGATAAGGAGTTTATGAAATGATTCAGGTAGAAAGCTTCCTTAACGTTGCCGATAATTCCGGTGCGAAAACAGTGCAGTGTATCAAAGTTTTGGGCGGTTCAAAACGAAAATACGCGAGTATCGGCGATATCATTGTGGTGGCGGTGAAGGACGCTCTTCCCACATCCACCATAAAGAAAGGTTCTGTCGAAAAAGCGGTCATTGTGCGGACGCATAAGGAATACCGCCGTCCGGACGGTACCTATATCAGGTTCGATGATAATGCGTGTGTTATTATCGATGCGAACAAGAATCCCAAGGGGAAACGTATCTTTGGGCCGGTGGCCCGGGAACTTCGTGAGCAGGATTATATGAAAATAGTCTCCCTGGCTCCGGAAGTACTGTAAGGAGCGGTGACATGAAAGAAAATGCACCCCATAAGTTCAAACTAAAGAAAGAAGATACCGTTCAGATCATCGCGGGCAAAGACAAGGGAAAGCGCGGCCGGATTTTGAAAATCCTCCGTGATAAAGACCGTGTCATTGTTGAAGGCGCCAATATCGTAAAAAAAGCGATGAAACGCCGGAATCAGCAGGATAGGGGCGGAATTGTTGAAGTTGAGGCTGCGATCCACAGTTCTAATGTGATGATCGTTTGTAAAAAGTGCGGGCCTGTAAAAATCGGTTTTAAAATCGACGGAGATAAAAAAATCCGGGTCTGTAGAAAATGCGGAGAGGCGTTGTAATGAAGAACTACGAACCGCGGCTCAAGAAAATATACCGGGAACAGATTGCTCCCGAATTGTTCAAAGAGTTCGGATATAAATCAACCATGCAGACTCCCAAGCTGGAAAAAATCGTGGTGAGCATGGGCGTAGGCGAGGCTCTTCAAAATAAGAAACTGCTTGATGCAGCTATCACCGACCTTACCACCATTACCGGCCAAAAAGCGGTAAAGACTAAGGCCAGAAAGAGTATTGCCAACTTTAAGATTCGTGAAGGTCAGGAAATCGGCGCGAAAGTTACCCTCCGGGGAGCCATGATGTATGAATTCCTTGACCGTCTGGTAAATACGGCTCTTCCCCGTGTTAAAGACTTTAGGGGAATAAACCAGAATGCCTTTGACGGTAACGGGAATTATTCTCTTGGTATTACCGAACAAATTATTTTTCCTGAAATCGACTTTGACAAGATCGAACGGGTTTGCGGGCTGAATATTGCCATCTGTACATCAGCAAAAACTGATGCCGAGGCCAAAGCTTTTTTGGCTAAGTTTGGTATGCCCTTCAGGAAATAGGAGAGGAGTCCATGGCAAGAAAATCGATGATTATAAAGGCTCTTCGGACGCCAAAATATAAGACAAGAAAAGTCAATCGTTGCAGGATCTGCGGAAGAGCCAGAGGCTATCTGCGGAAATATGAAATGTGCCGTCTTTGCTTCCGAAAACTCGCGAGCGAAGGGATGATTCCCGGCGTCACTAAATCCAGTTGGTAAGGGCAGGAGAGTAGGATGAGCGTATCAGATCCCGTAGCGGACATGCTGACTAAGATCCGCAATGCCGGTATGGCAAAGCATGAAAAGGTCGATATCCCTGCCTCAAAGCTTAAGCTTGAGATCGTTAAGATTTTAAAGACGGAAGGGTTTATAAAGAATTTTAAGAAGGTTGCTCAGGGTGAGATAAACACCATCCGGGTTTTCTTAAAGTATGATGAACAAACATCACCGGTTATCCACGGCATTGAAAAGGTATCTACTCCCGGCCGGCGGGTATACGCGGGGTATAAGAACATGCCCAGGGTATACAACGGATATGGAACTCTAATCGTATCAACATCGATTGGTGTCACCACTGGTAAGAAAGCTGCTGAAAAGAAAGTCGGCGGCGAGCTTATCTGTACTGTCTGGTAAGAGGGAATTATGTCGCGTGTCGGAAAAATACCGGTTAAGGTTCCAGCGGGTGTAAAAGTTTCATTTCAAGATGAAGTGATGACTGTTGAAGGCCCCAAGGGAACATTAACCCAGAAATACCATCCTGTAATAACCTTTGAGCCCCAGGGTGATGAGATCGTTGTTGCACGGGTAAATGAAGAGAAACAGACCAAAGCCTTCCACGGCTTGTACCGGAATCTGCTGAATAATATGGTTATAGGCGTTTCCGCCGGATTTACCAAGGTGTTGATCATTAATGGCGTCGGCTTTAGGGCGGAAGTTCAGGGAAATATCCTTTCCATGAACCTTGGCTTTTCAAACGATGTGTTTGTAGGCATTCCGGATGATCTTAAAGTTGAAGTGGAAGCCGGCGGAAAGGTAACTATCGGCGGTATTGATAAACAGCGTGTCGGCGAGTTCGCTTCTCAGATTCGTAAGCTCCGGCTGCCTGAACCTTATAAAGGCAAGGGAATCCGGTATGAAGATGAAATAATCAGAAGGAAAGTCGGTAAGTCCGGCGTTAAATAGGGTTAAGCTATGATACGGAAAATGATAGAAAAGGACAGAAAGCGGCTTAAGAGAAAGATTCACATCAGAAAGCGCATTTCCGGTACGGCCGATTGTCCCCGGATGAGTGTTTTCAGAAGTAACAAAGCTCTGTCTATTCAGGTTATTGATGATGCCAAAGGTCATACCATCGCGTCCGCTTCTACTTATGAAGATGAATTGAAAGCGATTAAGCGGAATGTGGAAGGCGCGGGACAATTAGGCGAAATAATGGGGAAACGGCTTCTTGAGAAGAATATTACACAGGTGATCTTCGACAGGAACGGTTATCTTTATCATGGAATTGTAAAAGCCATGGCTGACGGGGCCCGGAAAGCCGGCGTTCAGTTCTAGGGGGCGGAATGGAAAACTCAAGAGAACCAAGAGAACATAGAGGAAGAGATCGAGATAACCGCGAAAAACGCGGCGAAGACAAAGAATTTGTCGAGAAGCTCGTTAAACTTAACCGAACCGCGAAAGTTGTGAAAGGCGGACGCCGTTTTTCGTTTTCCGCGTTAACTGTGGTGGGAGACCGCAAAGGCAATGTCGGATTTGGTTTCGGTAAGGCTAACGATGTTTCCGAAGCCATTCGGAAGAGTATCGATAAAGCTAAGCGGAATATGATTTCTCTTCCCATTAAAAACGGTACGATCCCTCATGAAATTATCGGGGATTTTAAGTCTTCATCGGTTTTGTTGAAGCCCGCGTGTTCGGGAACCGGGATTATTGCCGGCGGACCTGTCCGGGCGATTATGGAAGCCGGCGGAATCACCGACATTTTGAGCAAATCAATCGGCGCCAGCAATCAATATAATGTGGTGAAAGCGACTTTTGCGGGCATTTCCAAAATGATGGATGTAAAGAGCGTCGCGAAGAACAGGGGGAAATCCCTGAAAGAATTGTGGGGTTAGGAAATGGCACAAAAAGTTAGAATTCGTCTTGTGCGGAGTACCATTGGCAGCCTTCCCAATCAGCGGGCAACCGTCCGGTGTCTTGGGCTTCGGAAGATCGGTTCCTGTACCGAAAAAGAAGCGACTCCCGCGATTATGGGGATGGTGAAGACCGTCAGTCATCTCGTCTCGGTAGAGGAGATTAAATAATGCATGATTTTAACCTGAGCGCACCAGCCGGTGCCAATAAACGCAAGCGGATTGTCGGCCGCGGACAAGGTTCCGGCCGTGGTTCTACCGCCGGAAAAGGCAATAAAGGACAGCAGTCACGCTCCGGCGGAAAAACTTATGTCGGGTTTGAAGGCGGTCAGATGCCTCTGTACCGCCGGCTCGCTCACCGGGGATTCTCAAATTATCCTTTTAAGAAGGTTTTTCAGGTGATCAACCTGGGTGAAGTCCAGAAAAGGTATAACGATGGGGAAACCGTCAGCGTGGAAACCCTCATTCAGAAAGGTTTGATTAAAAGTTCTGTACCGGTTAAGATCCTCGGAGATGGGGAATTTACTAAGAAGCTCACCATTGACGCGGTTGCTATTTCGGCATCGGCAAAAGAAAAGGTTGAGAAAGCCGGCGGCTCGGTCGCAGAAACTACACCGCGTTCACGCGATGCATAAGCATCAAGGCATTCTTTAAAAACTATTGTATGGTTTTTTAGAGAATGCCAGGGGGAATTATTCATGGCTAATCCATTGGTAGGTATTTTTAGAGTTAAGGAACTCAGGGAACGGATTTTGTTCACCGCGGTAATGCTCATCATTTTCCGCCTTGGCGCGATACTTCCGATTCCGGGGATTAACATCAGTGAGCTGAACGCGTATTTCCAATCCCAGGCGAATTCGGGAAACGCTATTGTTGATTACTTGGACTTCTTCGCCGGCGGCGCTTTTTCAAACTTCTCCGTCTTCATGCTGGGGATCATGCCTTACATTTCCATGTCCATCATCATGCAGCTTCTGCTGATTGTGTTTCCTTCGCTCAAAAAGTTGTCCGAGGAAGATGGCGGAAAGAAGAAAATTCAAGGTTATCAGCGGATAGGTACTGTGGCGGTTTGTCTTGTGCAGTCATTTGCCGTAACCCGCTATGCCGAGTCCATTTCCCGTGTGGTCCCTGATCTGCTTACCGTTTCCATGCTGTCATTTACGCTTATCGCGATGATGACGGTTACCACGGGAACCATGTTCCTCATGTGGATCGGCGAACAGATTACGAAGCGCGGTATCGGAAACGGTATCTCTTTGCTGATTTTTGCCGGTATTGTGGCGCGGCTTCCCCAGGCTGTCTGGGAACTCATTGTCAAGGTCCGGGCCAGAGAACTTAACCTGGTATTCGTTATCATCGTTTTGATTATGTTTATCGGTATTGTTACTCTTGTTGTGTTTGAACAGCAGGGGCAGCGGAAAATACCGGTTAACTACGCGAAGCGTGTTGTAGGCCGGAAAATGTACGGCGCGCAGAACACGTATATTCCTTTTAAAATCAATCCGTCTGGGGTCATTCCTGTCATTTTTGCGTCGTCAATTTTGACTTTCCCCCTTCAGATTGCTCAAACAGTGGGCGGTAATGTGGCTTGGCTCGCGGCTGTGTCCAGGGCGCTGAATCCCCAAGGTTTATTGTACAATGTTTTGTATGTTTTTCTGATCGTCTTCTTTGCGTATTTCTATACTCAGGTCAGTTTGAATCCTGTCGAAATCGCGAAGAATATCCGTGAAAACGGCGGTTCCATTCCCGGAATCCGGTCGGACAGAATAGAAGAACATTTGACAAAGATATTGAACCGTATCGTGCTGCCCGGATCTTTGTATCTTGCGGTTATCGCGGTACTGCCGACGATTATTCAGCGGCTGTTCAATTTCCCCCCCTCAATTACGTATTTGATGGGCGGTACTTCACTCTTGATTTTGGTCGGTGTTGATTTGGATACCATGAGTCAGGTTGAAGCATTGCTCAAAATGCATCATCATGACGGACTTACGAAAAAAGGCCGGATTCGGGGAAGGAATTTATAGTTGTTTTTCGGTCGGATGGATCGGGAAACTGTTTTGACCACTAGGCGAATTGCGGAAAATTCGTTTTAATAGAATGATACGGTTTTATGCGGCCCCAAGCTACAAAGCATGAAATCTTATTAACTAGATTAAAAAGGGAGAACTTAGGATGAAAGTCCGGACAAGTGTAAAACCTATTTGCGATAAATGCAAAGTGATTAAGCGGAACGGAATTGTCCGTATCGTTTGTCAGAATCCCAAACATAAGCAGAAGCAAGGTTAAGGGGGATTCATGGCACGTATAGCGGGGGTTGACCTCCCCAACAAACATGTTAATATCGCTTTAACGTATATTTTCGGGATTGGGCGTTCCAGCGCGGATGAAATTTGCGAAAAGGCAAAAATCGATCCCATGCGCTTTATCAATGATCTTTCTCAGGAAGAGTTGAATGAGCTCAGGACGCTCATTGATAACGATTATAAAGTGGAAGGCCGTTTAAGAACCGAAATTGCTCTGAATATCAAGCGGCTTATGGATATTGGCTGTTACCGTGGCTTGCGTCACAGAAAGGGCTTGCCCCTTCGCGGTCAGCGGACCCGGACCAATGCGCGTACCCGGAAAGGCAAGAAGAAGACCGTTGCCGGCAAGAAGAAATAGCGGAGGACAGTGATAAGTGGCTGCTAATAACAAGAATACAAAGAAGCGGAAAGAGAAAAAGTCCGTATATGAAGGGAACGTATATATTCAAGCGACGTTCAATAATACTATCGTTACGATTACAGACCTTATGGGTAACGCTATTTCCTGGGCAAGTTCCGGCGGGCTTAACTTTAGGGGCGCAAAGAAATCGACGCCTTTTGCCGCTCAGTCGGTAACGGAAACCGCCGCGCAGAAAGCTCTCCAGGTTGGGCTCCGTGAAGTACATGTCTATGTAAAAGGTCCCGGAATCGGCCGCGAATCGGCTATTCGTCAGCTTGGCGCTTTGGGAATTAAAGTAAAGTCTATCAATGATGTGACCCCTATTCCGCATAACGGCTGCCGGCCTAAGAAAACACGGCGCATTTAATTAAGGAGAAACGCAATGGCACGATATACAGGACCTGTCTGCCGGCTTTGCCGCACTGAGCAGAAAAAGCTCATGCTGAAAGGCGACCGCTGTAAGAGCGACAAATGTCCCATAAATAAAAAACGCGCTGCTCCGGGAAAAGATCCCAAAGCCAGGGCGGGAAAACGTTCCGATTATGGTTTGCAGCTTCGTGAAAAACAGAAGCTCAAGAGAATTTACGGTATGCAGGAAAAGCAGTTTAGTCTTTTCTTTGAAAGGGCGCTCCGTATGCCCGGTATTACCGGTGAAAATTTGTTTGAATTATTGGAACGCAGAATTGATAATGTTGTATATAGAATGAGGTTTGCGGCAAGCAGGTCTCAGGCGAGGCAGATTGTACTGCATGGTCATGTAACTGTGAACGGGAAACGGGTAAATATCCCTTCCTATTTGGTACGGCCGAATGATGTTATCGAAATTAAAGAATCCAGTAAAAACTTGGTAGTAGTAAAAGAGGCGCTTAAGGAATTCGGCAAGTCCGGGCTTATGCCTTGGCTTCAGCTTGATCCCGACGCTATGAAAGGTACGTTCATGGCTGTTCCCAGACGCAGTGATATAACCGACTTGGCGGATATTAAGGAACAGATGATCGTCGAATTATATTCTAAATAAGGAGTCCCCATGGCCCGTAAGAACCTTCTTAAAGGATTCAAACGTCCGAAAGGTATCACCTTTGAGCATGGTGAACTTAAAGCTGATTATGGTAAGTTCATTGTTGCTCCATTCGAACCTGGTTTTGGTACGACGGTGGGAAATACTTTGCGGAGGGTGCTCCTGTCTTCAATTCAGGGATACGCGATTACTGCCGTCAAAATTACTTCCTATGACGCTGACGGGGTTCCTCATAATGTATCGAGTGAGTTTGAGACTATACCCAATATCGTGGAAGACACCCTTGAAGTGATCAACAATCTCAAACAAATCAGGCTTAAACTTCCTGAAGACGTAGAGCAGGATACCGTGCTGTATGAATGGTCCGGTAAAGGTGAAATCAAAAGTGATGATTTTGCCCGGATTGGTCAGGTTGAAGTGCTAAGCGCCGGACATCATGTTATGACTTTGATGGATGATGCCAAACTTGAGTTTGAAGTTCAAATTGATTTGGGCCGCGGTTATGTTCCTTCTGATGTGAATGATCGGTATATTGAGGTAATCGGTACTATCCCTATGGACGCGATATTTTCTCCTGTAAAGAAGGTGAAATTTGCCGTGGAACCCACTCGTGTTGGGCAGCGGAGCGATTACGATAAGCTGGTCCTGGAAGTTTGGACCGATGGTACCATTAAACCGGATGACGCGTTAGCGGAAGCGGCCAAGGTTGCTAAAGATCATTTTTCTGTTTTTATCAATTTTGATGAAAACGGTATTGGAACGGATGATGATTTGGATCAAGATGATGAGAGAATCCGCCAGATTCTTTTTACTCCGGTGGAAGAATTGGAGTTATCTGTCAGATCTTCAAATTGTTTGAAAAATGCGAATATTAAGACCATTGGGGAATTGACCCGGAAAACCGAAGATGATATTGCCAAGACAAGAAATTTTGGCAAGAAATCCCTCCAGGAAATCAAGGAAAAATTGAAAGATTGGAATTTGAGCCTTGGAATTACGGATACAAACCTTCTAAAGAACGCGGTCAGAGTGCCCCCGAAAAAGGAAGAGAAAGATGAAGCATAGAAGAGGCTTTAATGCGCTTGAAAGGCGTTCTGCCCACCGTAAAGCCCTTACCCGGAATATGGTTACTTCTTTATTTGAACATGAAAGAATTACCACAACCAAGGCAAAGGCCCTGGAAATACGCCGGAGCGCTGAAAAATTGATTACCCGGGCCAAGATTGATACCGTTCACAACCGCCGGATTGTTTCCAGCCGTTTGTTTGACGAAGGAACGGTTGCAAAATTGTTTACCGATATTGCCCCCCGGATGAAAGACAGGGCCGGCGGGTATACAAGGGTTCTTAAACTTGGCGAGCGCCAGGGTGACGCCGCTGAGATTGTTATCCTTGAATTGGTTGATTATAAACTTGATACCGGCGATGGCGATAAAAAGGCAAAAAAAGAAGCCAAAGCAAAGAAAGAAGGGGAAAAGAAAGAAAAAGCCCCCAAGACAGCGAAGGCTGAGGCATAAGGGAGGAACGGATCATGTCGAAAGCGCACAGAGGAAAAGGCATTCGGGAACTTCCTTCCCGCGGGCGGGGAGAATGCCCGGTATGCAAAAGAACCAATATCAAAGTGCTGTACGAGCAGGCATCGGGCGAAGCCAAAATTAAGGTATGCAAGACTTGTAAAGCCGCTGTTAAAAACGGTACAAAGAGCCTTTAGGTTAGGCAAAATTGTTTCGTGATGAGAAGCTCCTGAATTTCAGTAATTCGGGAGCTTTTTTGTTTGTCCCTTCGACAGGCTCAGGGACCGACAAAGTCTGGCGGTTGAATTCACTAAAGTCCGAGAATGGGGAACGCAATTGTGGTTAATACCCCGAGACTGGGCGTATACGCCGCGCCTCGGAGCTGCTCATTTTTTCCCGGAATAAATCGTCATCGTCATCTTTTCTTTGTTTTGCTTTATTAAGTTGTACCAAAGATTTTTTTTCATGATAAGTTCGGGAGACTTTTTGGCGGCCTTTCGGAGTTTTTCATACACTACCACGCCGTTTTTGGCGGCATAATAGGTTTTTAAGTTGTTACCGTCAAAGATATTTTCGATTTTGTCATCTATTTGCTTGTCGATGCATTCTTCGTAGAGTTTCATCATAAGACCGTATTTGTCCGCCACACCTTTTACATAATCCAGAATCAATCTGTCGAAATTCGGAATCAGTTCCATGATCTCAATGAGATGGTCAAGCGTTTCCATGGCATGAAAATAATCTTCATCTTGAAGATAGGCTTTAACCGCTATTTCACACAATTGAATCGTCGTATCATTGGTCACAAGGAGAATGCCTGAGATCGCTTTTTTAGGGCTTACTCCGAATTGAGGCATGACAACAGCTGTTTTTACAATAAGATCCATCAAATCGAGGAATACTTTCTGCTCCCACAGGCTGTCCCGAATGGATACATACAATTTATTTATTTCTTCGCTGAGTTTTTCTTTATATCGTTCACTTTCCTTAAAAACCACTTCACAGGTGGGAAGCATAACTCCTTTAAATTCAATAAGACCAGTATCAAAAAAATAAATCTTGTCTTTTTTAAGCAGTGAGCATTTATTTACTGAATTTTCCTTCACAAAGTTGATATACATCTGTTTTGTAGTCATGACTCTGGATTCTTTGGGGGAAAGTTCATTGGCGCGGGATTGCAGACGTGCCGCGGTATTCAAAAGAAAACCTGAAAGATTCCCGGCTTCCGTAATAATAAGAGGAATCGAAGTATTTCCTCCGGCAATTCCCGCGGAAATTTTGAAGGTTGGAAGAATAGCCGCGTCTCCGCTCCTTTGAGTGGATATTGCGGGATCGTCAACTACGTTGGTGTTTGCAAAAAAATCAGAAATGGATAATGCCGCCATCAGCGCGTCCGTGGCGGAAGCCGCTACAATAACAATTTCATCTCCGCGTTCACGCTGACTGACACAATGGCACTGGGTAGAAATAGTTCTTATTTCGCGATTGATTGATCTATCCAACGTATGCAGCATAGACAAATTTTTCCGGGAATCCTGACAGAATTTTGTGTATCCATGAATGTCCAGCATGGCGATATAAAGATTTGATATAGAAATCGTCCGTTTTAAGTTGCCTGCTTCAGGGAAATGCGGGTCGGGGATAACGAGTTCGCGCCAGATTTTTCCGTGCGTATTCTTGGAAATCCCCGAAAAAAACCCCCAATTTAGGGATTTGATCAAATCAAATCCTTTCATAACAACTGGATGGGTTCTTTTGTCCTTAATTATCGGAGAAAGATATTCCTTGAGTGCCGAAAAAGTGGTAAATTCCCTGGCGGTCGCTTTATCATAAATGTGAGAAAATAATTCATATTCCGAAGTGTTGTCGTTAAAATCGTTTAAATCTTTCACGTTGATCTTCTTTAAGGTATGATAATAGTAAAAAGGATGTTACCCCTTTATGCTTTTAACAATGTTGTCCATAAGTATATCACAGAATTACTATTTTTGTATATGTGTATTTTTTTTCTCCTTTTCATTGCAGAAAAGGAATTGAAGCGTTATATTGATAGTGATGATATATACATTAACAAAAGAAGATTGTGTATTTGCTGTTGAACACGGTGAATTTGCCGAAGACATCTGCGGTAGAACATCAAAAACAGTGATTATTCTGACTCAAAGTTGGTGTCCGCAGTGGGCTGCGATGCGTCGGTATTTGGATGAGGCTGAAAGAAAAGCAAAAGATGCCTCTATCGATTTTTCCATCTTTTTTATCGAGTATGATAAGGAAAGCTGGGCTGAAGAGTTTATGATGTTTAAGGAAAATGGATTTAAAAACAGAGAAATTCCCTATGTGAGGTATTATCAGGATGGAAAGCTTATGAACGAGAGTAACTTTATTCCGCTTAACGGTTTTTTAAAGAAAACCGGCATTCAGATTTAAACAGGTGCCTTTGAGATTATTCCGCTTAAAAGGCCTGTTTGAAAGAGCATAGAAGGTCCAGAAAGTAATTATCTTTTTGGATGGTCAAAAAAATTGAATCTGTAAAGTATTTTGTCACAATTTGTTGATTTTTCTGAAAATTTACTATCAGAAAAAAGGGTTGTTTTTTGTATGTTAGATTTAGGAGGGGAATATGGAAACTGCCGCTGATCTTAATAATTCTGGAATAGCTTTGACAGAGGCAAACCGCCCGAATGATGCCATTCCTTTGTTTCGCAAAGCTCTTATGTTGGAATCCCAAAATCCGCTTCTTTGGTTGAATTTGGGAATTGCCCAGCAGCGAACCGGGGAATATGATGAAGCCGTCATTAGTTTTAAGAACGCGTTAGCGATAGATGATGAAATTGCCGACGCGTGGCTTTCCTTGGGATTGATATATTATGAGTTGGAATACTTTGATCTCGCCGAAAGCAGTTATCAGCGTTCGCTCATGCTGGATGGTACCAATTCCAAAGCCTGGAATGATTTAGGGGTTCTCTATTTTGCGGAAGGGGATTTTGAAGAAGCCCGTTATTGCTTTGAACAAGCGCTCACGCTGCTGCCTCATTATTATGATGCTCTTTATAATGCGCGGGATGTTTGCAGGGAATTGGAAGATTATCGGGCGGCTGCCGAGTTTGAACGCATTCTTTCCGAAATAAAAAACTCGAACGTGAATAATTATCGAAGAAGTTTTTATTTGTGCGGAGGAGTTTGATGCCCCGAATACAATCCCGCTCGCGGATAATCATCTTCTGGGATAAGAGCTCTGTTTTTTAAACATACCGTTATTGGAAAACATTGTTTCTCAAGTATTATACATTGATAAATGTTTGGAGAATTAATTGACTATCGCATATATTGCTGAAATTATCGGAAAAGCAGGAGTGTATTCCTTTAAAAAAGGACTTGCGGAACTTAAAAATCAAAGGAAGATTGATTTTGTCATTGCCTGTGCCGACGGAGTTACCGGAGGAGCCGGGCTTGGAAGGAATCATGCCGGATATTTGCGGAAGATTGGCGCGGATGTTTTGACCACAGGCGATTGCTGTTTCTTCAAAAAAGATATGGTCGAAAATTTTGACAAGATTCCGTATGTTCTGCGTCCGGATAATTTGACATCATCCGCGCCCGGCTATGGTTCGCGGATATTTAAAGCCGGAAATATAAAAGTAGCTGTGGCGTCTTTGCTGGGTCAAAGCGGATTCCTGCGGCTTCATGCGGATAATCCTTTCGCGCGGATTCCCATAATGCTTGAACGGATGCATCAGGAAACGCCTATTGTGATCATTGATTTTCACGCGTCTACCACCGCGGAAAAAATAATGTTTTTGCAGGCGGCGAGAGGACAATCTTCCGCGGTAATCGGTTCGCACTTTAAGGTACAAACTGCCGATGAAGGCATTTTTGACGGAACAGCGTATATTACTGACGCGGGCCGGACGGGGAGCATCAATTCTGTTGGAGGATTGGATGCTGAAACAAAAATCCGTGAACTGCGTTCGGGGATTCCGGAATGGTCGGCGGAAGCCTGGGATAAACCTGAAATGCAGGGGCTTATAATCGAAATACATGAAAGCGGAAGAAGCAAATCGATAGAACGGATCAAGATAGCTTTGCCGGAGGCGGATCGTGAGAGAGACGGGCAGAATTAGCGAAATTCACGGAGAGACGGTAACGGTTTCTTGCGGAGAACTTGCCGACTGTTTCGGCTGTATGAATCAGGAATGTAAGTCCAACAAAAAAATTATTGCCGCGGAAAACCGCCGTCATCTCGATTTATTTCCGGGACAGTTTGTCGAAATTGAGATTAGTACGGCTGGAGCGTTTATCCAGTTTTTGCAGTCGATGTTGCCGCCGCTTGGAGGTTTCGCGGCAGCGTATCTTATCATGATGCTTTTTTTCCCCGCTTCCGGTGACGGGATTCGGGCGGCTGTCGGCGTTATCGGTCTTTTTCTTGCCGGTTTCGCGGCCGTTATCTACCGTAAA
This sequence comes from Treponema sp. UBA937, assembly GCA_002293455.1. Lineage (GTDB taxonomy): Bacteria > Spirochaetota > Spirochaetia > Treponematales > Breznakiellaceae > UBA937. Next base: position 38,853 of record DBDH01000087.1, read on the forward strand.
AAGTTATTCGCGAAAAATAATCCCTGGGTTGTTAAAGTGCTTGATGAAACGAAACGTAAAACATGAAGATGAGCCGCTTGTAATTGCAAAAACTGGAGTTTTGCAATTACCTCAGATTATCGTTGCTTTATTTTAGAATCCATAGTATATTGAATTTGATATGATGTCCTTGTCGGGGAATTGTATCAAGCCGGGTGGTATACCCGCTGGGATTGCTCCGTTGGGAGAATCCTTTATTTACTGGGCCTTTTGGGCCGGAAAAAGGAGCTTTATATGAAAAGCAACCGGAATTATAATGACATTGGGCAGGTTTTCGATGAAATATTCGACGCCGCCCGCAGTATTGGCGATGAATTTAAACGCAATTTCAACGATTTCAATTTTGAAACTCAATGGAAACATTGCGATGAAAACGCCGATTATTACCCAAACTATTCTTATCCTCCTATGAACATGTTTATGACTCAGGATCGTCATCTGATTTTTGAGTTTGCCCTTGCCGGATTTGATGAGAAAAATATCTCCCTGAATTTTCAGGGGGATTATATGATTTTTTCGGCAGCGATTGATGTTCCGCCTGAAACCGGCGAAAATCTCAAGTTTTTTAAACGGCGCCTGAAACTCAAGGATATTGAAAAGCAAAAGTATTTTGTTCCCGCGGATAAATATGATCAAGAGAAGGTTAAGGCCGTTTTTAAGAACGGTATTCTGAAAGTAACCGTGCCGCCCCAGGAATATCTTGATCAAAATGGCGGCGTGAAAATCGAAATCGTGAGAGAGGACGATTAACGTTTAGCAGATGGCAGGGAACAGTTAGAAGAGATGAAAAAATCTTACGTTTATTACTTGTTCAATGCTGACTGCTCCCCGCTCGTTTTTTAGTCAGAGTTTTTATGATTTGTCGGTTTTCTCATCTTATTGATATATCTTAGGCTTGAGTTCTTTCATGAGAAAAATTGAGTTCTTTGGAAACTTCAGTTTTCGAAGAAGTCTATTGATAAACATCACTAAGTCTTATAGAGACACAAATAAAGGATTTTTTATGAAAAAATTATTTTTGACTGCGGTATTCGCATTAATCGGGCTGTCGGCATATTGCGGGGCAGCGTTTGAGATGGACCTCGTAAATGAACAGAATATTGCATTGGACGGGATTCACAATATCAGTATTTCTTATAACAACGAAAATGTTACGATTTTAAAAGGCAATACATCTTCTCTTGTTCTTAAAGAATACATGAGTGAAGATAAAGTTGATTATTACGCCGATGTAAGGAGTACGGACGGGAATGTGAGGATTGAAAGCGGCAGACGTCCGCATAAGATTATCAGCTTTGGCGATTTTAGAGCAAAAGCGGAACTATATGTACCGGAATCTTACACGGGGAGCTTAAGCGTAAGGACGAGCAATGGCCGCGTCGTTATTGATTCGGTAAATGGAGATATCAACGCTGAAACATCCAATGCCAAAATTGAAATAAAAAATATCGATGGAATAATTGACGCAAGAACAATCAATGGCAGTATTGTTATTGATTCGATAAACGGAAATGTTGGTGTAAAAGCGTCCCATGGAAGCGTTGAACTAAAAAACATCGATGGGGCGGCAGACGCAAGAACGGACAACGGCAGTATTGTTATTGATTCGGTAAATGGAAATATCAGGGCTGAAACATCTAACGCAAAAATTACATGCAGTACCGCGGAAGTGTTAGGTGATATAACTCTTATAACAAATAACGGCAGTATTGACCTCGACATTCCGCGGGATTTGTTTTTCCAGTTTTCCGCCAGAACAATAAACGGCCGTGTAAGAACTTCTTTTGATAATAATCTTTCGAGGCCGGTAAATGATGATCATCTGTATCGCGGAATTATCGGGCCGGAAAATAATCCTAATATGAAAATCGATCTGGAAACAAGTAATGGATCGATAAGCGTAGATTGGATTAATTGATGGAATGAGAAAAGAAAAGTGACGAAAGAGAATTTTCTTCGCTCACTTTTCTTTTCCAGCATTTGCCGGTTTTTTTGTGTTCAATACGATCCGCTCTTACTTCCCGCCAGAAGCGAAAGCGCGGAACTGGTTCCTATCCGGTCACAGCCCGCAAGAATAAAGGCTTCAAGGTCTTCCCGTGTTTTTACTCCTCCGGCGGCTTTCATTTTTACGTTTGGACCGATATGCTTTTTAAAGAGCAAAATATCTTCCATGAGTGCGCCGCCGGAACCGAAGCCTGTGGATGTTTTAATGTAATCGGCTCCGGTTTGGGTTATTATTCCACAGAGCGTGATTTTTTCTTCATCAGTCAAGTAACATGTTTCGATGATGACTTTCAGAATATGACTGCCGATTTCTTTTTTTATTGCCGCAATTTCATTTTCAATTTCAACGAATCGTTTATTTTTCACATCGGTGATATTAATGACCATATCGATTTCAGACGCGCCGTCCGCAATCGCCGTTTTTGCTTCCGCCAATTTTGCTGATGTTACACTGTACCCAAGCGGGAAACCGATGACGGTGCAAATTACAGGATCGTTTCCATACGTTTCGGAAATCCGTTTGACATAAGACGGCGGAACGCAGACCGACGCGGTTTTATGTTCGACAGCTTCATTGCATAATTTTTTTATGTCTTCCCACGAAGCAAAGGGCTTTAAAAGCGTATGATCAATGTGACGTAAAATTTCCTGATCTGTCATGATGGTACTCCTGAATAGCATCTTCTTCACAGTATAGTAAAAAACAAGATTTTTTGCACTACCATTCCAGTTCCATTTGACCGTCTTCTAGGGCTTGGCGGTTTTTTCCCCGTTCCGGAAACATCTGCGGATTCCATCCTGCCGCAAGGGCGATAGAACCTGCTACGGACAAAATCTGGGTATCAATGTAATGATTGTAATCCATGGGGGATTCCAGTTTTTCGGCGGGTTCAGGACCGTTCACCGTCCAGTAATATTCGATATTTCCCCGCCTGCCTTTCCATCCCAGGATTCTTGCGGCTTTTACTTGGGGCGGAGTAGAAGCCGTGTAATTTTCCGGTGGACGCCTGAGACGTTTTTTATAAACAAGTTCTGTATCAAGTTTGCCTGCCTGGAGTTGTTTTATTATATCGATTACATGATTTCTCAATTCGGCTTCTGTTCCGCCGCGGAAAACCAGTTCCAGTAATTCCACTTGAATCCTTTTTGCCAGCGGTGTGGAATCGCTTCTCGCGGCTTCCATTCCTTTTACTTCTACATTGAGAGAACCGTCTTCATGAAAAACAAAACCCGCGTATCCTTTTGCCCGGCCTCTAAGATTGGCCCCGTTTTTCATTGAACGCAGCGGAGGAATCATAAATTTTCTGTAAGGTTTTTCAAAACGCAGTTCCAGGAAAGAATCTACCTGATACTCTTCTTCTATTTTTTTTGAAAGATCATGGCTGAGTTTTGCCGCAAGTTCTTTACATGTATTGGAAAAATCCTGATAGGAAATGCTGTCCGGAAAACCGGTTTTTACGAAAAGCGAATCGGTGTCTCCGTATAAAACTTTGTAGCCGTTTTTTTCAAACCAGTCTTTGGAAAAAAGCAGCCACTTTCTCGCGAAACTGGTGATCGCTCCCGCAAGTTCGGTCTTTGCGTATCTGCATGACGCGGTTCCCAAAACGCCGTAAAAACTGTTCATCAATATTTTATAAACATAAGCACTCACGGTATCATTTTTTTCGATGGCTTTTTTCCGTGCGGAAAAATATTCCGCAATCAATGAAGGGAGAATCCCGGCATCTCGAATGAATTTTGCGCCGTTGGGAGCTGTGATACGATTATCAATTGACGGTTTCTCACCGGCAAAGAGTTCTTTTGAAAGATCATCTGTTTTAGAAAATACCCCTTCGTATACACCTGATGAGGTGTATGAATCAGTGTTGGTAAGAGTGTTCGCCAAGGGATCGATGTTGAATGTCCTCATGATTGTCGGATAGAGGCTCCTGAAATCGAATACCGCCACATTGGGAAACAAGCCCGGTTCGGGGTCAAGAATGGTGCCGCCTGCCGCTCCGCTTACCCGTCTTGCTGCATACGATTCCAGCGGAACGGGAGTGATGTTCCGTTTTGAAAGTTCCATTCCGTAAATCCGTTCAAAGGCGGCCACGCTGGTCCAGGCTTTATCAAGAGAAACGCCCGTGAGCTGAGCCCGTTCAAGCGTAAGTTTCCAGAGGCCGGTTTTTTCAAGTACATCCAGAACCAGTTCGGAATCCCGGAGGCAATATTCGGCAAACTTAACAGGTTCTTCGTTATAGAGTTTTGTCAATTCTGCAATCTTATTCCGGCCCGTGGAGGCGTTCAATTTGCCTTTTCCAAGGACAGCCCGCGAGACCGTTTCCAAAGAATAATCTTCGTATTTTTCCGGTGAAGCGCGGGCAATCCGAAGGGCGTCTATTACCTGGCGTCCGCTGACAATGACCGCTGCTGAACGGCGTCCTTCTCCGGGGAAATATTTTGCGGAATCAAAAGAACGTCCAAGAGAACAAATGAGGCGGTGAAATTCAAAACGTTTCATCAAATGCGGAAAATCAAAATCTAAAATGTTCCAGCCGGTAATGACGTCCGGGTCCAGTTCCTGAATATGTTTGATAAAACTTTTTAAGAGCGATAATTCCGAAAAATAACATTGGATATGTTTTTCTTCCGGCGGCGTTCCGTCATGTTTCCAGACAAGAAAAACTTCTGAAAAGATAGCGTGAAACGAAGAATCTTTTACAACAAGAGAAAGAGCGTTAATTGACTGGTCCGCTTCGTTGGTTTCAATATCGATAGAAGCGATAATCAGTTTTACTTCCGGACCGGATGGAAGCGGTGAAATAATCGGATCGGAAAACACGAGATCGACCAAGCGTCCGGGCCTGGGAATCCCTTCAATCCGCAGGGGGCCTTTTAGCCGCTTTTCGATAAGATACAAATCGATAATCTTCATGTCCATGTCAGGAGATATGATGCCCGCGTTCTGCAACATTGACGCGGCCTGCGAACGTTCCCCGCTTGTTTTAAAAATAATTTTTAAGAGAACATCTTTTCTTGAAAATGATTTTTCCTGACTTGATTCAATTGTGTAACATATATCAGACAGAATCTGTCTGCATCGGTCTTCATCTGTTTTGAAAATATGAATATAAGGTTTCCAGTTTGTATCCGCCGCGGCGAAGGAACGGCCGTCGGCCAGCCGGCCTATCAGAAAAATTTTATTCCTTCGGTTATCGTACAATGGATGCACTAAAAATCCTATAGAGGAAATATGCCGCAAGGAATCGCCGTCAGACTTCATGCTTGACATAATAAAGCAAATGACGCGGATGCTCCAGAGCGCGGCGCGCGGCGTATGTTTTACAGCTGATGAAATTGGGTTTTATCTTTTCACATTTTAAAAAACATATTATATTAATTATATTCACAAAGTGTGATGGGGAAAAAGACATGGCTAATATTTTCGATTATCTTGATTGGCGCGGCGATTTAACATTTAAACAATCACCGTTTAATCCTGTTGATAATTTGATTCTCTCAAGGCTTTCCTACCTGCCGTTTGAAGACATTGTTCCGGGGCCTGATTCCCAGGATTCGATTCTGCTTTCGGACGCGTCAGAGCGGTTTCGGTCTCTTGCCGAAAATCCTGACACGCGGCAGTTTTCCTCAGTTCATATGAAAGAGGATCCTCATCTTCTGTCTGTGCTTGGCGCTTCAAAACGATTCGGAAATCTCCGGCTTACGCACTATGTGAACAATATTGATATTTCGGAAGAAGAACAATTTTCGGCGCTTTGTATTTTCGGCAAAACGTTTCCTCCGTATATTTCTTTCCGCGGTACTGATTGGACTATTGTAGGATGGAAAGAAGATTTTAATATGAGTTTTCTTTCGGCTGTTCCGTCTCAATTGGACGCGGCCGCGTACCTGGAAAAAATCGCGAAGATGTTCCGAAAATCCCTGCGGGTCGGCGGACATTCCAAGGGAGGGAATCTTGCGGTATACGCGTCTGCTTTTTGTAATAAACATGTTCAGAAAAGAATCATCGAAGTATATAACAACGACGGCCCCGGATTCAGCCAAGACATAATCGATGCCCCTTCATTTCAGTGCGTTATGAATAGGATCCATACTTTCGTTCCTCAAACTTCTGTCATTGGAATGCTCTTTGAACATGAGGAAGGATATACCGTTGTTGAAAGCGCTCAAAAGGGATTGATGCAGCACGATCTTTTTTCATGGCAGGTAGTATACAATGATTTTGTAAGACTTGATAAAGTTGATAACAGCAGCAAGTTTATTGACAAAACCATGAAGGAATGGCTCAGCGGTTTAAACCCTGAACAACGAAAAGAACTTGTTAATCATTTGTATACTATACTCACCTCGACTGACGCTCACAGCCTGCAGGAGCTTACTTCTCAATGGCTGAAAAGCGCTGCCGCTATGATTAAAACCATAAACGACACTGATGAAACCACAAAGAAGCATCTTTCCCGGATATTTTCAATACTCGTTAAAGCGGCAAAAAATAATATCGGTTACATTTTGCCGGATCCGCTTGCGCGGTTTCAGAACCATGAGCCGGCTCATCAAACAAAGTAAGTTACACAAAAACGCTGATGCCGCCGATGTTCAAGTATCATTTCCTGGTAACTGAATACTCCGGTTTTTCCGGTGAAGATTTTACCGACAGCTTGCAGCGGAACGGTTCCAGGTCTTCGGCTAATTCTTCCACATCCATTGTATCAGCATTGAAAATTGCGTCCGGATGATAATTGCAGATTATTTCCGTGTTAATTCCTTCCGCTAAAGCTCTGCCCCAGGCTCCGTGAAAACGGACAATATCCCAAACCAGAGGAAGCAGATAATCTTTCTTCGCTTTCTTGTAACATGTGTCTAAAAAACTTAGCTGCAAATTTTCAATCTCAAAAGAATCGAGGGATGCCGCCGGTACTTTTTGCGTATCCCAAAAATCCGCGAAAGATTCAAGAAACGCCGAAGGCTTTTTCCCTAAAGGAAACAGTATTTGATTGAACCATGCTACAGACCTTCCTCGGTTGTAAAATAAATCCACCGCCCGGGAAAGACATTCCGCTTTATAAAGATCGTTCGCCGAAAAATTCTTTCCGGATATGAGCTCGTAAGGCGCTTCTTTGTCTGCCCGCAGCATAAGCGATTCTGTCTCATCATACATCAATGTTCCCGGCAACACTGAAAGCCTGAACATATCAAGATTGTCGGGATAGAGGGATAATGCGTAATCGAGACTTTTTTTGTAGCCGTCCAGACTGTCACCGGGAAGGCCGTAGATAAGATCGAGTCCGAAAGACACGCCTGCTTCATGAAGCAGGCCGATTTTCGACGCGAAAAGATCGGGATTGAACGTTCTTCCGGCCAGTGCGCAGACTTTAGGACTGCCGGATTGAAGCCCAATCTGCAATGAAGCGTTTATTTCGCCGAACAGCTTTGCCTGATTTCTCGTGAGCAATTCTCCCCGAATTTCAAAATGCCAATGAATCTTCGGCGCCGTTTTCTTGATAGCTTGAAGAATGACCGCTGCTCTTTCTTTGTTTGTATTGAAAGTCGGGTCCAGAACAAAAACCGAAGACGGATTGCTTTTCGAAAAATAGTTCAGCTCCGCAAAAATCCGTTCATCTGAAAAATAGCGCAGCGTTTTGCCGCCTTTTGATTCATAGCAATAGGTGCAGGCATACGGACAACCGCGCGCCAGTTCCCAAAGAACGCCGTCCCTGTTTTGCGCGTCGAGAATACCTTCAAGCCAAGGTGAGGGTAAACATGCTATATCTTCTTTCGGAATACCGGTATTCGGGAAAAACGTTTGAGGTTTTTGATGATTGATGCCATGTTCGACCAGCTCTTTTACCGCCGATTCGCCTTCACCGCAGACGACCGAATTAAAATAACCGCCTTCTGTAATCGATAATCCATTCGGCCGCGCCGTTACTTCAGGACCTCCGCAAAATAAAAAAGTGTCTTTGTTTTGCGCTTTCAGAGACGCCGCGGCTTTTATCATAATGTTCCGGTTCCAACTGTACATCGAAAATCCTATCATATCCGCCGGATGCCGGGAAATTTTTTGCAGCAAAAAATGAACGCCGTCTTTTAAAAAAGTTTCAATCAAATAAATTGATATATTGGGAAAATGTTTTTTCAGATTTGCCGCTATGGAAGCCGGCCCAAGAGGAACCGCTTCCGGCCCTTCATCAAGATGACACAAAACAAAAACAATAGAAAACTGAGATTTTTGCAAAAAATGTTTGTGTGCGCAAAAATCTCTTTTGGAATGATCAGACATTCATACAGTATGAAGGGAGACAGGTCTGGAATGCAATAGTGATTAATTTGAAAATAGACATAAAACAATAAACATGATAAAACAATACCCATGATTGATATACAATATTATGCGGCCTTGTTTTTTAACGAAGAAACAGGAAAGGAACGATATGGCTTAATGCAAAAAGAAGCGGAAACGTTCTGTAAAAACGCGTCCGTGGAAGAATGCTGGGCAGCCGCTGTAGAATGTTACAATTCTGAACTATATTACATTCAAGCGTTCGCGGTATATATCATGGGCGTTATATCAGCAAATAAAAAACAGGCGTATCTTTTTCTAAAAGATACCGTAAGCGAAAATCCTTTATGGCAGGTTCAAGAGTTTCTTGGCATGGCTTTTGATCAGTATTGCAAAGGCCTTGGTTACGAAAAATCTTTGAAAACAATCGATGAATGGCTGCATAGCAAAAATAAAAATTGCAGAAGGGCGGTTACCGAAGGATTGAGAATCTGGACAAACAAGCCGTATTTCAAAGATAATCCCCAGGAAGCAATAAGGATATTATCCGAACACAAAGCCGATGAAAGTGAATATGTAAGAAAATCAGTCGGAAACGCTTTAAAAGACATCAGTAAAACATATCCCGAATTAATAAAAAACGAATTGGCGCAGTGGAAATTAGAAACAAAAGAAATAAAACAAGTCCATAAACTGGCAAGTAAATTTCTTTAGAATTGGAGCAAATATGACTATCGAAGAACTGCGTAAACATTGTCTTGCCGTAAAAGGCGCGGAAGAAAATCTGGGTTCCGATGAAGCGATGATCTCTTATAAAGTAATGGGAAAAGTGTTCGCCTTTTTTGTGCTTGCGCCGAAAGACAATGAATATTTTGTTGTTATAAAATGCGATCCCGGAAAATCAGCCGAATTAAGAGAAAAATATGAAGGCGTTACAAAAGGCTATTACAACGGTGACAGCTTGTTATGGAATTCCGTATATTTGCAAAAAGATGTGCCGGACACATTAATCCTGGAACTTATTAATCACGCCGCGGATGAGGTCATAAAGAAACTGCCGAAATATAAACAAAAGGAATATTTTAATCAATAGACATAATCTAACGTTGCCGCCTGAATTGAGAATTACCGCAAAAAACGCAGCGCGGTTGTGTTGATTGATTCAAATGTATATAATGGAAACCAAATATAACGGAAATTACTGCAAAACTTAGAATGTGCAAACCTCCGGTTCGGGGCTGCAATTTCCTCAATATCTAGGAAATCCAGGAATTAGCGTATGATATCAGAAACAAGGAATACCGGAAACTCATTGACTTCAAAGCCCATGACTTCGGGTCTGTTGGATGAGCTGAAACGGCTTGCCGGGGCCGGTGAGATCAACGACTTCAATGTTACTCTGGACATCGACAGTTTGCCGCCGGAAGAACAAGAAGCCGCCCGTCTGCTCGCTCAGATATTGCATAACTATAGAGCCGCCACAGAATACGACTTGATGAAATACAGGCTCGCCAGTGACGCCCTCGGTATCGCCCATTGGGATATGGATGTGGTAGATGAAGATCCGGTCAATCCGAACAACCGCTTTACCTGGTCGCAGGAATTCCGCAATATGCTCGGATTTACCGATGAAAACGATTTTCCGAATATCCTGTCAAGCTGGTCGGACCGTTTGCATCCTGATGAAAAGAACAGAGTTCTCAGCGCGTTTGAGACTCATCTGAATGACTATACCGGCGAAACGCCGTTTAATATTGAATACCGTATGACGGTAAAAAGCGGAGAAACCCGTTATTTCCATGCCTTTGGAGAAACAGTAAGGGATAAAAACGGCGCGCCCCTGCGGGTGGCAGGCGCCCTTGAGGATATAACCGGCATCGTCAAGCAGCAGGAAATTTTGGCCAATATTCTCAATAGTCTGGACGCCATTATTTTGGTGACTGTTCCTGAAACCGGCGAGATACTCTTTATCAGTGAGAAAAACAAGGCGTTTTTCGGCGTTGAAGGAGACGGAACAGGGAAGCCCTGCTATGCATTTCTGCACGGATACTCGCAGCGGTGTGATTACTGCCCCTATGAGGAGCTTAAGCAGACCCCAGGAACAGTTTTGGAATGGGAACAGTTTCTTCCGTATATGGCCCGGACCTACCGTATGACAGCAATGTTGATTGATTGGCCCGGCGGTAAGAAAGCCCACCTTGAATTTGGCGTAGACACAACCGAAACAAAACGCTCGCGGGAAACCCTGGCTAATATCCTCAATAGTTTGGACGCCATTATATTGGCGACGGTTCCCGAAACCGGTGAAATTCTCTTTATCAACGATAAAAACAAAGCGTTCTTCGGCATTGAAGAAGATGGAACAGGTAAACCCTGCTACGAATTTCTGCACGGACGCCCTCGGCGCTGTGATTATTGCCCGTATACCGAGCTTGAGCAGAACCCGGAAGCGGTTGTGCAATGGGAACCCGTTGATCCGCATATTGATCAGACGCACCGCATGACGGCAAGGTTGATTGACTGGCCCGGCGGTAAGAAAGCCCACCTTGAATTCGGTGTGGACATAACCGAGGTAAAACGTTCGCAGGAGATTCTGGTCAATATCCTCAGCAGTTTGGACGCTCTTATTTTAGTAACCGTTCCTGAAACCGGTGAGATTCTTTTTATCAACGATAAAACCAGTGATTTTTTTGGCGCCGGTAAAGACGGCATAGGAAAAATCTGTTATGAATTTCTGCATGGCAGAACAGAGCGGTGCGACCGCTGTCCATACAAAGAGATTGTAAACGAGACCGGTAAAGTAATTCAATGGGATGCGTATTATCCGGACAGAGATTGTACTCACAGTTTGACATCGCTGCTGATAAACTGGCCCGGCGGAAGAAAAGCCCAGATGGATTTCGGTGTGGACATAACCGAAATGCAGCGGACGAAAGACGCGCTTGAAAAGCGCGAAAAAATGCTCGATATTATGAACCGCGCGGCGCTCCTTCTTCTTTCAAAAAAGGATGAGACCTTTGAGACCGCGATGATGGAAGGTTCCAGTCTTATTGCCAGTATGGTGAATATCGACCGAATGTCAATATCACGCAATACTCGAAAGCCGGACGGCTTGTACGCGTCGCAAATCTACCGTTGGAAAAAAGATGCAAATTCCTATATCGAAGTAGTGTCTGGACTCCAGGACAACCCATATTCTAAGAATATCCCGCGCTGGGAAGGGATTTTGGCGTCCGGCGAGTGCATCAATGGTCCGGTGCGCCTTATGCCGGAAGCCGACGCGCTGAAACAATTCGGCTGTGTGACGGTGCTGGTTATCCCCATATCGATTGAAGGCACTTTTTGGGGCTTCGTTCTTTTGGAGGATTTAACAGAAGAGCGGACCTTTACCGATGATGAGGTTGATATACTGCGTTCCGCAAGCCTTATGCTGGCAAATGTGGTAATCCGCAATGATGAAGCGGAAAAATTACGAGAAGCCAATGAACACGCCAAGCTCATGCTCAACGCAACGCCCTTTGGCTGCATGTTATGGGGCCGCGAGCACCATCTCTTTGACTGCAATGAAGCTTCCATTAAACTTTTTGGGTTTAAGGACAAAAAAGAGCACCTTGAAAATTTCTTTAAATGCGTTCCCGAATATCAAAGTGACGGCGCGTACTCCGTTGAGAAAGCTTATGCGATGGTAGATAAAGCATTTGCCGAAGGACATTGCGCTTTAGAGTGGATGCATCAATCATTGGACGGAACGCCGATTCCGTCAGAAGTCACACTGGAACGGATCAGATATGGAGATGATTTTGTAGTTGCCGGATATATACAGGATATGCGCGAATACACCCGGATGATGCGTGAGATAGAGCAGCAGACTTACCTGCTGCAAACAGTAAACCGCATGTCCGCTGTCATGCTGACATCTTCCGTCGATACCTTTGAAAGTGATCTGCTGCGCTCCATGGGTATTATGGCTACAGCATCGGATGTGGACCGCGTATATATCCTTAAAAACCGTGTACGTGACGGGTGCTTATACTGCGCCCAGATTTATGAGTGGTCGGAAAACGTTGAACCTCAGCAGGATAAAGGGATGGGCGATGAATCGGTTTACGAGGAGATGGCGCCGGGATGGGGAGAGCAATTGGCGCAGGGACAGTGTTTTAACGGCATTGTCCGTTTCATGGACGATAAACAAAAGGCAATACTGTCGCCCCAGGGCATCCTGTCTATTCTGCTGGTACCCATATTCGTCAAGGAGGAATTCTGGGGCTTCATCGGCTTTGATGATTGCCATAATGAACGTCTTTTTTCCAAAAATGAAGAAACTATCCTGCGCTCCGCCAGCGAACTGATTGCCGATGCCCTCATCCGCAACAACATGGAGGAGAATCTTCGCGTCTCCGCCGTCCAGTTACAAAGCGCGCTTACTGCCGCACAGGCAGCCAACCGCGCGAAAAGCGAGTTTTTGTCACGCATGAGCCACGAGATGCGGACACCGATGACCGCCATTATCGGCATGACCACCATCGGCAAGAACGCGGCGGATCCCGGTCGGAAAGATTATGCGTTCGACAAGATCGAGGAGTCCTCCGCGCATCTGTTGGGGCTTATCAACGACATATTGGATATCTCAAAAATCGAAGCAAACAAGCTGGAACTGAACATCGGCGTTTTCGCGTTTGGGGATATGCTCCGAAAAGCCGTTTCTTTTGTGCAGGTCAGTATCGATGAAAAGAAACAGCGTTTTTCTATGGATATGGGCGGCGATGTGCCGTCTCTGGTTTCAGGGGATGAGCAGCGCCTGAAACAGGTTATCATCAATCTGCTTGCGAACGCGGTAAAATTCACGCCCGAAGAAGGTTCTATCCGTCTCGATGTTTCCCTTACCGAAGCAACGGACAAAACAGCCTATGAACTGCGTGTTGCGGTCACCGACAGCGGCATAGGTATAGCCCCTGAACAGCAGCAGAAAATTTTCCTTGCCTTTGAACAGGCTGAGGGCGGCACTAGCCGCAAGTTTGGCGGCACGGGTCTCGGCTTGTCTATTTCAAAGCGCATTATCGAACTAATGGGCGGCTCTATTTGGGTTGAGTCAGAAGAAGGCAAAGGTTCCCGGTTTATATTCACCATAAAATTGGGACGTGCCGGTCAAGATGCCCTTCCAGCGTCCGCGGCTTCTGACGACAGCAGTATTCCTGAAAAGGATACCTCCGGGGAGTTCATCGGCAAGCGATTGCTGATTGCCGAAGATATAGCGATTAACCGCGAAATCCTTCTGGCGCTGTTGGACGGCACGGGATTTATCATCGACGAAGCTGCAGATGGACGGAAAGCGTTTGATATGGTCGCGGCGAATCCGGATGCCTACGATTTAATATTCATGGATTTGCAAATGCCTGAAATGGACGGCTTTGAATCGACCCGGCGCATCCGCAGTTTGCTGACGAAGCATAACCGTAAGCGGAAACTGCCCATCATCGCGATGACCGCGAATGTGTACAAGGATGATATTGAAAATTGCCTTGCCGCGGGCATGGACGATCATATCGGCAAACCCTTGGATACGGATATACTGTTTGAAAAGCTGCGCCGGTATTTGTAGAAAGTGTCATCAAAATACCAAGGCCTGCCCCGGCCCAGTGGTCGGGTCGGGCTTTCCGCTCCTCTTTTTTTGAAAAAAACTGTTTGTATTAAAGCAAAAACCACATCAATGCCATATATCGGTGTGGAGGCTGCTATGTCCATAAATACCAAATACAAGAACAGCGTCTTCACAACGCTGTTCAATGATTCAGCTGTGCTAAGGGAACTTTACGGCGCCCTCGGCGGTGTTTCTCTGCCGCCGGATACTCCCATAGAAATTAACACACTCGAAAATGTGCTGTACATGGATTTTTACAACGACATCTCGTTTGAAATCGGCGGAAAACTGGTCGTGCTTATCGAGCATCAAAGTACGATAAACCCGAACATGGCTCTGCGGCTGTTGCTGTACATCACCCGTATCCTCGAAAAGAAAACGCAAGGCAGTACCTTGTATTCAAAAAGACGGCTGACTATTCCCAATCCTGAGTTTTTTGTGCTTTACAACGGAACTGACCCGTTCCCCGATACCGCTGTTCTCCGTTTGTCAGATTTATTTGCCAGCCCGGAGGATTTAGGCCTGCCTGAAAGGACTCATCATCTTTTGGATTTAGAGGTAAAGATCATCAACATCAACGGAGGGAGAAACGCGGAGATCGTAAATCGTTGTAAAGAACTGGCTGAATACAGTTTTTTTGTGGATAAAGTGCGTGAATACCAAAGAGAGTCGGGAAATTTGGAAGAAGCGATAAAAAAAGCTATCAAATATTGTGAGAAACATGATATACTGAGAGAGTATTTGAAGATACATGGTTCGGAGGTTTTGAATATGCTGTTGGAAGAATGGAACATGGAAGACGCAATTGCTTACGCACGTAAAGAAGGCCGCGAAGATGGACGTGAGGAAGGCAGAGCAGAAGGTATAGAGTTCGGGATGGCAAAAGGCCGTTCCGAAGGCAGAAAAAAAGGCCGTGAAGAACGGGATACATATTTTCTCGAGCTATTAGACCAAGGACTCTCAACAGATGAAATCAAACAACAGATTTA
>DBDH01000087.1:53819-54970 GCA_002293455.1 Treponema sp. UBA937
GAAGAATGGAACATGGAAGACGCAATTGCTTACGCACGCGAAGAAAATCGTTCTCGCTGGTGTTTCAAATTCTTCATTAATTCAGCTGTTGATTATTGTAGAGAGAATAAATCGATAAATTTTCCCTTGACTATTTTCGTTTGCTCATGTTACAATATTTATATGCTTCCGGCAGGTCCTATAAATAGCAGCTTTTTTTCTCATCAATTCATAAGTTTTGATATGTGCTACGTGTGTTTCTCCGGTTACAGGAGAGTTGTGATATAATTTTTGCTTGTACTTCATTCCCATTATATAAAAATATATTTATTTAATCATACAGATGGAGTTATTGTATGAAATTGAGCATTCGTATCCCTCTTCTCATCGGGTTGGTCGTTTTAATTACCGCAGCCGGTATTATTTTTACCTCTGAAATAATAGCCTCAAAAAACATGACGGAATCCCTTAATTCCGAGCTTTCCGGTTTGGCGACAGCAAACGCCGAACTGATTAAAGCCAGACTTGACACTCAGCTGGCTCAGACATGGGAGCTTGCAAACCGCATAAGAACCCGCGCGATGGACTGGGATGGAGTTACCAGGGAAAGTTTGATGTCCGAAGTACCGCGTATCGGCGCTCTTGAAATAGGAGTGGTTTTTCCTGACGGTACTGCCCGTTACGTGTCGGACAATTCAACTGCCGCGTTAGGCGACAGAGATTATATTCAAAAAGCCTTCTCTGGCAGCAACGCCATCTCTGATGTTTTAATAAGCCGGGCGACCGGGCAGGCTGTAGTGATGCTTGCGTCTCCTGTTTTTGAAAACGGGTTAAGCGGTTCTGTCGCGGGCGTACTTATTGCCCGTAAAAACAGCGACGCGCTGAGCAATATGGCGGCGGAAATTAAAACACGCTACAAAAGCGGTTACGCGTTTTTGGTAAATAAGCAGGGAGTTATTGTCGCCCACCCTGATCAAGACAAGGTTATAAATCAGTTTAACCCAATAACAGAAGTGGGAAAGGATGCTGCGTTAAAATCCCTCGCCGATATGTTGTCAAGGACTTTAACAGAGAAAAACGGCATTGCTTCTTATCATTACATGAATGAACACAAAATATGCGGTTTTTCTGAAGTCCCCGGATTTCCATGGACATTGTATGTTGCGATAGAA
>DBDH01000052.1:0-3115 GCA_002293455.1 Treponema sp. UBA937
TTCCTTTCATGCGTTTGCCGTGAAAATGACTCCAATCAGCGTTGCTCTTTTCTTCTGGAATGGAGTATAATTGTACATAGAAGGAGGCATACACATGCAAGGAAAAATGAAACAGGCCGTTATGGAAGGTATCGGCAAAATAAACATGATTCAGGCTGATATTCCGTCAATTAAACCGGATGAGGTTTTGGTTAAGGTTGAATACGTCGGCATTTGCGGTTCGGATCTTCATTATTTTGAGCACGGCGCTATCGGTGACTATATTGTCAAACCGCCGTTTGTGCTGGGGCATGAAGCGGGGGGAACCGTTGTAGAAACAGGCGCGGCGGTCACTCACCTGAACGTAGGCGACAGGGTTGCGATGGAGCCCGGTAAAACCTGCGGCCGCTGCGAATTCTGCCGCGAAGGCAAGTACAATCTTTGTCCTGATGTTGTCTTTTTTGCTACGCCGCCTGTAGACGGAACCTTTCAAGAATATGTCGCGCATGAAGCCGCTTTGTGTTTCAAGCTGCCCGAAAATGTTACAACCATGGAAGGCGCGCTCATTGAGCCTTTGGCCGTTGGGTTTCACGCCGCGATGCAGGGCGGAGCCCATGTCGGACAATCCGCCGTTGTTTTTGGAGCGGGCTGCATCGGACTCGTTTCACTGCTGGCATTAAAAGCAATGGGCGCCGCCGAAGTGTATGTGGTGGATGTTCTCCAAAAACGGCTTGATATGGCAATGTCCTTGGGAGCAACCGGCGTCATAAACGGTTCGGAGCTTAATCCTGTTGAAAGAATCAGAGACATCTTCGGTACGCGCGGTATCGATTTGGCTATCGAAACTTCCGGGTCAGAAGCCGCGGCGCAGCAGTCCGTTGACATGGTGAAGAAGGGCGGCACTATTGTGATGGTCGGATATTCGAGTACCGGTATGGTTACGCTTCCCATGAGCAACCTCTTAAACAAAGAAATAACGATAAAAACGGTTTTCCGTTACCGTCATATATATCCTTTAGCCATCAAAGCTGTTTCCGAAGGCAAGGTCGATGTAAAGAAAATCGTATCCACTGTGTTCGATTTTGATGATGTGCAAAAGGCGATGGATCATTGCGTAAAAAACAAGGCGGATATCACCAAAGGCGTAATCAAATTTGCTTAATAAATGAGGAAATTGCAAAACTTCAGTTTTTGCAATTTCATACATTAAACAACAAGCCCAAGCCTGCAAACTAAACTTCGTTAGTTCATGGATGCATCATAAAAAACAATAGCATTCCGGGTTTTCTTTGCGTCGTACAAAGCAATATCAGCATGTTTAATCGCGTTTTCAATGTTTGCGCTTTTATCCAATTGTACTGCGCCAATACTAATCGTTACCTGAGCCGAAATGCCGTCCTTCTCGTCACTAGTAATAGTGTTCCCTACGGCCTTGTGAATCCGTTTTACCACTTCGCCGGCACGTTTTGGGCTCAGCCCCGGCATAATTGCGGCAAATTCTTCTCCGCCGTATCTCGCAAGGCAGTCGGTTTTTCTCATATACGAGTTCATGATGCCGGAAATATTGGCAAGCACTTTATCGCCAAACGGATGCCCATAAGTATCATTTATTTTTTTGAAATGATCAACATCCGCCATAAAAACCATAACGGGGTAATCTTTCTTTTTTATCGCTTTGAGCTGTATCCGCAGGAAATTGTAAAAAAAACTACGATTATATACGCCGGTTAAACTGTCGGTGAATAATCGCCTTTCGATAGTACTTGAAGACAAGAGAAACAACACAGCTGCAAGCAAAATGAAAATAACGGTATTTCCGATAATGACATATATCTGGTTCTGCATAACATTCTGGTACTGCTGGAACGAAATATCCGCCCCGACAAGCGCCAAAAGCTCGCCTGTTTTTTGATCAACAACCGGCGCGTATGCGGAAAGAAGATGGCCCCAAACTGTTGTAACAAACTTTCCGACATAAGGAGCTTTGCTATCGTAAGCGATTCTTCTGTTTGTGGTAATTGGTTCAATGGAGCCTGGTTTTGAATATCCAGGGGAATCTTCAGGATCGCCGTCAAGCACATACATCATGTCATTCTGAGAAACCCGCTGTTCCACATAGAGAAACGCGATATTTTCCGCATTACCGGAAAGGATTTTTTCAAGATTTGCTTTAATATTGATGTAATAAGCACTGTTTGTATCCAGTGTATGTAAATAATCTCTGAAAGAATCGGTGTTCTGTTCAAGAAGCGTTGCAACCGAAATGGCGATTCCCAAACATTTATTTCCCATCTGTTCTCTCAATATCCGGCCAGTAATTGAATACAAAATGGTCTGCAACAGCAATGAAACCGCAAGCATGATCGAAAAAAACAGGAGAAATATGCGAAACACATACGAGCGGCTTCCGTCCATTTTTCTGCCTCCACAATCTGGCGATTGGCGATTATATCATATGTGGTATTCAAAATACAATTGAATCGCACAACATTGAATCATATAAAACTCGTTTCGTTTCATAACAATAGATTATCGAAATCAGCCTTTCTTTATATTTTTTTGAAATATTTTGCCGGAAAGCAAAGCAAAAATCATATTGATGCCGTATATAAGGAGGAGGTTTGAGGTAAATGATATGAAAAAGCTCCATTCGGCTTTCTGGAAATCGAAAACGCAGAGATTCTGAAAGATGGTGTCTTCTGTTACTCATAAAAAGGCTGTCGGAGGACTTTCTTTGCAACAAATCCAGAGGCTGCATCGGGAATTAATATTATCAGAAAATAGGTTTTCATGTGGGTATAATCTCATTCCATCATTTTCGATGGAGAGATTAATCCACGCTGAAACGGAAATCCACCCGGATGCGGCGTCTGGCCGATGGAGCTTTTCATATTCAAACAAAAATTATGATGACTATTTATTATCAGGAGGAATCAAAGTGAAAAGAAGGACCAAAAAACAGGACTCAAAAAATAATTTTTTTGAAGTTGTAGAGATAATACCTATTCCCACGGAGGATTTGGATTCATACATTGAGGATTTTAAATCTTCCAATAAGATTGATGTTAATACTTTACTCAATTCTGCTAAAAAAGATGGTATTTCTCTTGAAGACGAGCTTGTTGCAAAACTCGGT
>DBDH01000052.1:3160-31807 GCA_002293455.1 Treponema sp. UBA937
CTGAAGTTTTGCAATTTCCTCAGACGAATAAATATTTAGAGGGAGGAGAAAGGAGCTAAGTTTCAAAATATAGAGGCAATTGCAAAACTCCAGTTTTTGCAAGAGACTCTATAGATTCAAGTCGGGGTTTTTCATTGAAATATCTCTTAAGGCAATGCTGATTAAATTGACTCCAATCAGCATTGCCCCATTATTTTTCTCGTTCTTCCCTTAAAACAAACGAAAAACTGCAAAAAATTACACTAAAGAATACACCGATTTATTCTCTATGGAATAAATCAGTGTTTCCTTAAGGCTGTTATGATGTGAAAAATCCCAATTGAAACGTTGTACGCAATTTTTTAAAAACTCTTGTTGATCTAAAAATTAGATATTGACAAAAGATGAAAAAAATATATTTATAATAAAACAATTACATTTCAAGGAGCTTTTTATGGTCGCTGCTGGACTGATGCATGATGTTGCTTATAAGCAATTATCAATGAAAACTACCAAAGCAATTTTGGGACAAAGTTTGTTTCTTACTCTTGCTTTAGTTATTCCCACTATAACTCATAGATTGGGGTTAAATTATCTTGTTGCGCAGCCAATGCATTGGATGATTTTATTTGCGGGGTTAACTTACGGCTCATTTTCCGGTTTAATATTGGGGGCATTGATCCCTGTCGTTTCTTTTATCATTTCCGGTATGCCGGTACCGGCAGCCTTGCCTTTAATGATACCAGAATTGGCCGTATATGGTTTTGTTACAGGATTTTTGAAACAAAAAATTACGGGTTTTGGTTCAGTGGCGGCTGGGTTAATTGCCGGAAAAATTGTGTATCTGGTTCTTATTGCCATAACCGGAAAATTAAATCTTCCTGTTATGGAATTTGTACAAAAGACATGGGCGCCTGGAATAATTGCGGTTATTTTTCAGATTGCTTTATTGCCTGTTGTGTCAGGACTGTATATAAAATCTGTAAAAGACTGAAGTTGATTTTTGGCGGCGGTGTGAGGCCGCAAAGGATTGCACTGGATTCCCAAAAAAATATATGATGGCTTTTATGAATAGAAAAGCGCTTCGGGCAGATTTGCTTCTGTTGTTAACATCATGTATTTGGGGATTGGCCTTCACCGCTCAACGGACAGGGATGGATTTTCTTGGTCCTTTTTCGTTTAACGCAATCCGTTTTGCTATGGGGAGTGTTTCACTTCTTCCTTTGATTTTTTTCTTTAAGGCTAAGGCAAAAAAAAAGGAAACTTCGGAAGATGCCATAAAACAATCCCTTCCTTTTAAAACTATATTGATAAGTTCCTTTTTTGCCGGGATTGTTTTATTCGGAGGAGCGGCATTCCAGCAGATTGGTATGATCTATACTACCGCGGGAAACGCGGGGTTTATCACAAGTTTGTATGTAGTGCTTGTTCCAATCTTCGGCTTACTTATCGGCAGAAAAACGGGGATTCCGACATGGATCGGAGCTGCTGCAACATTGATCGGACTTTTCTTCATCAGTCAGTCTGATTCGCCGGGTTCTGTAAATATTGGAATTATTTTGGTCGCCGTAAGCGCGCCGCTTTGGGCCTGTCATGTGCTGCTTATTGATCATCTTGTAAAAAAGATTGATCCCTTGGTTCTTTCATGCGGACAATTTGCTTTTTGTTCTGTTTTTTCTTTGATTCCCGCTCTGTTTACGGAATCAGTAACATTAGAAGCGCTGAAAGGATGCCTGGCGCCTTTGCTTTACAGCGGACTTGGATCAGTTGGTGTAGCGTATACCTTACAGGCTGTCGCTCAACGGGACGCGCCTCCGGCTCACGCTTCCATCCTGCTTTGTCTTGAATCGGTGTTTGCCGCTTTGGGCGGAATCATCATTCTTTCGGAACCGGTGGGGTTCCGTACTTTTCTTGGTTTTTCATTTATGTTTGCCGGAATGATTATTACTCAATGGGATGTTGTAGGAGGGGGATTCAAGAAAAGGACAAAGAGAAGATAAAAAAAACGCCCCGATTTTTAATCGAGGCGCCTTCATTGTTAAACCAATCAGATCATCCTTTCCGTGATTCGTATACGGAAGATCCGCCGATGAAATATTTTGAAAGAGAGAAAAACAGGACAATCATGGGGATGCTGGCAATAGCGGCGACAGCCATCATCGCTCCTTCATCCGTCATTTTTTCTTCCGAGAACTTTGAAATGTATAACGGAATGGTTTTCATCTTTTCGCTTTGCACAACAAGGAGCGGCCAAAGAAGATTATCCCACTGACTTCTGAAAGACAAAATTGCCAACGTCGCAATGACGGGTTTGCAATTGGGAAATACGATCCTCCTGAAAATACCGAACTCTCCAAGGCCGTCAACACGCGCGGCATCAAGGTATTCCGCGGGAAATGTAGTCAGGTACTGACGCATCTGGAATATCCCGAAGGCGCTCACCATGAACGGAAGGATCATTCCTATATAGGTATTTTGGATATGAAGCCCGCGCGCAACCATGTAAAGAGGAATCATAATTGCTTCAAAAGGAATCATCATGGTAGCCATGATCATCATGAAAAACAAATCCCGGCCTTTGAAGCGGAACTTTGCCAAACCGTATCCTGTAATAGAAGCAAAACAAACGGTGGTAAAAGCTGTTACAAGGGACACAACAAGTGAATTAAACATGTTTCTGGGAAAAACCCAGGAACCGTCATTTCCCCGAAGCGCCTGTAGGTAGTTACTTGGATAAAAGGGTTTTGGAATCCAACTGTAGGGCATTCTTAAAATTTGGTTTTTCTGCATGAACGAAGCGGTAAGCATAAACGCCAAGGGCATGACGGTAAAAACAAGCATGACGGCAAGGCCTATCCATGCCGCAACATTTGCCCATGAGAATTCAACCCGCCCCAGGGATAGTTTTTTTTGCTTTATAATTACGTTGTCAGACATAAGCGGCTCCTAATAATCCACGTCATCGGTTTTAGAAAACTTAAATTGTACCCAGGTGAATACGAGCATAATCGCGAACAATATTAAGCTCATCGCGCTGGCGCGTCCTATCCTCTGGTTGGTGATGCCTGTCCGGTAAATATTCAGCGTAATTACATTGATAGGCGCTTGAGGCGCCCCCTTTTGGGTAAAGAGATATTGGATGCTGAAGGTTTTCAAGCATTGAAGCATCGCCATAATCGAAACCAGAATAATCGTAGGACGCAGCAAGGGTACCGTGATTTTCCAGAAAGATTGCCATTTTCCGGAACCGTCAATAGTGGCCGCTTCATAAATTCCCGGCGGGATAGACGATAAGCCCGTGATAAAAAGGATTACAAAATATCCTATATATTTCCAAAAATAAACCAGCATAGTTGAAGCCTGAACCATAAACTGATCCGCCAGCCATTTATGATCGACCCCGGGACTTCTGAAAAGAGCGTTCATCCACTGGTTTGCCAGTCCCCTCGGATCAAATATGAGCATCCAAATAGCGGCCGCAACAACCGAAGAAAGAACCGCCGGCGTATAATAAGCCAACTGAAAGAATCCCCGTCCCTTTTTTCCGACAAATTGAGTAATGAGAACGGCAAAAAAAAGACTGAATATGAGAAGGGGAACAAAAGTTCCCACGGTGAATACGAGCGTTGCCCTCAGGGAATTCCAAAACCCCGCAATGTTCGATGTGAACAGATAGATATAGTTTTCAAACCCGGTGAACCTGGGCGCCGCCAATGACAGAACCCGTTTGTCAAATAAACTTGTATAAAAAGCGTTAATAATCGGATAAAAACTAAACACCGAGAAAAATATAATAGCGGGAATAACGAAGAGCCTTCCCCAGAAAGCCTGTTTTCGTTCAATCCCGCTGTACAACCGTCTCCCCGCGGTCTTGGCTATTTTGGGAGCTTTCCCTTTTTTTGAGCCGGATACATTATCCATTACGATCCCCTTTTACGTTATAGGGACCCTATGATTAACCTGAAGCCGATCATAGGGTCCTTAACAACATCAATTGTTTTCGTTAATTACTTCCTGTGCTGCCGTTCTGAGGGTCGTCAAAGCATTTTCTGGGCTAACGCCTGCAAGCATTACGGATTCTACCGCGGTCCGGATCAGAACCTGGAGTTCCGCACTGTTTGCTCCGTAATATACGATGTGTCCGCGTTCCATGTCTTTCGTAAAGACATCGGAATAGGGCATATTCTTGTATGTAGCCGAATTGAACAGGGCTTTCGTCGGTTGAATGAGGCTCACTTCGGTCAAATATTCTTCCGGATGACTCAGCATGTAACCGATGAACTTCCACGCGGCGTCTTGTTTTGCCTTTGAACTCTGCGCGTTGACCATGTAATAATGACCGTAGTAACAGCCTGCTGTGTCATTAACGGCATTTTCAAAGACGGGGTAGGGGACAACCATCCAATCGCCGCTGTCAAAAAACGCAGGATTGTCCGCTTTAATTCTTCCTTCCTGATACAAGCCGGTGGTTGCCATAGCAATATCATTGTTGTTTTGATTAAACAATGAGCGGGCGTTTGTATAAGTCGGCGAACCAAGATTCCGTCCGTTGGGCCCCCATGCCTGCATGTAGCGAAGGAAGGTAAGCCATGCTTCATCACCGACGATTGCGGTTTTGCCGTCATCGCTGACAAGTTTTCCGCCGAGTTGTTCTACCATCGGAACAAAAGCTACGAGGTAATAAGGATAGCGGAAATCGAAACCACGGCGGACGAGAATATCTCCGTTCCGGATGACCAATTTTTCTGAAATATCGGCCATTTCTTCCCAGGTTTTGGGATAATCCTTCTCAGCATCGAGACCGGCGGACCGGAATACCGCCTTGTTTACGAAAATACACCAGTTTGTCAGTTCCAAAGGAAGCCCATAGATGTTGTTGCCTACGGTAACAGGATCAAGGAAACCATCGGCATAAGCATCGATAAGCGCTGCCTTGTTTCTGTAACCCGCGGCTTCATAATTTATGGGGGCCACCCGGCCGTTTGCGATATAAGCGTATTCATCTTCTATCGACAGATTAAAAATGTCCGGTCCTTCGTTTGCCGCAAAGGCAGTCTGAACGAGCTCTATCAGTTTAGTCGATGATTGGGTTACCCGTTCAATCTTGATATTCGGGTTGGCCGCTTCAAACTCTTGAATATACCGTTCTTCAATACGGGTGCGGTTCGGGTCTTCATGAGTCCAGAAGGTAAGCGTAATAGGACCGTCATCAGCCTTTTTGCAAGAGACCGATACAAACAGAATCATTAGGATCATTAAAAGTAGAATCCCTGTGACTTTTTTCATGCATTCCTCCAAAATGTACGAATTATCTTTATAATTCAATTGTATATTGTAAAAAATATAAATGCAAGAAATATTGATCAGTTTGATAAGGAATTATTTCATTATTCAACTGCTCTGATTGTTCCGGATTGGTGAATTTATTTTTTTCGCAAATTGAAAAAAATAAATAATTTGGATATAATGACGTCCGGTTAGACATTGGTGAAGATACCTCTCAAAATGAGACTATAAAAGGGGCTTTTATGAAACATATTTACGAAGGAAAGACGAAAACTGTCTTTGCATTAGAAAATGGTAATTATCTTTTACAATTTAAAGATGATGTTACCGGGACGGACGGCGTTTTTGATCCTGGCGCGAACTCTGTTGGTCTTTCTATCGAAGGTATGGGAAAAGGCGGCCTTCGGTTGACATCTTATTTCTTTGAGCTGCTGCAAAAAAACGGCGTCAAAACGCATTATGTCAAATCCGACATTGAAAATAGTTCCATGGAAGTACTGCCCGCGGCACCATTCGGCAACGGATTGGAAGTGATTTGCCGTTTCAGAGCCGTCGGTAGTTTTTTGCGCCGTTATGGTCAATACGCGAAAGACGGACAGCCGCTTGACGCGCTTGTCGAAGTCACCTTAAAAGATGATGAACGTCAGGATCCGCCCATCACAAAAGATACGCTCCAAATGCTTGGTATTTTATCAAATGAGGATTATGAATCCTTAAAAACGCAGACACAAAATATCTGCCGCATGGTAAAAGATGAGCTTGCGAAATTCGGCTGCGAACTTTACGACATCAAACTTGAATTCGGCAAGAATAACGGTGAAGTAATGCTGATCGACGAAATTTCCGGCGGCAATATGCGCGTTTATAAGGACGGAAAAGTTGTTGACCCCCTGGAATTGGTGAAAATCGTTTTGGGCTGAGGAAAATAATCGCGGCAGGATGTGATGTTTCTTGCTTTTGTCCGCCTTCAATACTACAATTAAAATTGAAAGTTGTACTATTTGGAAGGAGAATAAAATGACTTATATATGTAATGTATGCGGCTATATCTATGATGAGAATGAGGGATACTCCGCAGGCGGTATAGCGCCTGGAACGAAGTGGGAAGACCTTCCCGACGGTTTTTCGTGTCCTCTTTGCGGTGCTGATAAAGACCAATTTTCAAAACAATAGAATGAACAGCGGAGAGCAATGATCAAAGTTAAGATTGTCTTCATTCTTTTCTGATCTTTGCTCTCTGTTGTTTGCTCAGTGCTCTTTGGTTAATGATTCGTACATTGCCGCGTAGGTTCCGGCGGATTTTTTCCACGAAAAATCCGTTTTCATGCCGCGGGTCTGCATGTCTTCAATATGCTGTTTCCTGTTGTAGTAGGCCCAGATTGCCCAGCCGACGGTGTTGTAAATAGCGCTGGGAGATAAATCGTCAAACATAAAGCCGGTGCCGCTTCCCGTGTCCTGGTTGTAATTTTCTACGGTATCCGCAAGACCTCCGGTTCGGCGGACGATAGGAAGTGTTCCGTAGGTGAGGGAGTACATCTGATTGAGGCCGCATGGTTCATAACGGCTGGGCATGAGGAAAAAATCACTTCCGGCTTCTATAAGATGGCTTAAACTTTCGTTGTATCCAACTTTAGCGGCAAAGTTCGGAAGCCTTGAAGAAAGGCTCATAATCTCATGTTCACACCACGTTTCTCCGGAACCAAGAATAACAAACTGGAGCTTCATATTCTTGCAGAACGAATAGGCGCTTCCGTATCCCGGGCCAAACAATTCGCCGACTCCCTTTTGTTCGGTGAGCCGGGAAATCATCCCAATAAGAGGAATATTCGGTTCTATTGGCAGGCCAAATTCTTTTTGCAGCGCTTCTTTGGCTTGTGCCTTTCCGGACATATCCTTTACATCGTAAGGTTTTGGAATGGTTAAATCATGGGCCGGATTCCAAAGATCGGTATCGATTCCATTTAGGATGCCAAGATAATCGCCTGATCTGTAACGCAAAACAGTGTCCAGGCGGAATCCATGAGCCTGCGTTTTTGTTTCCTCGGCATAATGGGGAGAAACGGTGTTGAGTTTATCCGCCGAATTGATTCCCGCTTTAAGGAAATTCATCATATTCCAATCTTCAAAGCCCGCTTCATAAAATATATTCCAAGGCAGGCTGAGAAAGGGGAAGTTGTCTTTGCTGTATATGCCCTGATAGCCCAAGTTGTGAATGGTTAAAACCGATTTTGTGTGGGCAAATCCTCCCCGCCGTTCGCCGTATTTTAAGAACACCGGAACAAGGGCACTCGGCCAGTCATGGGCGTGGAGTATATCGGGATACCAGGAAATCTTTCTGCAAAGCTGGAAAACTGCCCTGCTAAAGAAAGCAAAACGTCTGGGATTGTCAAGAAAATCCGGTTCCGAGGGAGTGCCGTAAATTCCTTCCCTGCCGAAAAATATTTCGTGGTCAATAAAGTACACGGTAACAGGATTTTTCGCGGTGGAACCGGGTAAAGCGGTTTTATATACAGCGCACCAAACTTCTCCATCGCCTACGGGGACGCCCATCGCTCCTTCAAGCCGATTCAGCCTTAACCGGTCAACAGAATAAAAACGGGGCATGACAACAGCAATTTCATGTCCAAGTTTCGCGAGAGATAAGGACAACGCCGAAACCGCATCAGCCAAACCGCCGGTTTTTGCAAAGGGAACTGCTTCACTCGAAGCCATTAGAATCTTCATGTTAATCACCCTTCAAATGTTATACCTTTATTATACTATCAAATTATCTTTTTTGAAAAGAATGAGGCAATTGCAAAACTTCAGTTTTTGCAATTTTTGCCGAACTTTAGTTCGCGCCTTTAGGCGAGAAATCGCAAGGCGTACAACGCCAAGTCTCTGGCAATACTTCGGCCGTAAACAACGGAATGTTTAAGGTTTACGCTGACGAGAGGTCCTTAATAATCTTTTTATAATGTGATAGAATGAACACAACAATATGATTGACTTACATACCCATTCGACCGCTTCCGATGGGAGCCTTTCTCCTTCCGGGTTAATTGACGCGGCTGTTTCCAGAGGTCTTTCCGCTCTGGCCTTAACCGATCACGATACCATTGACGGACTTGAAGAAGCCGCAAACGCGGCTGAATCAAAAAATATTATCTTTATTCCGGGAGTTGAGTTGGACATTACATGGGAGCCGGGGGAATTTCATCTTTTAGGATTAGGAATCACAAACCCTTCGGACGCGTTTAAAGAGGCTCTGAAAGAATTGTATCGCCTTCGGGAAACCCGGAACAGGGAAATTCTCAATAAAATGAACGAACTGGGAATTGATGTTCAATATGAGAAAATTAAAATGCTGTCGAAGGGAAAGATTATCGGCAGACCGCATTTTGCGGAATTTCTTGTAAACCAGAAAATGGCAAAAAACAGGGAAGATGCTTTCAGCCGTTATTTAGGAAAAGGCCGGCCCTTATATGTATCCAAACACGGGATTGATTTGGAAAGAGCCATTCACATCATAAAAGAATCCGGCGGAATCCCCGTGCTTGCTCATCCTATGTCGTTGTATGTTTCATGGGGAAAACTGCCTGACCTCATAAAAAGTTTTCAGGAGAAAGGAATTGAAGGCATTGAGGCTTGGCATCCCGCGGTAAAACAAGGGTATTGTAAAAGGCTGGAAGAACTTGGACGAAGCCTTGGATTGTATATTACGGCTGGGAGCGATTTTCATGGAGACTTTAGGATGGACCGAAAAATAGGCATTACCTCAGGGAATAAAAAAATCGACGAATCCTTTCTTGATATTCCCGGTCTTATTGGTAAAGGCTGACTAATGAGCTTGCCGCAAAACGCGGCAAGCTCTCGATTATCTACGTTTCGGCTGACAGTATGTCGTATGGATCATCTCCAAAACGGCGGTGTTCTACCGCTTCCAGAATATGAACGGCTTTAATATCTTCGCTGCCTTCCAGGTCTGCTATCGTCCTTGATACTTTAAGAATACTGTGACAAGCCCTCCCCGAAAGGGTAAGCATTTCTACCGCTTTGTGATATGCGTTCAGTGCCGTGTGTTCCAAGGAACAGTATTGATCAATCATGCCTGATGTCATCCTCGCGTTTCTCCTTACATCTTTATCTTTAAACCGCGTTTGCTGAATTGATACAGCTTTCATTGTCCGCGCCGCGATCTTTTCACTGGCTTCACCTGCGTTGTTTCCGGAAATAATTTTCGGAGGCAGAACGCCGGCCCGGAGTTCTACGCGGTCTAAAAGAGCGTTTCCGAATTTTCTCCAATACCGGTGAACCTCGTCGATAGTGCAGACACAGAAGCGGTTTCCGGAAACAGAAGACCGTGAATCGCCCCGCGCCTGACTTTCCCGGATTCCCAGCCGCCCGCAGGGACAAGTGTTTGCCGCTATAATCAGCTGAAAATCGGCAGGAAGCCTAATCGAACCGTCCGCGCGGGAAATGGTAATTTTTCCGTCTTCTAAAGGTTCCCGAAGCGATTGGAGAACATTGGTTTTGAATTGGGTTCCCTCGTCCATAAAAAGGATGCCGTTATGAGCCAGGCTTATCTCTCCGGGTTTCACCGTCCGGCCTCCGCCCAGAATTCCTTCAAGGCTTGCCGAATGATGAGGCGAACGAAAAGGAACCTTTTCAATAAGGCTTGCTTCGTTTGTCAGCTGTCCCGCGAGGCTGTATAACCTTGTTACTTCCACGGCTTCATCTTTTGTTAAAGGCGGCATGATTGAAGGGAGCCGTTTCGCAAGCATGGTTTTTCCCGCGCCGGGAGGACCGAATACAAGAAGATTATGTCCTCCCGCGGCGGCTATTTCCAGGACCCGTTTGTAACGTTCCTGGCCTTGTACTTCCGAAAAATCACCGATATCGTCCGCGTTATTTTGATGTTGTACAATATTATGCGAATCGTTCATATTCAAAGGCGGAAGAAACCCCATTTCCGCCCAGTATTTCAAAACATCTATCGCTTCGTACAAATTAGAGGGAGCCGCGAGCATATTGGGAGCCAATATAGCCGCTTCCCGGCAATTTTTTTCGGGAACAATAAAACCCTTTACTCCTTCTTTTAGTCCCGCGGCTGTTGCGGCGAGGACTCCTCGGACAGGCCTTATTTCCCCTGAAAGTTCCAATTCTCCCATCACAAGAAAATCGTTCAAGGGCGGCAGGTGTCCCGAAGCCGCCATAATTGAGAGGGCAATAGGCAAATCCAAAGCCGCGCCGTCTTTTTTTAAGCCAGCGGGAGCTAAATTGATGAGAACACGGTCCTGGGGAAACTGAAAACCTGAATTACGGAATGCCGCGCGGACCCGTTCTTTTGCTTCACGGACAGCGCCTTCGGCTAAACCGGTAATATCAATCCCCGGAATTCCCCGCCTTATATCGGCTTCAATTTTGATGATAATTCCGTCTGCTCCGTATGGAGCGTATGCTAGAACATGCATAGCATCATTTATTTCCTGTCTTTTCCTTTAAAGCATAAAGGCTTGAATCGATAGTCCCCTTTGGGATTCCCAGTAATTCGGCCAGCTGGCTGTTGCTTGCATTCAATCTCATGTGCGAAAGGTGTTTCCGCATAGAGTGAAGCCTGGCGCGGCCTTTTTCAAGACATCTTTTCATCCGTTCATAATGAGATGATCCTTCCTCGGAAGTTTGCATTCTCGATTCAAAACAAATGCACCGGTAATATTGGCTATTAATCCTTTCTCTTAAAAGCATGATTTCCTCCTCCTGATGTTTTCTTAACCGATGTAGATTATCAATCAGCATTATTATTTCTTTCTTATCGATATTTAAAGCAGGAGCAATTCTATCAATAAAATCTTCAGAAAGAAAGTAGTAACATTTCAGCATCAGTAAAAAAATTTGTTTTTGATTTTTTATTTTTTTATCTACCGGCTTCTTAATGTCACAAGTAATATAATCAGGTTCCCTGCTGGCAGCGTATGAATCTCTCGCATGAGCATTCCACCAGGAAGATTCTATCGCATTCTGATCCTTTTTTATAAATAAAAATTCTCTGAAAGCCAAGCGGATAACCGAAGCGATGTATGCATCGAAACTTGATCCCTGATCTTTGTAGCGATCTATAGCTTTACTCAAGCGTGGATAAACCCAGCACAAATAATCAAATGATTCATCTTGATGCCATCGGTTTAAACGAAAACGCCGGGGATGTTTAAGGATAAATGAAAAAATAATGCTTTCCAGTTCTCCTTTTCCTATTCTTCCTTTGCGGTACTTGTCGTATGCATTCTCAAGCGGAAGTAATGTTGCGTCTACCATGTATGCTCCTTTTGCAATTCGTTTAATCGTAATTAACGACTAGTATGGGTAAGGATTTGAGTTTTGCTTGGGATTTTTCAAAAAAAATTAAAGAAAAGTGTTTTATGTAACTTGTAGATAAGATACATCCGCTGTCAGACGATATTATTATGAATAAAGATGTAGCATAGGACGAATCTGAGGTATTTTTTCAGAAGCTTATCTTTTGACATAGATAAAAAATGATGTACAGACATGCGGTTTTGCGCCATATTGACTTTTTTTATGTATACGGATACATTTTATATTGACAATTTATATGATTCATTATGTAAAAAGAGTCGTCAGAGCGGCTCTTTTTTTGTAAGCAAAAATGAACTTTTTGGAATCATTCCAAAATGGAAATTATTGTTTTTAAAAGGTGTTTTTTAGTGCAATATACTCCAAGGCTTCTGCCGGGAAGCGACCCTTTATACGATTTTATCCTGCCGATTGTAAACGGAATGGGAATGTCCCTTGTGGATATAACACTCTCCCGTCACAAGGGAAGCGTTCAAATTCGATTGATCGTTTATAAAGCGGGAAATCTTGGAGTAGATGAATGTTCAAAGGTACATCATGCGGTTTTGCCCAGACTGGAACTGCGGTTTCCAGGACAGGATTTGTATGTGGAAGTTTCTTCGCCGGGAATTGACCGGAATATCAAAGACGCTTCCGAATTCGTGCATTATTTCGGCCGTGGAATAAAATGCTACCGGACGGATATTTCAGACTGGTCGGCGGGAATTTTAGAAACAGCCGATGATAAAGGTTTGATATTAAAAAAAGGAGATAACAGGATGAGTCTGTCTTATGAAATAATTGCAAAAGCAAAATTAGACTATTTGCAGGAGGTTGAAAGCTGATGGCCGTCGATATGTCGGAAGCGATCCGCCAGCTTATTCAGGATCGTGGAATGTCCGAGGAATTAGTCCTCAAAACTATAGAAAATACTCTTATCGCGGCATATAAACGCCGCTTTGGCAACGCGGATAACGCGATAGTCCGTTTTAGTGATGATAACCGCGAAGTATCAATTTTCGCAAAGAAAAAAGTTATTGACGGCGTGTATGATCCGGTTTCGGAAATAGACCTTGAAGAAGCAAAAGAATTGAGCGATGACGCTGACATCGGCGACGAGCTCTTAATCGAAGTTGATCCCAAAGATTTTGACAGAATTTCCGTGCAAAGCGCGAAACAAACGGCGCATCAATCTATTCGGGAAATCCAAAAGGACAGTCTGTATTCCGAATATAAAGATAAAGCCGGGGAAATTATCATCGGATATTATCAGCGGGAACGAAATGGAACCATTTATGTTGATCTGGGGAAAGTCGAAGGAATCCTTCCGAAAAAGTTCCAGTCTCCCAGGGAAAACTATCATGTAAACGAACGGATTAAAGCCCTCATCGTGGAGGTGAATAAAACTCCCGCGGGGCTGCAAATTGTTCTTTCAAGGACGCATACCGAATTTGTGCGCGCGATTTTTGAGCTTGAAGTACCGGAAATCTACGACAAAACCGTCGAAATTCATAAAATTGTCCGCGAACCCGGTTACCGGACGAAGCTGGCAGTCTATTCCAACCGGGAAGATGTCGATCCTGTCGGCGCCTGCGTCGGGCTTAAAGGCGTGCGCATTCAATCGGTGATCCGCGAGCTTGAAGGCGAAAAAATTGATATTCTGAAATACGATCCGGATCCGCGGCGCTTTATCAAAAACGCTCTTTCTCCCGCGGAAGTAAAAGATGTGATCATCCTTGATGAAGCGAAACATCAGGCTTTGGCGGTGGTCAGCGAATCGCAGCTTTCCCTTGCTATCGGAAAGCAGGGCTTGAACGTCAGGCTTGCGAACCGCCTGGCGGATTGGAATGTCGATGTGAAAACCGACGAACAGTTTGAGGAAATGGATATTTCCGCGGAATCCAGAAGGGCGGTATCCGAACTCTTTGGTGATTCAGGCGATTACGCTGAAGAATATGATGAAGAAATATCGAGGATTTCCGAACTTCCTGGTGTTGATGAAGCCGTTGCGGCGGCGCTTCTGGAAAACGAAATCGATTTTATCGAGGATTATCTTGCCCTGTCTGATGAAGAACTTGCCAATCTGAAGGGTGTAACGCCTCTTCAATTAGAAGTTCTCCGGAAGCTGATTGAAGAAAATGTCGAGATTGTTGAAGAAGATACCTGGCCGGAATCGGAGCAGGATGATGATAACGCTGAAGAAGAAGCGGAAACCGGGGAAACATCTCCCGATGAAGATGACGAAGAAGAGCACTATGAATGTCCCGAATGCGGAGCAAGCATAACATTAGATATGACAAGCTGTCCGAATTGCGGTATCGGATTAAGTTTTGAATATGAAGATGAATGAGTTTCTCCCCTATACTCGGTTAGTACAGGGAGAAACTCTTGGAAAAACGGTTAAGCCGTTTTTCCTGTTAAATTTAAAGAGGCATTTCAAAGGTTTAAGCATTTGAAATGCTTTGATAAGTCGAGAAAGGTGAAACATGGCTGAGGAATTTGATAATACCCAAAAACCCAAAGTAGAGCTTATAAAGCATACAAAAAATGAGACTGATGGAGCTGATAACGCCGGCGAACGCCGTAAAGTTGTCGTCGTAAAAAAGAAGTCTCCGCAGGGAACGCCTCCCCAGGGAACTCCGCCTCCAGCCTCTCCGGCGAAGAAAGTTCAGCCGAAGGTTGTAGCTGTTTCATCTCCAAATGCTGATCAGCCTCAGGGAAATTCTGATGCCAGACCCCGGACCGAGTCAGACGAGAAAAAACCGCAAAAAAATGAAGCTCCGGGTAATGAAAAGGCGCCGGAAGCAAAACAGGTCGACAGTCCCAGAGTCTCGTCAATGCCGAATACCCAGCGTCCGGCGGCGGCGGCGGGCCGGGTAGGCGGGAAACCCGTAGGCCCGCGTCCTGACGGACAAAACCGCGTACCGCAAGGTTTTCAAAACCGGCCCGCGGGAGCTGCCGGTTTTGTCGGCGGCAGACCCGTAGGTCCGCGCCCCGGTTCCCAGGACGGAGGCGGATACAATAACCGTAATAATAATTCAGGGGGAAGGCCCCCCTTCGGCGGACAGGGAAGGCCTTATAACGGCCAGGGAGGCCAGGGGCAGGGATTCCGTCCCGGCGGACAGGGCGGACGGCCGAATAATAACGGCAGACCCGGAGGACCGGGCGGACAAGGCAGACCCGGCGGACAAGGCCCGCGGCCCAATAATGCCAAACCCGGTTTTGGCGGAAGGCCCGGCGGACAGGGCGGACAAGGAAGACCCGGCGGCGGAAGACCAGGAGGAATGCCTCCCGCGGGACCGCCTCCCATGGAAGGCAAGAGCTTTGCGAACAAGAAATCCTTCAAAGCCAAAAAACCTGTTTACCAGCGTAAAGAAGAGGAAATGGAGGAAAAACTCCTTTCCCAAAAAAAGAAATCGGCTCATGTTGTTAACCCGATTCCGAAAGTAATCGATATTATGGAATTTATATCGGTATCGGAATTGGCTAAAAAGATGAATCTGAAAGCGTCTGAGATCATTTCAAAACTGATGAGCATGGGAATGATGGTTACGATCAATCAGCAGATTGATTCGGAAACGGTTCAAATCCTGGCTGCCGAGTACGGAACAGAAGTAAAAATCGTGAACCTTTACGATGAAACCGTCATCGAAACAGAAATCGACGATGAATCTTCTATGAGCCCCCGTCCTCCGGTTGTTACCGTTATGGGACATGTTGATCATGGAAAAACGAAACTGCTCGACGCAATCCGTAAGTCGGATACTGTTGCGGGTGAATTCGGCGGCATTACTCAGCATATCGGCGCTTATTCGGTAGATACTCCCAAGGGAAAAATTACCTTTCTTGATACTCCTGGTCACGAAGCCTTTACAAGGATGCGCGCGCGCGGAGCCCAGGTAACCGACATCGTTGTTCTTGTGGTTGCCGCCGATGACGGCGTTATGCCCCAGACTATAGAAGCCATTAATCACGCGAAAGAAGCGGGCGTTCCTATCATTGTTGCGGTAAACAAGATTGATAAACCCGAAGCGAATCCTGATAAGGTAAAAAGCCAGCTTTCCGAACTGGGCCTTATGCCCAGTGAATGGGGCGGAAGAACCGCGTTTGTGGAAGTATCGGCTCTTAAAAAAGAAGGTATCGATAAATTAGTTGACGCTATTCTGTTGGAAGCCGAACTTGGCGATCAAGGCGAATTGAAGGCAAACTATAACCGTTCCGCCGAAGGAAAAATCCTTGAATCGCGCATTGATCACGGCCGCGGTATTGTAGCCACGGTTATTGTGGAAGCCGGAACGCTTCATGTAGGTGATTCGTTTGTAGCCGGTATCTGGCCCGGAAAAGTCAAAGCGCTTTTTAACGACCGCGGCGCCAAGGTTGATGAAGCCACTCCGTCCATGCCGGTTGAGGTTATGGGTTTTGAAGGCATTCCCAATGCGGGAGATCCTATCCAGGTA
Organism: Treponema sp. UBA937; assembly: GCA_002293455.1. Classification (GTDB taxonomy): domain Bacteria; phylum Spirochaetota; class Spirochaetia; order Treponematales; family Breznakiellaceae; genus UBA937. The sequence continues at coordinate 19,216 of DBDH01000052.1, forward strand.
GTGCACGATGAACGCACGGCCCGCGGTATCAGCGGAAAACGGCAGGAATTAAAACGGTTTGAAGATTCCAAGCATGTTAAGAAAATTACCCTGGATAATCTCTATGATACCATCAGCGACGGTGAAATTCAGGAACTCAAGGTCATCATTAAGGCCGATGTTCAAGGTTCCGCCGAAGCGCTTAAATCCAGCCTGGAAAAACTTTCTACCAAAGAAGTCCGGCTGAGCGCGATTCAGGCTCTTCCCGGCGCCATTAACGAAGGCGATGTTGATTTGGCCATTGCCTCAAATGCCATTCTTATTGGGTTTAACGTCCGTCCGACACCGAAGGCAAAAGCCCTTGCCGATTCCGAAAAGGTTGATATTCGTAAGTACAATATTATTTACAAAGCCGTTGAGGAAATGCAGCAAGCTATGGAAGGCATGTTGACTCCGGATACCAAAGAAGAAGTCATCGCGTCTGTGGAAGTCCGCGATACCTTTAAAGTTCCGAAAGTCGGAACCATCGCGGGATGCTATGTTCTTACCGGAACCGTCAAGCGCAGCGCAAGCGTCAATCTTATCAGGGACGGAATCGTTATTCATACCGGTAAGATCGCGTCTCTTAAGCGTTTCAAAAATGATGTAAAGGATGTTGCCGCGGGATTTGAATGCGGTATCGGTCTTGAAGGTTTTGATGCCGTTCAAGTCGGCGATCAATTTGAAGTGTTTGAAATTGTCGAAGTTGCCAGGAAGTTGAGTTAGTGTCTGATTTCAGAATGGAGCGGGTGGGGCGGCTCATCCAGGAAAAAATAGGATCTTTTATTGTCGAAGGCAAAATAAAAGATCCGCGCGTTGACGCGTTTCTTTCCGTCACAAAGGTTGAAGTCTCAAGAGATTTGGGATACGCGGATGTGTATATTTCAAGCTATAAGACAGACGCCGGATTGAAAAAAGGCGTTGCCGGTCTGCAAAGCGCCGCCGGATTTATCCAATCCCAGTTGAATCTGCACATGCATATCCGCCAGATTCCCAAGCTCCGCTTTCATGAAGACACCGGCATAAAAAACGGCTTTGATATGATAAAGAAAATCGAGGGACTTTCCGGTGAAAGCCGCGAAGAATGACGATTGTAACGGATATTTGCTTCTGCATAAAAATCCCGGTTTGACATCATTTGATTCTCTTTATATGGTAAAAAAAGCCCTTGGAACGCGGAAAGTCGGCCACGCGGGAACTTTGGATAAGTTTGCCGAAGGACTGCTTATTGTTCTGGCGGGCCGGTGCACAAAACTCATTCCCTGGTTTCAAAATTGTGATAAAACGTATACAGGCATTGTCAGGTTCGGTGTTGAAACCGACACGCTCGATCCCGAAGGCCGCGTTGTAAAAGAATGCGCTCCTCCTTCACGGGAAAACATTGAAGCGGTCATTCCCCGGTTTACCGGCATTATCATGCAGGCGCCTCCTCTTTATTCGGCGGTTCATATTGATGGGAAACGGGCTTCCGTGCTGGCAAGAGCGGGGTCAGAGTTTTCCATGAAAGAACGTCCCGTGGAAATTTACAGTCTCCAGCTTGGCCCTTATGAAAACGGAGAAGGGACGATAGAAGTTTCCTGCTCCAAAGGAACCTATATCCGTTCTTTGGCAAGGGATTTAGCATACGCCGCCGCTTCCTGCGCGCATCTCTTGCATTTGAACCGGACAAGCATAGCAGGATTTTCCGATACGCAGGCCCTTAATCCTTTATCCGAATCCGATTCGCTCGAAGCAATCCGAAAAGCCCTGCGTCCTGTTGACCGGCAAATGTTTATGCATCTCCGTATTCCCTGCATCACGGTTGATGACATAACCGCGGACGGTTTTATCAATGGCCGTCCCATCGATTCTCTTTTATGTGCTTTAGAAAATACTTTAACATGTATAAATAATAATACAGATAATACTTCACAAATTACTTTATCTTGTATAAAAAATGATACAAAAATAATAAATTTAGCTGTTTTTCGGCAGGATGATACTTTTGTCGGTATTATCTGCAAAAAACATGGAGCTTGGCAGTACGGGTACATGTATGCGCGTGATTAGCTGGGATGATTTCATTAATCAAGAACCTTCGCCTGCTCATCAGGATGTTTCCGGAAATAGGATTGCCGCAACCATCGGAGTGTTTGACGGAGTTCACCTTGGGCATCAATCTTTAATTCATAAGATTGTTTCCCTGAAAAACAAGGCTGTCCCGACGGTAATTACTTTTTCTTCAAATCCAAAATCTGTCTTATTTCCCGGAACATTTCAGGGCAATCTCATGAGTTTGAAACTTAAATTGGAGATTTTCGCGTCCCTCAATGTATCTCAAGTTGTACTGATTGACTTTTCCGGCAATTTCAGTAAACTAGGGGGAAGGGAATTCATCGATTTATTAAGAATTCGGGGAAATCTGCGTTTTTTGGTAATAGGAAGCAATTTTCGTTGCGGTTATAAGCTGGATACCGGCGTGTCTCTTATCAAAGAGATCAATGCCGTGAATGGGATTTCTACTTTTGTGGCGGAATCTGTTACGGCAGGTTCCGGGTTTGTCAGTTCCAGCAGAATCCGCGCCGCAATTTTGTCCGGAGACCTCGTCGAGGCCCGGTCTCTATTCGGTCGAAACTTTAAAATTGATCTAAGCGGTATGTCCAAAACCCCTGGAAACGGCGGAGTCATTTTTAACGCGGCTGCCTTTGACCAAATTACGCCGCCAAACGGCCGGTATCCTGTGTTGTTAAATCCTGTGAATTCAAATGAAGGAATAAAAACGGAAGTTTTTATTGATGACGGAAACATCATCGTTCCTTCAAAATATCATGCGGACAGTGTTGAATTTATTGCTGATTGATAATTGCTGATTGCTGTCTGCTCACTAAAATAGTACCCAAGGAGTGTAAAAGATATGGCTTTAGACAAACAAGAAGTTTCCGGTATCGTGAATAAATTTGGAAAAAATGAAAAAGATACCGGCGCGGTAAATGTTCAAATTGCTCTTTTGACAGAGCGGATTAATCAGCTTACGGAACATTGTAAGCAGTTTAAGAAAGATAAATCCAGCCAGCGCGGTTTGCTTATTCTGGTTGGTCAGCGGCGAAGGATGTTGAAATACATTCAGCGGAAAAACCTTGAAGGTTACAGGGCTTTAATTAAAGAATTAGGGCTCCGCAAATAAGACAGAAGCCCGGGACCGGCTTGTTGCTTTTGCCGGGTTCCGGGTTTTTTTGTTAGTCTTCCAAACTCAGGATATGTGTCTGGAAGACCATAAGGTAAGCAATTTTTTAAAAGCGTTAGTTTTTAAAAGATACTTAAAAAAGTTTTTTTGAGGTAATCCAAAAATGGAGAGCCTATATTTTTATTTGGAAAGGTTATGATTCAAAGAGTTACATTTCAAATTGCCGGAGAGGAGCTGATCCTTGAAACCGGCCGGATCGCAAAACAGGCTAACGGTTCTGTATTTGCTAAATATGCGGGTTCCGCGGTTATCGCGACCGCATGTACAAGTTCAAACAGTGTTGAGGGGCTCGACTATGTTCCCTTAACGGTTGATTATAACGAAAAATATTACGCGGCGGGGAAAATCCCCGGAGGCTTCATTAAACGGGAAAGCCGTCCCAAGGACAAGGAAATTCTTGTTTCCAGGCTTATCGACAGGCCTATGCGGCCTCTTTTTGACAAGAGTTTCGGAAGGGAAATTCAGATAGTTCCTACCACTGTTTCCACCGATATGATAAATCCACCGGACATGCTTTCAATTATCGCGTCTTCCGCGGCGGTTCATATTTCTGATATTCCTTTTAACGGTCCCGTTGCCGGTGTGCGTGTCTGCGCCGTCGGCGATGAGCTTGTGCTTAATCCCACTTACGATCAGATTGAAAAATCCCGGCTTGAAATCGTAGTTGCCGGTACCAGAGACGGCATCACCATGGTTGAAGGCGGCGCTCACGAAGTTGACGAAGACCTTATGATCGCCGCTTTGGAAAAAGCCCATAAACTGATTATCGAATTGTGTAATCTGCAGGATGAACTTCGGAAAATCGCCGGGAAGGAAAAACTTCCTTTGGTTGAAACGGTGTATGTTCTGGAAAACAAAGACGCCATTCAGAGCGCGGCCTATCCGAAACTGCAAACGGCCTGTTTTGTAAAAGGCAAGCATGAACGCGGAGCGGCAATCAAAGCCATAAAGAAAGAATTTGAAGCTAAATACGAAGAACAGCTCAAAGATGAAATGCAGCAAAAACTGTTCCATGTTCTTTTTGAGGACATGGAATATGAAATTCTCCGTTCTTCTATTCTTGATAAAGGACTCCGTGTTGACGGACGCGGTACCGAAGATATTCGGGACATTACCTGCGAGATAGACATTCTGGCCCGCGCTCATGGGTCGGCTTTGTTTACAAGAGGTGAAACGCAGGCGCTTGCCGTTGCAACCCTTGGAACCGTTTTTGATGAACAGATTTATGATGACATTGAAGGCGACAAACGGGAACATTTTATCCTTCATTATAATTTCCCGCCTTATTCGGTCGGCGAAGTGGGCCGCATGGGAACCGGGCGCAGGGAAATAGGCCACGGAAATCTTGCCCGCCGTTCTTTGGAAGCCATGGTTCCGGGGAAAGATGTTTTTCCCTATACCATCCGGGTGGTTTCCGAAATTATGGAATCGAACGGCTCTTCTTCTATGGCGTCTGTCTGCGGCGGTACGCTTGCCATGCTTCATGCCGGCGTTCCCATGAAAAAGCCGGTCGCCGGAATCGCGATGGGGCTTATCACCGACGGCAGCCGTTACGCGGTTCTTTCCGATATTCTTGGCGAAGAAGATCATCTCGGAGATATGGACTTTAAGGTTGCCGGAACCGCGGACGGAATTACCGGTTTCCAAATGGACATTAAAATCGCGGGCGTCAGCCCGGAAGTCATGAGGAAGGCCATGGATCAGGCAAAACGCGGCAGGCTCCATATCCTCAATGTCATGAATCAGACCATCAGCAAGCCGATTGATCATATCAGCGAATTCGCTCCCCGCATCGTTACCATGAAGATTGATACCGATAAAATCGGCGCGCTCATTGGCCCCGGCGGGAAAACGGTTAAAGCCCTTTGCGAGCAGTACAGCGTTACTATCAATACGGATAACGACGGAACCGTTACCATCTACGGTAAGAATACCAAGGACGCGGAAGACGCAAAGGCGGCGGTGAACGGCATTGTTTCCGACCCCGAAGTGGGCAGGATATATCAGGGAACCGTCAAGCGCATAATGGATTTCGGTGCATTTGTGGAAATTCTTCCCGGCAAGGAAGGACTCGTTCATATTTCCAAACTCTCCCGTACAAGAATTAACCGTGTAGATGATGTGGTGAAAGAAGGACAGGAAATACCCGTCAAGCTCCTTGAAATTGATAAGATGGGCCGCCTGAATCTTTCCTATATCGATGCTCTCGGCGATGATAAGTAAGCGGCAATATGGATAAAAACGGCGGCAGGATCAATGTTCTATTTGTAAAAATTGATCCTCTGGCGGAACTGCCCCGATACGAAAGTAAAGGGGCGGCCGGGGCTGATATTCGGGCAAGGGTTGATGAACCTATACAGATCAATCCTATGCAGATTGTGCTGGTTCCTACAGGGCTGAAAATGGAAATCCCCGAAGGCTATGAATGTCAGGTGCGGCCCCGTTCAGGATTGGCGGCAAAGTCCGGCCTTACTGTTCTTAACAGCCCGGGAACCATTGATTCGGATTACCGGGGAGAAATCAAGGTGATTCTTATCAATCTTGGCCGGGAACCGCATACGATTCAGGACGGCGACAGGATCGCGCAGCTCGTGTTTGCGCCTGTAACACAGGTTGTCATGGCTGAGGCAGAGGAATTATCCCATACCGGCCGGGGCGGTGGAGGTTTTGGCTCCACTGGATTATAATTTGGTTAAGATGAAGTCATGAAGTCGAACCGCAGGATATCCCTCATTATTTTTAAATCCATTGTACAGGAAGCGGCTTTCTCTTTCCTGGTTTCTTTTCTTTTCTTTTTCTTTATCTTTTTTGTAAATCAATTGTTATTGATGGCTCAGGAGGTTTTGTCTAAACGGGTTCCGTTTTATCAGGTTGCTTTACTCGTGTTGTATTCCCTTCCGGCGGTAATCGCCATGGCCGCTCCTTTCGGCGCTCTTGTGGGAACCTTAATGACCATCGGGCGGCTTTCTTCGGATAATGAAATCCTTGTGATGCTCAGTTCGGGCTTGTCGTACGTTAATATTTTTCTTCCTGCTTTCATTGTGGGAACAGCCATTTCCCTTGTTTCTTTTTTTGCGAACGATGTGCTTCTTCCCGCGGGAACGATACAATACATGAGACTTTACAGAAGAATCCTTTCCGCGATTCCGGCGCTGGAACTGGAATCGAATTCTATCAAACGCTTTGATGACGCGGTAGTAGTAGTCGGAGATGTAACCGGCACAGTAATCGATAATATTGTTATCCTAGACAGAACCAGCGAGGGAGAACGAAGAATGATGCTGGCCAATAACGCGGAGTTAAAGGATGCCGGTATTCGGGGTTTAAGCCTCAATCTTTTTGACGCGTTTATTCAAACATCAAGAGAAATAGCGCGGCAAAATTACGATTACGCGTCAAGTTCTTTTTTACAGTATACCGTTCCGCAGGCGGATTTTTTTGACGATTCTTATTCCGTCACTCCCAGCCAAATGAGTTCAAAGGATGTAAAAAAAGATATAGAGACGAAAGAGTCGGAGATTGCATCAATAATTGCCAGGAGGAAAATCCGGTCAATAAATATTGCGATGAAACTTGAAGATGCCCTTCGCGGCGGAAGTGCGGAGCGGAATTGGAATACCAGGGAATCGTTAGCTTCCAATCTTGCTCACGAAAGAGAATATATTGCAGATATAAAACGGGACAGAAATCTCTCGAATTATAAACTGGAGTTCTATAAAAAGTCTTCTATTCCATTCGGCGCGTTTTGTTTTATGTTTTTGGCCGTTCCGATTGGACTTTTGGCGAAAAAAAGCGGTCAGACTATGGGCTTCATTTTCGGCCTTGTTATTGCCTTTTTTTATTGGGCGCTTCTTCTCAGCGGACAAAATATGGGAATCCGCTTGGGATTTTCGCCTTTTTGGTCTATGTGGCTGCCGAATATTCTGGCGATTTCCATAGGTTCTGTGTTGACAATAATCAAGGTAAGACAATAATGATCCTTGACCGTTATATATTAAAGCAATTTCTTCCGGTATTTTTTGTGTCAATTCTCATGTTTGTGTCGTTGGTGATTTTGATTGATCTTTTTACAAACCTTTGGCGTTATCTTAACAGCGACATGTCATTCCGGAACATGATGAGCATAAGTCTCTATTATGTCCCGAAAAGTATTTCTTACGCCCTGCCGATTTCCCTGCTTTTTGCCACAGCCTATACCTTGGGCGATCTGTGTTCCAAAAATGAATTGACGGCGGTTTTTTCTTCGGGCATCCCCTACAGAAGATTTATCCTGCCTTTTCTTCTCCTTGGAATCTTCGCATCGGTTTTTTCTTTTTTCTTTGAAGATATTGTGGTTATTCCGACATTTAGAGAAAAAAACAATCTTTCAAGATCATTGGTAAATCCGAATTTTTCAAAAAACGAGGCAAATGTTGTTTTTAGAACAAATAATGGTCAAACGATTTATTCTGTCGATTTATATAATGATGACACAAAAAGCCTGACCGGTGTTATCATTGTAGAGCAGACTCCTGACGGAAAATTCAGTTCTCTCTTAAGAGCACAGAGAGCCGATTGGAATGATAACCGTTGGGAATTCCGGAATGCCTTGGTATATTCCTGGGTTGATGATATTTTGCGCTCTCATCCCTATGATGGAAAGATTGTTTATAACGAGCATCCTGATGTATTTAAACGAAATGCCGTTGCTGTCGAAGAACTTCCGATTAAAGACGCGGTTCTCTTTATTCGCGATTTAAAAGAAACCGGACTGCCTTATACCGCCGCACAGACGGATTTCTATCATCGTTTTTCTTTTCCGATTGCTTCAATGGTTGTTATCCTCTTTTCTGTAACTATGGGCGGCCGGTTCAGAAAAAATATTTTGCTCATGAGCCTCTTAACGAGCCTGGGTATTTCCGTTGTTTTTTATATTATGGAAATGATCACGATGATGATGGCAAAATTGGATTACATCCCGCCGATGCTTGGAGCTTGGATTCCGGTTATCACGTTCATTACAGGCGGATTATTTTTATTACGGAGTACGAAAACCTGATATGGCTGAATCAATATTTACCCTTCATCATACCGATACGAACACACAGGCAAGGACCGGTCTCTTAACGCTTCCGCACGGAACGGTGAAAACCCCGGTATTTATGCCGGTCGGAACAAACGGAACCGTGAAAGCCCTCACCAAAGACGATTTAAACGAAATCGGATTTGAAATTATTCTGTCCAACACCTATCATCTTTACCTTCGCCCCGGAACCGAGGTGATCAAAACTTTCGGCGGCCTTCACGATTTCATGGCATGGAAAGGGAATATCCTTACCGATTCCGGCGGCTTTCAGGTTTTTTCTTTGGCCGAAATGCGGAAAATTATTCCCGAAGGGGTAAAATTCCGTTCTCATATTGATGGTTCTTACCACGTGTTGTCTCCCGAAAAAGTTGTAGAGATTCAGCGCATATTAAACAGCGATATTCAGATGCAGCTTGATGTGTGCACCAAGTGGAACATAGAAAAAAAAGAAGCCGCCAAAGCCGCGGAGATTACCGATTTATGGCTTGGAAGGGCGCTTTCATCCTGGAAGAATGCCGTTTCTGAGGGTTACAAAGGAAATCTTTTTGCCATAGTGCAGGGAAACTTTTTTAAGGATTTGCGGGAACAAAGCGCGGAATCGGTCATAAAGGCCGATACTCCGGGAATCGCTGTCGGCGGCTTGTCCGTGGGTGAGCCCTACGAAGTGTTTGCCGAATATTTGGCGCATACGGCAAGCCTTCTTCCCAAAGAAAAACCCCGCTATGTCATGGGAATCGGCACGCCGGAATATATCCTCGACGCGATAGAGCAGGGCATCGATATGTTCGACTGCGTGTTTCCCACGAGAATCGGCAGAAACGGTCATGTTTTTTCCCGGCAGGGTTCTTTTGCCTTAAAAAAGGCCGAACATCAATTTGATCATAATCCTATCGACAGCGAATGTTCCTGTAAAGTCTGCCGGGAGTACAGCCGTTCATATTTAAGACATCTTTTTAAAACAGAGGAAATACTTTGTTCCATGCTTGCGAGCTATCACAATCTGTATTTTCTGCACAATCTGGTAAAAGAAGCGAGAAACGCAATCGAGCAGGATATTTTTCTTGATTTTAAAAAATCGTTTCTTTCAAAGTACCGGTCTATGAAATAGACAAGCTGCGAAGCGGATCGGAGTAAAATATGAAAAAAATAGCCTGTGTTTATTTGATGATTTTTTGCCTCTTCGCTCTTTTTTCCCAGGAAGAAGAACGGTCGAAAATAGAACAAGAACGATACGAAACACTCAAATACGGTACCGAAAATGAAATCATCGAGCTTGTTAAAACGCTTAAAAGCGAAAACGATGAGTCTATGGATGATGAACTTATCGATCTTTTGAATTCAACAAAAAATACGACTATTTTGACAGAAGTTTTTACCTTTTTCGGCGGTCATGAAAAAAGCGGCCTTGAAGCAAAGGCGCTGCAATTAATCGAAAACAGGGATGATGAAGCTGCCCAGACGGTAACAGCGGCGATCACGTATGTCGGCAATGTCAAGTTTTCCGACGCGGTTGATGTGCTTATCGATGTGCTTGATTCCCACGAGGAGCGCTACCTGGGAGCGGCTTTTAAAGCCCTGGGACAATGCAGCGGCGCGGATCCCGAAAAAGCGGCAGGCAGCGCGGAATACCTTATCGATTATTATGAGAATAATGAAACAAGCGACAATAACCGGATGGAAATTATTGCCGCCTTGGGAGAACTCGGCATTTCCGGCGGTGTTGGTTTTCTCGTCGGTATTGCGGGCAATAATGATGAAAGAGTCACCCGGCGGATGGCGGCCCTTAGCGCTTTATCAAAAATCGGCGATCCCGGCGGGCTTGAGACAATAATCGACTGTGTGTCTTCTTCCGATCCAAATCTCCGTTCCACAGCGGTCGGAGCCCTTGGGCCTTTTTCCGGCGGCGATGTTGATAACGCGATTATCGAGGCTTTCCGCGATTCGTTTTACCGGACCCGTATTGCCGCCGCCCAAGCCGCAAATGAAAGAAAACTTGAAGCCGCCATTCCTTTTTTAAAATTCCGCGCGGAAAGAGATGAAGTTCCCCAGGTCAAAGATGAAGCGATAAAAGCCCTCGGAAACATCGGTACCGGCGAATGTTTTACGATTGTATCAGACATCTTTTTTGAACGGAAAAATTCCGACCGGGTTCGGATTACCGCCGGAGAGGTACTCATTACACAAAAAGCCGATGATTACGCGGAGAAATTTGCCGCCGAACTGGATGAGGCAAAAAGCAAGAATCAGACAGCTTTGTACAACGGTTTTTGCAGAGTTATCGCGGCAGCCCTTACTCCCAAAATAAGCGGTTTGGCATCGCGTTTTCTGGAATCCGGCGGGGTAGTGGAACGTTCCTATGCTATGGACATGGCCGTAAAAAACAACCTCACAAGCCTTGGAGACCAGATTCAGCCTTTTACCGATGAAAAAAAATACGGCAGTCTTTCAAGAAAAGCCAGAACAACCCTGGAAAAACTGGGAATTCCCATCAAAGAAACCGTGGAAGAGGAAACGGAATGATTCTTATTCTTCCAGCGGAAAATGAAATTTCAGCGATAATTGGTGCCGTATAGGGTTACCTTGTTCTGTCCCAAAATAATGCGCGTATTCAAGCCCTACTAATTTATATGATACTTCCATTCCCGCATACAGCATCGGGGATAGTATAAATAAAAAATCGCAGCCAAAAAACGGTTTTATTGTAAATTCGGCCATTCTTATGGAGTTATATATTCTGGCGCCAAGGCTGAATCCAAATTGTTCTTTTTCGCTGTCAGAATCATCCTCATCTTGCGAAAAAAGCGTAAGCCAATCCAGCCCGATTGCCGCATCGGCTGCTATGCCGATATAATACCGTCCCGGAATAATACCGTATCCGATGCCCGCGCTCAAATCCATCAGCGCAATGGCGGAAGGATCCGAAAACGGAAACATAAACCGCAACGACGCGTTAATATCGGCTTCGATTTTTGTATATGATGATTCCCTTACTTCCAATATTTCCAGTGAGAATACATGCAGCGAAACAACGGACAGAAATATGATAAAGATGAATCTTTTCATCTTACGTTTCATGCATCCGGCAGGCCGGGAAGGCTGATCGAATTCATCAGCCGGTTCAGCTCAAAAAGCGGATCCTGAAAACGCTCTATTCTTATAAACAATTCATAATTTTTTTCGGAAATAACTCTGATAGTTTTCCCGATACATGTGGGCACCGGCTCTGAACCAATATCAGGGAAATATTTGGGCTTTTTGGGAATAAAGGTACAATTTTTGCCGTCAAAATGCACTTCCGCAATATGCTGAGGCATCGGAACAAGGAATATAAGGAAATCTGATTTACGTCCGCCGATAGTTAAGGTTGTCCCCGACTTAGCCGTATGGATATTTCTACGCCCGATAGCGGTATTTTGATCTTCCACGAAGAGCGAAAGCATCAACGGACCATTGATTGGAATGTCATTATTCTCCAGGCTGCTTCGGCTGTACGGACTTCGCGTTCCGCTGCCTTTCCGCTGTCCGGCCGCGAAAGAAGCCAGCATTTCCGCGTTTTTTTTCTTCGCCTCCGCGTCCTGCTGCTGCGCCGCGGCGGTATAGTTACTCGCCTCATAAACGGCCTTGCCGGGAGAACGTTGATACTGCTTTATCATGAAGATAATCAATCCAATAATAAGCGCGGCAAGAAGTATTAACAATATGATAATAATGAACGGGAAAGAAATACCGCCAATAACAGCTGCGGAAGAAGCGTTATTCCGGCCGGTTTCCTGCCGAACAATCGGCTCTGTCTGAGTTTGGGGTTCCCGGGTTTGATTTCCGGGAGCCTCATCAGCCGGAACAGGAGGATTTACCGGCACGGTTTCCGGAGGAAGAACAGGCGGTTCGTTTGAATCGGCAATGATTGAAGAGGTAATTGAAGATGTATCAGAATCCGGTATTGTTGTTCTTTGGTCATCGTCCCGGTTTGCAAAAGATGGAGCGGCGCTTTGCGGAACAGATTCAGACGGAAGATTTTCGGGCTGCATCTGGGGTAAAACAGGCGGAATTACCGTCTGCGGAACGGAACTTGCCGGAGAGTCAGCCGGAGAACTTTCCGGCTGACGAATAGGCGGAGCCGGCTGCTGTACAGCCGCCGGCGGAGGAGCCGGGCGCTCAGGCTCATCGCGTGCGGGAGAAACAGCCGCAGGGAGGGGCCGCTGTACAGGAGGCGGTGAGGCTGTCTGAGCAGGCGGTGGAGTTGTTTGCGCAGGCTCGCGCACTGGGGAAACGGCCGCGGGAGGCTG
>DBDH01000109.1:0-37905 GCA_002293455.1 Treponema sp. UBA937
CATTCTCTATGATAAATTACACATGTCAAGCGGAATCTTTTCCCGAAACAATACATCCATGTTGGCGTTCATGACCGGAATGAAAAGCCAGCCGAGGACTGCGCCAATACACCACACAGGCGTACTGCGGCCGAATGCCAGAATGAAGTTCTCTGTGCTCATGGAGAAAAGCAGTGAGTTACAGATTACTCGTGTTCTGCTTTTGGGAGGCGGAAGGACTGTGACCAGAAGACTGCCGCATATTGTTGCTATCCCTGTGACGGTGTTAACTACACCTAATCCGAACCGGCTGCCCCCATCTCGTGAAAGCATCATGGCAGGCAAAGCGGCGTTGAATATGGAAGCGGTAAAGTTAATCACTGCCAAAAACAGGATTAAATCCAAAATGCCCCGGTTGTCTCTTAAATACTGAAGTCCGTTTTTGGCAGCTTGTAGAATTGTTTCCGTTTTTACTTTGGCTTCCTTCTGTATCTTCGGTATTTTCACAAAGAACAAAAGCGATACAAAGGCTGCCGTAAAGGTAAACAAGTCAAACAAGAAAACGAATTCAAGACTGGTAAATGATAACAGCGCCGTTGCACATACCGGTGTAAGTACCGTGACGAGAGATCGGGAAAAAGACTGCATTCCGCTGACTTTCTGATAATGTTTGACAGGCGTAAGTAACGTTACGGCAACATCGGAGGCCGGCTGCTGTACTGTATTCATGAGTCCGTTCAGCGTGTTGATTATGTAAAGATGCCATATTTGCATATTGCCTGTAATAAAAAGAATCAGTGCCGAAATAGTACAGAGTGCGGCAAAACAGTCGCTTATGAGCATTACTGTCTTTTTGTTCCAGCGGTCGGATAAGGCTCCGGCGAATATGCTCAGCAGTACATAAGGCGCATACGAACATATGGTCAATAACGCGGTAGTAAGCGCCGATCCCTGATTCTGGTACGACCAAATTACAACAGCAAAGTTGGTCATAGAACTTCCCAGAGAAGAAAACGACTGAGTTATCCATAAAATGATGAACGAACCGAGTCCCTGTTTTATTGTGTGTGATTGTGTTTTCATGACTTTGCTCCTCTTTCATGATGATTTCAATGAAAGCGCAAAGTCCGAACGGACGAATTATTCCGCTCCGCGCAGTAATGATTCAGTTTTTCTTGTCACCGAATCGATGCCGTCCAAGTCAGACCTTGCGCGGAGCTGCAAATATACAAAGTATCATTATCAATTACCTCAGCTAATGGTTTTATTCGCAAGCGATTCTTTGTTTTACTACATTTTTTGATAAAAATCAATGAGATTCCTCGAAGCGAGTTTCGTGTTATGAACTATAATTGTGTTCCAATCAGCATAAAAAATGCCGCCCTTGGAGGCGGCTTGATAATCAGCGTTTTTCTTTCACTTTTTCTTTTTCTTTACTGATTTTTGCTTCAAGTTTATCCATCATTTTATCGATGGCGGGATTAAGGTCAAAAGCATTTTCTTTTACATGGATTGATACACCCCATCGGAAATTAACGGTAGCTTCAGCCGTAAACTCCTTATCTTTTGTCAGGGTGAAAAGCATGTCTACTATCATATTTTCAGCGTTGTGGATCCGGGCAATTTTCTTGTTGAGATACTCCCGGCCATCGTCTTTCAGCGTGAAATGGACTGCTTTTGTTTCGATATTCATGTAAACCTCCTAAAATTGAAGCGGCTCAAAATAACCGCATCGTTTGGAAACGCATCGAATTCGGAACGCTTCCTCTATATCAGTATCGCCAAAGACCGGAACAAAAACAAGGAAAATTTGTTTATCGGGTGTATGAGGAACCCAGATTAAGCTCCTTTCTGTATTTTGCGACCGTTCTTCTTGCGATAGGGATACCGCGTTTTGCCAGATGATCGGCAATTTCCTGGTCAGAAAGATTCCGCCCTTCGCCAAGAATAAATTCCTTCAAAATCTCCTTAACCCCTTCTTTTGAATACCGCGATCCTGAAGAACCGGCTCCGCTGATGGAATTGGTGAAAAAATACCTGATTTCAAAGATTCCCCACTCGGTTTGCACATATTTTCCATTTGCGGTCCGTGAAACGGTTGTTTCGTGAACATCGATTTCAGCCGCGATATCTTTTAAGGTGAGCGGCGCTAAATATTTCAGCCCATTTACGAAAAAAGACCGCTGAAATTCCACGATTGCCCGTGTTACTTTCAATAAAGTATGATTCCGCTGATTAATCGATTGGATAAACCAGCGCGCTTCCTTGATATTTTCCCTGACAAAATCCCGCGTTCCCTTTTCTTCGCTTTTTTCATCGGAAATTTTCATAAAAAAAGGATTAATTCCCAAAACCGGAATTTCTTCTTCATTTAATTTGATAACGAAGTTTCCTTCTTTTTTGAGTACCTGCACGTCTGGCACGACAAAACGGGTTTCTCCAGAAGAAAACTGCCGCCCGGGAAAAGGGGAGAGCTCTTTTATCCGCTCAAAAATGATGCGGACATCCTGCTCTTTCCGGCCTGTTTTTTTTGCCGCATCCTGAAATCGGCCTTTTTCCAAGGGTTCCAAGTATGCGAGCATTTCTTCGATTCCATCAGGAGGATTGCTTATAAGCCGCGATTGAATCCGAAGCGATTCCATATAATCCGACGTACAGGTTCCCACAGGGTCAAAACTCCGGATCATATTGATGGCTTGATCAACTTTTTCAGCATCGTAACCGGCAAGAAGCAGCTGCACGGGTTCGATATGGAAACCATCATCATTAAGATTTTGAATAAGCAGCTCGCCGATTTGACAAATATCATCATCGATGGGTTGTAATCGAAGCTGCCAAAGGAGATGTTCCTGGAGCGTTTCCGGTCTTGCGAGAACTCCTTCAATAAATTTATGATGATCATCCGAGTCTTCACTGCTGCCCCGGCGGATGAATCCGGGGTCCGATGTGCTTTCAAAATAAGCGTCTTCTTCTTTTTGCCGTTTAAGGCCCGCGTCAAGCGAAATCACCGAAGGATCGTCCAACATTTCCAACGCAGGATTCCGCTCGACCTCTTCTTCTATCCGTTCCCGTAGATCGGTTATAGGAAGCTCCATCAATTTTATCGATTGAAGGAGCTGAGGACTCATTTTAAAACGCTGTTCCTGCAGGAACGATGCCTTTTGGGATTGCACGGACAAAAACTCCTTCTGTTGAGTTTGTTTCAAAATTTCAGTTTGAAACAGATTCATTGATCACACTAAAACACGGATCAAATACTCTCAATAGAATATTATTACAGAATGATGATAATATCCACTGATCATGCGGTAAAAGTTTTGTAGGGAGATGCAGAACCCGGCGGGTTCAATTGCCGATAGGTACTGTCTGGGGTTTTTGTAAAAAAACCGCTCACAGGATGTTTTGATCCCATGAGCGGTTGTTTTCCAAATCTAAAAACTTCCTAGCGGCGGTGTGGTATTACCAGCGGTAATGCGCGAAAGCCTTGTTGGCATCCGCCATTTTGTGGGTATCTTCCTTTTTCTTAAAGGCGGTACCGGTATTGTTATACGCGTCCATGAGTTCCGCGGCAAGCCGTTCGCTCATTTCATGCCCCGACCTGGAACGGGCCGCGTTGATAAGCCAGCGCATTCCCAAAGCTTCCCGGCGGCTTTCCCGAATTTCAACAGGAACCTGATAGGTCGCGCCGCCGACTCTCCGGGATTTTACTTCGATAACAGGTTTTACATTGTCAAGCGCCTTGAGAAAAACTTCCAAAGGATCTTTTTCCGATTTAGTCTGAAGCACCGCCAACGCGTTATGAACAATGCGGAGGGCAATAGAACGCTTCCCTTGCCACATCATGCGGTTAACAAACTTGGATACAACCACGCTGTTATATTTAGGATCGGGCAGAATCCCCCGATCAACACTCTTCTTTTTTCTTCCCATTTTGTGTCCCCTTATGCCTTAGGCCGTTTGGCGCCGTATTTTGAACGGGCCCGCTTGCGGTCTTCAACACCCAAGGTATCCTTGGCGCCGCGGACAATATGATAACGCACACCGGGAAGGTCTTTTACACGGCCGCCCCGGACCAACACTACCGAGTGTTCCTGAAGATTGTGGCCGATACCGGGAATATAAGCGGTAACTTCTGTTCCATGAGAAAGGCGTACACGGGCGACCTTCCGCAAAGCCGAATTAGGCTTTTTAGGCGTAACGGTCATAACACGGGTACAAACACCGCGCTTTTGGGGACAAGATTGAAGGGCAGGACTTTTTGTCTTTGATAAAACCTTCTGCCGTCCAAAACGAACCAACTGATTAATTGTAGGCATGAGCTAAAAACTCCCTTATATACGCCGTCAGCACCCGACATACGTATTAAAAACTCCAACATTACAATTTGGAGATATTTCTACTAATTACTAATGAGACCTAAATGATAACAAGTTGAGGAAAAAAGGTCAATCACACAACTTGTAATCCCTGTTTGCTGCTCTTTGTTCACCGATTCTGATGGCCGGTTAAATGTTAATTTCGTCCTTACTTAAGGGCCGGGAAATAAATACGCCGTCTTGAGATGTTTGCAGCGTTTTGTTTTTTCCGTCGGGGGTAAGTTCGCCAAAAACCTGAACAACCGGAAAACGGGGATTTTCCGGATTTACATCGACTACCTGACCGCGTTTACTGTTTGATAATAAAACGTACAGTCCGATTGGATAAATCGACAAAGAATACACTAAAGCCCTTACGATAGTGCTGTCATATTGATTTCCTTCATTTCTCAAAAGATCAAGCATACCGGTGTATCCATCTTTGGACTCTTTGTGAGGCCGTATACTGGTAAGAGCTTCATACGAACAGGCAACAGCGATTATTTTTGCGTACAGGCTGATTTTATCTCCGGTAAGTTTTTGAGGATATCCCGCACCGTTTTCACGTTCATGATGCTCCAGGGCAGCCACACAAATGGTGAGCGGAAAATCCATAGCTTTAAGCGTATTGTAAGCCAAGACCGGATGAGTCAGTATGGCCTTTTTTGCCTGCGGGGAAAGGGCTTTATCATTTATATAAATTTGAGGCGGCAGCTTAATCATTCCGACTTCATGGAGCATAGCCGCTACTCCCAGTTCCATAAGCCGGTGAATAGGCAGTTTTAGCTGGTATCCTATAATAATAGCAATAATTGTTGATTTAACGGTATGCCATGCCAAATAATTACTTTCATTTTGAGGAACGGCCATCTTTTCAGCCCGGAAGAGAAAACGGCGGTCTTCCTTTATAATATCGCAGACCGCTTTGATTTTTTCCGCTATATCCTTAAAATAAACTTCCTGATTCGTGGCAATCTTGGTAAAAATACCTTCAACATAGATTTGGAACTCTTTGACAAAAGTTTCCGCCCTTTGGACTTGATCGCCGTCGCTCATGGAGGACAGATCGATGCCGCCGCCGAGTATTTCCTCGGAATCTATATTATCATCAAAATATGCCTCTCTCGGCTCGCCTTCGCTCAGAACTTCCCGGAATTCCCAGTTCAACAAAGTCCGGATAAGTTCTTTTGAAAAAGGAGTTTCAGGAGCGGCGAGAATAAATTGATTATCCAGATAAACAGCCGTTGAAAAAAAACTGCCCTGCGGTATATCCTTGACTACATATCCTTTCATAATGCCCCCTACTAGAAATTTCTTAAAACTTCAGTTTTTAAAAGTTTTCCTTAAACGTGTTTGAGAGAAACTTTTTTTCATTTGAGGAAAAAAAATTCTCTACGGCTGCTTCTAAAAATCTAACCGAGTTTGTAGAAGCTGCCTGTTGACCCATTTTTTTCTTTCCTCTATCATGAATTTCGGCAGATAGAGGAGCACAAACAAATGAAATTTAAATTTGTTTTTATCATATTAAATACAGTTATAGTATTTTTTCTCACGTTTATACTAGTGACGCCTTTCCTTGTACTGGGTCAGGACATCGCCAATACCTTCTTAAAATCCAGCTGGCCTTTATTAGGCGTATTAATGATTGTATTGATTTTATTAAATGTCTTTTATTTTGCCAATAGAAGACTTTTTTTTCTCTTGGAATGTGAAGATTGGCCGGCTCTTGTGTATTATTTGGAACAAAAAGTGCTAAAAGAGTCAAACTACAGCTTCCGGCTCGTAACGCTGCTTGCAAATACGTATTTGGTTCTTTCCGATTCTGCTTCGGTGATTGCTTTAGAAAAAAAAGTCGCGGCGGTAAAACCCGCCTTGTTGGAATCACGTTGTTTGATTTTCGGGGTTGCCCGTATATTGAGCAAAGATTACAGCGGTGCGACGCGGTTTTTTGAAAAATATCTAAAAGATACCGGGGGCCGTCCGCTAAAAATCGAATCGCCTGAATGGGTCCGCTGGTATTATGGGTTTTCGCGGCTTTTGGATGAACAGTACGTTCCGGCGGCGGATGAATTTACGGTTCTCCTGAAAGAATGCCGCGATCCTCTGATAATCGGTTTGTCGGCTTTTTTTCTGAACAAAACATTAGCGAAAGTTCTTCCCGACAGAAAAGACGCGTTAATACAATACGCCGAAGATGGTAAACGCCGGGTGAAAAAATACTTCCCTTCTCAATCTGCATGGAAAAAAGACGCGGCAAAAATGCAGAATGAAATTTATGCGGCAGTAATCATCAAATATATTAATAATGCCGAAAGTTGGATATATTCTTTATAAGTATTCTATATTTATCAGTAACAGACATTGCTAATTCGGATGATTTCCACTACAATATTGATTCAGAGTGTTGTTCTTTCTTGCCTTACATAAGCAGACGTCAGTGCGTTTTGAGGAAATTATTATAAAAACAAGACTATTGCTAAACAAGGGAGATCTTAATTATGATGAAAGTTTTGTCGGGAAAGGCAGACAAACCGTTATATAGACAGATTTTATTTGCCGCGCTCGCTTTTGCCGCTATGGTAGCGTTAAGTTATGCTTTTATGAGTTCAATTGTCCGAAGAAACCTCATTCGTAATGTAAACAGCGTACTTGATTTTGCGCAAAGCCGCGTCTCCTCGGATATGGGTGATGACAGCTCGATACTGAATAATTTTTCAGAAGCGGTCAGAGATATGGTTTTAAGCGGAGTTTCTGCCGATGCCATCAAAGAATACATTAATGATATTACGTATTACGTTCATAGACTTGGCGCGAATGCCTTGGATATTAAGGGCTTTTACGGCTATTTTGAAAGCCTGCCCGGCGGACCTGTATTGATTTACAGCGACTATTGGCCCGTTTCGGAAAATTCGCTGCCTGTGGAATCCTATTGGTATCAGGCGGCAGTTAAGGCTGGCGGCGATATTATCGGAACGGTTCC
The DNA here is from genome assembly GCA_002293455.1 of Treponema sp. UBA937. Lineage (GTDB taxonomy): Bacteria > Spirochaetota > Spirochaetia > Treponematales > Breznakiellaceae > UBA937. The sequence continues at coordinate 7,315 of DBDH01000109.1, forward strand.
TTATATAAACGAGACGCACGGAATATTATTTACCTACGCAAAATGCATATTTGACGGTGAAGGCCGAAGGCTTGGTGTTATTTGCATCGATGTAACTCTTAATATAATAGGGCAGGAAGTTGTCAATACCGCTTTAAATCAGGGAAGTTACGGAATTCTGGCAAACCAGGAATTCCTCATCTTGTCACATCCAAATAAAGATTTTGAAGGATTGTATATCCATAATCCCTTAGTTCCGCTGTCTCAAAAAATTGCGGGCGATCTTGCAAACGGGTACGAAGTCTTTGAAGAAACCATGACAAGTTATAAAGATGAGGCCGCTGTCGTTTTTTTCAGGAAATTGCCGAATGACTGGTATTTAGGGATTGTAACCCCAAAAGATCAATTTTATCGGAACACAAAGCTGATGGGGGTAATCCTTACTTTGTTGGGAGCGGCGTTTGGAATAATCTTAATCTATATACTTATCCGCATCGATGCGGCGCGGGTTAAGTCTGATGAAGAAAGCCGGCAAAAGAGCATGTTCCTCGCAAATATGAGCCATGAAATCCGCACCCCGATAAACGCGATTGTCGGGATGACCTCTATCGGAAAAGTTTCCGGTGTTCTGGAACGTAAAAATTATTGTTTCTCAAAGATTGATGACGCGTCCCGGCATCTTTTAGGTGTTATCAACGACATTTTAGATATATCTAAAATCGAAGCGAATAAGATTGAGCTTTCTCCGGTAGAGTTTAACTTTGAAAAGATGCTTCAGCAGGTTGTTAATGTTGTCAACTTCCGTGTTGATGAAAAATACCAAAAGCTGACGGTACACATCGATAAAGAAATCCCCAAAATTCTTTATGCTGATGATCAAAGATTTTCACAGATAGTAACAAACCTGCTCAGCAATGCGGTCAAATTTACTCCAGAAGAAGGGATCATTGATCTTGACGCGGAGCTGGTGGATGAAAAAGACGGCGAATATACCATAAAAATAGCTGTTACTGATAACGGAATTGGAATTAGTCCGGAGCAGCAGAAAAATTTATTTCAATCATTCCAGCAGGCTGAATCTTCTATGACGCGCAAATTCGGAGGAACGGGGCTTGGACTTGCTATTTCTAAGAACATTGTAGAAATGATGGGCGGTAAGATTTGGGTTGAATCGGAATTGGGAAAAGGCGCGGTTTTTGCGTTCACCGTAAAAGTAAAAAAGGGAGATGATTTCAATTTCAACCTTGGTTATCAGGGAATAAATTGGAGTAATATCCGCATTCTTACTATCGATGACGATCTTGATATTTTGGTATATTTTCGGGAAATTGTATCGAGTTTTGGCGCTCATTGTGATGTTGCCAAGGATGCGGAAGAAGCGCTGCGCTTTATCGAAGAGAACGGCGATTATAATATTTATTTTGTCGATTTAAAAATGCCGGATATTGACGGAATAAGTTTGACAAAAGAGATTAGGGCAAAAGAAAAAAATCCCGACAATTCTATTGTCATTATGATTTCGTCTGCTGACTTGAGTGCCATTGAAGTTGAAGCGAGAAAAGCAGGCGTAAATAGGTTCCTCTTGAAGCCGCTTTTTCCCTCATCAATTTCCGACGTTATCAGCGAGTGCATCGGCATTGTCAATACAAAAATAGAAACGCCTCCTTTGGATGTTAACGGTATCTTTGAAGGATGTCATATTCTGTTTGCGGAAGATATCGACATAAACCGCGAAATCGTTATGGCGCTGCTTGAACCAACCGGGATTCGCGTTGACTGTGCTGAAAACGGCACGGAAGCGGTCCGTATGTTCTGCAAGAATCCGGAAAGATACGATCTTATATTTATGGATGTGCAGATGCCGGAAATGGATGGGTATGAAGCAACACGGCAGATCAGGTCTCTGAATGATATTCCGAAGGCAAATACAGTTCCCATCATCGCAATGACCGCAAACGTCTTTAAAGAGGATATTGCAAATTGCTATACCGCCGGAATGAACGGCCACTTAGGCAAGCCGCTTGATATAAATGATATGCTGCAGATGATGTTAAGGTATATAAAACCCAAGCGGAAAGCGATACCAAGCGATTAACGAAATGAGACTTCCTCGGAAATTGAATTTTCCGAGGAGCTCTATGGAAAACAGCCTACTTTTTGTTCCTGTTTGCTGTATCAACCCAAACGGCTAAGAGCAGGATTGCGCCTTTTACGATATACTGTATCATGATGGGCAGATTCATCAAACTCATGCCGTTATCGAGGCTTGCCATAACGAGTGCGCCGATAATGGCGCCGATAGCTGTTCCGTAGCCGCCGGTGACGCTGGTTCCGCCGATAAAACAAGCCGCAATTGCGTCCAGTTCAAAGTTGACTCCCGCGGCGGTGGTCGCCGCGTTCAGCCTTGATGTATAAACAATAGCCGCCACGCCGCACATGGCTCCCATAATGAGAAATACCTTCATGAGCGTTTTTCTGATGTTCACCCCCGAAAGCCTTGCGGCTTCTACGTTTCCCCCGATGGCATACACATGCCGTCCGAAAGAAGTGCGCGTGGTGATGAGATGCGACAATGCAACAACTACAAGCAGGATCAAAATAGCGTACGGGATTCCTCTGTAATCCGCAAAGATAAATCCGGCGGCTGCCATGACCGCAGATAAAAGCACAAGTTTAAGAATCTGAAGCGGCAGGCTTAATACGGTAAATCCGTTTTTTATCCTTTTATTTCTTTTCCTTATTTCCATCACAATATACAAAACAATAGCCGCCGCAAAAATGACCATAGTGAACAGATGGAAATCGCCGGAATTAAAAATATTCGGAATATAATTTTGTCCGATTCCTTTAAACGCTGGGTGAAATTCGCCTATGGTTGCGCCGTTTGTGATCATAAGCGTCAGACCTTTAAACGCGATTTGGCTTGCAAGTGTTACAATAAAGGCCGGCACCTTTCGGAAGGCAACCCAGTAGCCGTGCCATGCGCCTATCAAAAGTCCCGCGGCAATGGTAACGATGATCGCTATAATGATTTCGATTATAGGATTGAGGCCAAGACCGTTTAGCAGCTTAGAACGCGTCATTGTGTATGCAACCAGGGCTCCGAGCGTACCGCACACAGAACCTGCCGCAAGATCGATGTTCCCTGATACAATAACCATGAGCATTCCGCCGGTCAAGATTCCTGTTGTACACATTTGTACTGACAGAATCGAAAGATTTCTTGACGAGATGAAAATGCCGCCTGTCGTGATCGTAAATATGATCCATATTGCGAGGAGTGCCACGATCATGGTGTACTGGCGCACATTACCGCGCAGCATCCTGGTAAGTTCCGCAAAAACCGTTGTCTTTCCTGTCTTATTGTCCATTATCGTTTTCCTCCTGCAGCAAGGGTCATAATATTTTCCTGTGTCGCTTCCGAGCGCGGCAATTCACCGGCTATCTTTCCTTCATGTACGACAATAACACGATCGCTCATTCCAAGAATTTCCGGAAGTTCCGAAGAAATCATGATTATCGTAATTCCCATTTCAACCAAGCGGTGCATGATGGTATATATTTCATATTTCGCGCCGACATCAATGCCGCGCGTCGGTTCGTCAAGAATAAGCACTTTCGGATTTGTGAGCAGCCACTTTCCAAACACGACCTTCTGCTGATTTCCGCCCGAAAGATTTTGCACAATCTGTTCGACCGACGGTGTTTTAACTTGAAGCTGTTTTGTCATTTCTTCCACAGAGCTTAATTCCGCGTCGCCGTCTATCAAACCATGAGAGAGCCTTTTATCCAAACTGGACAGCGCCATATTCTCGATGATGTTTTCTATGAGTATGAGTCCTTTTCCTTTTCGGTCTTCCGTAAGGTAACTTATACCAGCTTTGATCATATCGCTTGGGGTTCGGGCGGTAATTTCCTGCCCGTTAAGATGCACTGTACCGGAAGATTTTCTTCCCCACACTCCAAGCAGACTGAGAAACAATTCAGTACGTCCCGCACCCATGAGTCCCGCAAAACCAAGTATCTCGCCTTTTTTTGCGGTAAAGCTGATGTTGTTAAGCGCGATTTTATCGGGGATTTCCGGATCGTAAACCGTCCAGTTTTTAATTTCGAGTGCGGCCTCATTACTTGGAGTATGGTTCGCGGTCGGATATCGCTGCGTCAGTTCACGGCCGACCATCAGCGAAATCAATGTATCTTCGGACAGTTTTTCGGCATCGTATGTTCCTACGGTTTTTCCGTCAGTCAATACGGTGATCCGGTCCGCAATGCTGAATACTTCATTTAATTTGTGAGAGATAAAAATACAGGACATTCCTCTGCCGCGGAATTCCCGGAGCAGATTAAAAAGGGTTTCAGCTTCCGTTTCTGTTAAAGCTGATGTGGGTTCATCAAGTACCAGGATACGGCATTCTTTTACAATCGCTTTGGCGATTTCAACCAATTGCTGAGCGCCCATCCCCAGATTCAGCACCAGCGTGTCGGGGCTGATATTAAGGCGGACTTCTTCCAGTACTTTATAAGCTTTGATAAATGAAGCGTCCCAATCGATAAGGCCGCCTTTCTTTATTTCATTGCCCAAAAATATGTTTTCACAAATATTCATATTTTTCAGCAGCGACAGTTCCTGATATATAACCGAGACCTTTGCCTTTTCGCTGTCCTTAATATTGTAAAACGACATTGCCTCGCCGCCGATCCGAATCTCTCCTTCGTAGGAGTTTACCGGGTACACTCCGCTCAGCACTTTCATCAACGTCGATTTTCCCGCGCCATTTTCGCCGACAAGGGCGTGTATCTCTCCCTCTCTTACCGAGAAATCCACGTTGTCCAAAGCAACGACACCAGGGAAAACCTTACGGATGTTTTTCATCTCAAGAATATTGTTTTGCTTCAATCCATCACCCACCTTGCTCCATTGAGGGACAAACCCGCCGGCCGTCCCTCGATGACTGCATAATCTACTGAATATCGCTTTCGCTCATGTATCCGCTGTCAATAACAAGTGTCCGATAATTGTCAGCGTTGACTTCACTTGCGGGGAATCCGATAGTTGGAACATCTTTGAATCCGTTGTTGGCAACAGTGTCGGGATTTCCATTTCCGCCGTTCACAATATTGATAGCGGCAGCAACAGCGGCTCTTGACATTTGGCGTACATCAAAGAAAACGGTCATGCTCTGAGTTCCTTCAATGATGCGTTTGATGGCGTCAGGTTCGCAGTCCTGACCGGTGATGATAGTCCTGCCTGCCAAACCTTGAGCGGCCAAAGCCTGAATCGCGCCGCCCGCGGTACCGTCGTTAGGAGCGATAACCGCGTCGATCCGGTTGTTGTTATTGGTCAGCGCGTTTTCAACATGCCGCTGAGCTTCGCTTGCCGCCCAGTCTTTGCATTCCTGTTCAGATACGATAACATAATCGCCGCTTCGTACTTTTGCCGCAATCGCGTCCATGGCGCCTTGTTTCAAAGGGACGCAAGTCGGATCCTGAGGATCGCCGGACATCACAACGATATTCCCTCTTGGAAGATGATTTACAACATACTGCCCCATAAGCTGTCCTATGCGGTACTGATCGAATGTAACATACAAATCTACATCGCAGTTAAGGATAGGCCTGTCATAAGCGATGACAGGAATTTTTTCAGCATGAGCCATTTCCACGATATTCTTTGCCTGTTCACCGTCAACCGGCGCAATGATCAGAATGTCAACGCCCTGTGTAATAAGATTTTCACACTGATTCTGCTGTTTCGCCGCATCATTGTCAGCAATCTGTACAGAGATACTGATGTTCTGTTCAACAGCTGCCGCTTCAAAATTTTCCCTGTCAAGAACCCAGCGGATTTCACGCTGAGTCGGCAGCGAAACCCCGATGCTGAGCTTTCCGTCATCCTTCTTGCCGCCTGCCATAACAGGAGCCGCAAGACCAAACACCAACATGGCTGCTATAAGCAGACAAAACATTGTTTTGAGTTTCATAAAAACCCTCCTCAAATATTGTGTTTCTATTTTAAAGCACAATCTTTTGATCATGCTGTAAAAATCTGTTTTTTGCGTATTCAATTCCGCCCAAAACAGGTTTCTCAACGCCGTCATAAAAAACCATATTTTCTTTTTGAGCGAGCTCGGCGCAATTTTTGCGGAACGCCGCATTAAATGTTGGGCTGTTATAAAGGCTGCCTGCCATAACAATATCAACCCTTGTTTCACTGCCAAAACCTAATGTTGCATACACCGCATAAGCAATCTCCGCAACATGAAACGCAGCCTTGTCAACGATGCTCGTACTGTATGGGTCCCCCGCGTCTGCCATGTTCATGATTGGTTTTGCGGCGCCCGCAATTTCACTTATAGAAATCTGAGAGAGCCGGTTTGGAATTTCCTCAAAAGAGGCCGCTTTATAAAACCTCCGCAGTTCTTCAAAAACATCCTGATACTTCCCGTAACCATCGCAATAACGCAGCAGCGCTTTTAACACCTGTATCCCAATCCATCCGCCCGAACCTTCATCGCTGATGGGACTGCCCCATCCGCCTATCCGAATTTTTCCTCCGTCAACACCGATGCCTGTTGCTGACGACCCTGTTCCGGCAATCATGCAAAGCCCCGGGGGAATCCCTTTTGAATAAAACGCGAGCTCTGAGTCGTTCATGATGTAAATTCTGTCTTTTGCAACATTGCTTTCCAATGCTATCGAAAAATAATGATCATAATCACTCGGCGCGTCGCATCCTGACATTCCCATAACCAATCCCAAAATCTGATCCGCCGTAATTCCGGCTTCATTAAAAATATGTGATATACCTTTAAGGATGATATTTTGCTCAGATTTAGCGTGCGTAATTTTGTAATTTGTTGAGCCAAAGTCATAAAAACTGCTTGTATCTGCTGTGCAGTCATAAAGACAAAAAGTTGTTTTGCTTCCGCCGCCGTCAATGGCAAGGAGATACCCGTTGCTGATGTGCGAAATTCGCTTTGTCATAATTCAAACTCCCGAATTGGAAATAAGCTGGATGTTAGTTACTATCTTGCTTCGGCAGTTTAGTACCAAGCCGTTAACGCCGGTATCATCACTTTTGTCATATATAACTTCCGGCATACTGCTTTTTGGCGCATACAACGGTATTTTTTCTTTGATAAGATCGACAAGTTCCGGGCTGAACAACTCGCCGCCGAATACGATAGCGTCGGGGTTAAGAATCGCAATATAATTTGCGGAGGCCGCGGAAAAAATATCCGCAACCTTGCTTCGTTGCTCCGGTTCAACTGTTTTCCACAAACCGGTACTATCAATACCGATATAGTCCTTCATCATACACTCAAGGTAGCCGCCGTTTGCGGTATAATTCCGCTTTGTAGAAGTTTTTGTCAACGGCGCCATGAATCCGATTTCCCCGGAAAAACACGAAGATCCGCGGTAGAGTTTTTTATTCAGTATGATTCCTGAACCCATACCGTTTCCGGTGTAGATGTAAACGATATTATCAAAACGGCCGCTTAGATATGTATGATAGTATCCGACCGCCGTAAGATTTACATCGTTTTCAACGCAGATGTCCGTTTCATACTTTTCAGCTAAAGCTTGAGTCAGATTAAAATCTTCCCATACATCGATTTTTGGAATGCCTAATAATTGTCCGTCCGGCATAACTGCGCCGGGAATGCCTACGCCAATTGCTTTTACGCCGGACGGAGCAGCCTTTATCAGTGTATCAATAGCTTTGCATATGCTGTTCATCGCTGATTTTGCCGATTTCGTATTAAGTTCAAACATCTCTTCATGCAAAGTTTCGCCGGCAATATCGGAAATGCGCGAACGCAGCTGTCCCCGCTGATAGAATAAAGCAATCAAAGAACCAGATTTTTTATTGATCTCGTAAAGCATGGCTTTCCGTCCGGTACCGTTTCCAGCTACGCCAACACTGATAATAAAACCGTCTTTTTCAAGGTCATCGACAATCTTATTTACGGTAGGCAGACTCAAGCCGCTCTTCTGCGCGATTGCAGGTTTGGAAATAGGTCCTTGCTCATAAATGAACTGCTGAATAAGCGAGGAGTTTACTTTCTTTAATATCTGCGGTTTCCCGATACGCTTTTGCATTATGATTAATACCTTAATTAATAAACTTTCTTAATTATTATAAGTCTTGTTTTTCCGATTTGTCAAGAAAAAAATTAGAAACAGAGAGTTTTTCTCCATTAGCTCATCATGTTCAATTTTTAACAAACATGACATACTATTGTCATGTTTAATATGCTATACTTTTTAATAGAAAAACACTAATGAGAGTTCTTTGGAAACTTCAGTTTTCGAGGAACTTCTATAGTAAAACTGCATCGAGAGGAGATTTATATGCTGGAAATACCTGAAAGCAGAACCATCGCAGATCAATTAAACAAAACCGTTAAGGGTAAAAAAATCAGCCGCGTGATAGCGGGTTTTTCTCCTCATGGTTTTGCGTTTTTTTTGGGCAATCCGGGGGATTATTCGGAAATGCTTGAAGGAAAAACTCTGGGGAATGCCGCTGCCCTGTCAGGAATGGTGGAAATTGAAGCGGGAAAGATGAGGATTCTCTTTGGCGACGGAGTAAATCTTCGGTATTACGAGAGCGGATCAAAGCTGCCGGAGAAACATCAGTTTTTTATGGAGTTTTTCGATGGATCGGCTGTTGTCTGCACCATTCAAATGTACGGCGGAATATCGGTATTTCAGGAAGGAAAGAATGAGAATCCTTATTACCTTACGGCAAGGGAAAAAACTAATCCTTTGACAGACGCGTTTGATGAATCGTATTTTTTATCCCTCTTTGATGATGTTAAGCCTTCGTTTTCGGCAAAAGCGTTTTTGGCAACAGAGCAGAGAATTCCGGGCTTGGGCAACGGAGTTTTGCAGGATATTCTTTTCAACGCAGGCATACATCCTAAAACGAAGATTTCCGCCCTTTCGGAAAAAGACCGAAAACGACTTTTCAAAGCGCTTAAGAAAACACTTAAATCTATGACTGATAAAGGCGGCCGGAATACGGAAAGAGATCTTTTTGGCAAGACAGGCGGATATAAAACGATTTTGTCCAGCAAAACCTTGAAAGATCCATGTCCGGTCTGCGGAACTATGATCGTGAGACAGGCATTTTTAGGCGGAAATGTTTACTTTTGTCCTATATGTCAGCCGTTGAAACAACGTTGTCTTGATGAATGATATCATCGTGGTAAGCGACAGTTCATCTTTTTTGTGGAAAACACATTTCTTGGAAGGTGTGGTTTTTCCCAATTTGCGTTCCAATCATTTGCCATAAAAAACAATAGTATGATATAATCCTTTAACAGGATTATGTGAAGTCCTGCAGATTTTTTATTTAGGAACTGCCGGTGAATTTTTCATTTTTGGCGAGATATTGGCCGTTTTATGTAAACGGCGCAAAGAACACCATCCTCCTGGCTTTGTTTGCGGTTGTTCTTGGAACTTTTATCGGGATGTTTATCGCTTTGCTGCGGCTTTCCAAATACCGTGTTCTGCGAATCATCTCCACCGCTTATATTGAGTTTATCCGGGGCACGCCGCTTTTGGTGCAGTTGTTTCTCATTTATTACGGGCTTCAATCTATCGGAATCCGCTTTCCGGATATCGGCTGGCTGAGCAAATTGCTGGGAATAAGTACGAGTGATTTTATGGCTGGCATCATTACGCTCGGCATCAATTCGGCGGCTTATGTCGGGGAGATTTTCCGCGCGGGAATTCAGGCTGTTGATAAAGGCCAAACCGAAGCCGCCCGCTCGCTGGGGATGGGGCATTTCATGACGCTGCGCCACATCATCATTCCGCAGGCAATTAGAAATATTCTTCCAGCGCTGGGAAATGAATTTGTCGTCGTTATCAAAGAATCTTCTATCGTGTCGATAATCGGGATTGCGGATTTGATGTACCGCGCCGATACGGTCCGCGGCAATACCTTCATGCCTTTTGAACCCTTAATTGTCGCGGCTGTCATTTATTTCCTTATGACGTTCCCCTTGTCAAAATTACTTGCCCACATCGAGCGGAGGATGCATGTCAGCGAACGATAATCAATCTCTTATACAGACTGTCGATCTCCAAAAGAATTTTGGAAAGCTCAAAGTCCTCCGGGGAATAACAACTTCTTTTTCCAAAGGAGAAGTCGCCGTCATCATCGGGCCTTCCGGTTCGGGGAAAAGCACCTTCCTTCGATGCCTCAATCTGCTTGAAGTTCCAAGCGGCGGAAACATCATTTTTGAAGGCATCGATATTACGAAAGAAAAACACAACCTCGATCTGCACCGGCGGAAAATGGGGATGGTCTTCCAGTTGTTTAATCTTTTTCCCCACAAATCGATTATCGAGAATATCACGCTCGCGCCGCGAAAACTGCTGCCGCTTTCAAAAGAAGAAGCGGAGTCGAGGGCGATGGCTTTACTGAAGCGGGTCGGCCTTGAAGAAAAACGCGGCGCGTATCCCGAACAGCTTTCCGGCGGACAGAAACAGCGGATCGCCATTGTGCGCGCCCTTGCCATGCAGCCCGATGTCATGCTCTTTGACGAACCTACAAGCGCGCTCGATCCTGAAATGGTCGGCGAAGTTCTGGAAGTCATGAAAGATTTGGCCGCCGAAGGCATGACGATGATCGTTGTTACACATGAAATGCGTTTCGCCAAAGATGTGGGGAAGAGGATTCTCTTTATGGATGATGGCCTTATCGCCGAAGAAGGCCCGCCGGATCAAATTTTTCGGAATCCTCAAAACCCCAGAACAAGAGAATTCTTGCAGAAAGTGTTATAATAAAAAAGAGGACAACAAAAGAGAAAAGGAGGAATCGATGGAACGGACAATCATTTCGTTTGATTATGCGATAAAAAACATTTTGCGCGATAAAGCAAACTTTTCTGTCTTGAACGGTTTTTTAAGCGAACTTTTAAACAAACAAGTTGCGGTAGAAGAAATTATCGAAAGTGAGTCGAACATTGAAAGCCCTCTTGAGAAAACCAATCGAATTGATTTAAAAGCAAAAATCAACGATGGTGAAATTGCCGTCTTTGAAATCCAGTTTTTTGATCAAGTTGATTTTTTAGGAAAGATTTTGTTCAATGCGTGCAAAGCCGTTGTCGAACAGGTTTCAAGAGGTGAAAAGTACAACATCAAAAAAGTATATTCAATCAACATCGCTTACTTTAACATGGGAGCAAAAAAGGAATATGTGTTCCGCGCGAACCTGTCCGCGTTCACCGGCATTCATTTTGATGAGTCGATACCTTTTTCGCAGAACTTAAATCCGCCGGAACCCGCGAATGATCTTCATCCCGAATACTATTTGATACTTCCCGGAAAGTTTGATGAGCAGATACGAAGTAAGTTTGACGAATGGGTGTACACACTGAAGACATCGAAGGTTCGGACTGACTTTACCGCGGCAGGCATTCAGGAAGCGGGGGAGAGACTGGATATTCTGAAAATGACTCCTGAACAAAAGAAAGAATATGAACAAATGAAATATGATGAAATGGATTACAAAAGTCAGTTGTACACAGCGGAGTTAAAAGGCAAAGCTGAAGGTAAAGCTGAAGGTAAAGCTGAGGGCAAGGCTGAAGTGGCGAAAAATCTTAAAGATATAGGAATACCGGCAGAACAAATTTCGCAGGCAACAGGATTAAGCATTCAGGAGATAGATACTTTATAATTGGTAACGCAGAAGAAGCAATAACCCGCAGGTACTTCATCCCGCCAATTATTGCTTCTTCGTTATTGGAAAAAACGCGCTTAGATACAACAGTTCAAAATTGTCTGCCCGCTTAACTCTTTGAATCTTCCTCCCGGATTTGCACCCGGCGGATTTTTCCGCTGATGGTTTTGGGGAGTTCCGTTACAAACTCCACAATTCTGGGGTACTTATACGGAGCGGTCGTTTTCTTTACATGATCTTGCAGTTCTTTTTTCAGCTCATCGCTCGCGGTAAATCCTTTTGCGAGAATAACGGTCGCTTTGACTACGGTTCCCCGGTCAGGGTCGGGGACGCCGGTTACGGCACATTCCAAAACGGAAGGATGTTCCAGGAGCGCGCTTTCGACTTCAAAAGGGCCGATTCTGTAACCGGAACTTTTAATGACATCATCGGAGCGGCCTACAAACCAATAGAACCCGTCTTCATCACGCCAAGCCATATCTCCGGTGTAGTACGCATCATCATGGAATACACTGTTGGTCAGCTCCGCATCCCGGTAGTATCCTCCGAACATTCCGGCGGGTTTCCGTTTATCTGTCCGAATGATCACCTGTCCTTCTTCGCCCATATCGCAGGGACTGCCGTCTTCCCGAATCACATCAATATCATAGCCGGGGGATGGCTTTCCCATAGAACCGGGCTTGGGCGTCATCCAGGGATACACCGCCAAGGTTATTGTCAATTCGGTTTGTCCATAACCTTCCATCAATTTTATCCCTGTGGCGGCTTTGAATTGCTCATAGATTTCCGGGTTCAAAGGCTCTCCCGCGACGCAGCAATATTTGAGAGAACTGAAATCGTACTTTGTCAAATCTTCTTTTATGAAGAACCGGTAAATCGTCGGCGGCGCGCAGAACGTATGTATCTTGTATTTCGAGATGATGTCCAACATCGCGGGAGGATCGAAGCGGTCGTAGTCGTATACAAAAATGGCGGCTTCACAAATCCACTGACCGTATATCTTTCCCCATGCAGCCTTCGCCCATCCGGTGTCCGCAACCGTTAAGTGAAGTCCGCCGCTCTCGATGTTCTGCCAATACCGGGCGGTGATGATATGTCCCAAAGGATAAACAAAATCATGGCTTACCATCTTGGGCATTCCGGTAGTTCCCGAAGTGAAATACAAAAGCATGATGTCGTTATTCTTTGGAGCGTCTTCCCCGGAAGGTCTTTCAAATAAAGTTGACGCACTTTCCATCTTCGCGTTAAAATCCTGCCAGCGCGTTTCAGTTTTCAATGCTTTTTCCGCCTCACCCGCGATATCAAGATTTTTATCGGTGTGTACCGAACGGACAAAGGCTTTAAAGCGGAGCGGGCATTTGCCTTCCGCTTTCATTTTTGTTTCCGCTTCATCAACATGGAACAAAACATTTTGTTCATCAACGCAAACAATGCCCGCAATATCCGCGGCCTGACACCGGTATACAATATCCTTCGATGTAAGAAGATGCGTTGCGGGAATCGCAATGGCGCCGAGTTTGTGCAGCGCCAAAAGGAGCGGCCAGTATTCGTAACGCCGTTTTAAGATAAGCATCACAGGATCGCCTTTCTTGATTCCGGCTTCCGCAAAAACATTAGCGGCGGCGTCCGACATTTTTTTCATATCGCCGAAAGTGAAACAGGCTTCCGCGCCTTTTTCGTCGCACCATACAAGCGCTCGGTCTAAGGGCTTTGCTTTTGCCAATTCATCGACCACATCAAAAGCAAAATTAAATTCGGATGGAGTGGTCAAAGAAAAATTGTTATAAAAATCATCATAAGAATCAAATTGAGTCCGGGATAAAAAACGTTCTAGTATCATGGTAATAAACTTCTCCTATAGAATTATTGCAAGAAAACGGGCGGGCTTTCCTCCGAGGGCTTTCATCCCATGAGGTTCCCCGGAATCGTAATAAATGCTGTCGCCCGCTTCCAGTTCCATTTCGCGGCCGCCGACACTGATCAAGAGCCGCCCTTCCAAAACATAATCAAACTCCTGCCCCGGGTGTGTACTGAGGCTGAGGGGCTTCGATTCATTTTCAGGATCGGCTTCAACGAGGAAAGGCTCCGCTTTTTTATGAGAAAAGGTATACGCCAAATTCCAATAGGTGTAGGCGGTTCTGCGCCGGACTTCCGGGGCTTTTCCCGCGCGGCTCAAACTGTAGGTTTTCAGTTTCGCCGAATTCCCGCTGACAAGTTCCGCAAGATCAACCTTAAATCGATTTGCAATCTCAACAAGAGAACCCAGCGGAAAATCTTTTTTTCCTTCTTCCCAATCAAGATATTCATCGATGTTAAATCCCAATTCTTCGGCCAGCGTTTCCGCGGAAATATCTTCAATTTCCCGCAGCACTTTTACCCGCGCCGCAATTTCCTTTACCTGTTCCGACATGTTATCTCCTCTTTCATTTTGCATTGTAACAAATATATCCGTGAAAACCGAGGAAATTGCAAAACTTCAGTTTTTGCAATTTCAGCCTCTTAAAAATGCGTATTTCACAGCCTTTANNAGGCGCGAAATCGCATGAGCTTGTACAAAACTAACCGAGTTTTGCAACAAGCTCAACTATGTATTATTTCTATCACAACGATAGGATGATGAATAGTATTGAAATAAAATTCCATAAGATGTTTTGTAATGATAAAATTAAAAATAATTATCGGTACAAAAAACCAAAAAGAATTATTTTTTTAAAATAAATGTATTCAGAGCCTGAAAATGCTTGTATATTAATTGTTAAGAAGAAAAAAATTAGGTGAAAATATCCACGGGCTTATTGACGCGATTAAGCCAATGGCTTACACTTTATTATAGATATGCCAGAGCCAATTATTGTAATAGAAACGCCGTCTTTTCTTCGCGATTGTAAAGGTCTGCTTGATGATGACGAACGTGAAGCTTTGGTTGCTTTTCTTGCCTGTAATCCTAAAGCCGGTGATGTGATAGTTGGAACCGGCGGTATCCGTAAGTTCAGGTGGGCAAGAGAATACGAAGGGAAAAGCAAAGGCTTTAGAGTTATTTACTATTATCATTCAAACGAGATTCCGCTCTTTGCCCTCAATATTTTTGCAAAAAATGAAAAGGCAAATGTAACAAAAGCAGAAAGGAATGAATTAAAGAAGTTGACCAGTATGTTGAAAGATACCTACAAGCCGAAGGGGAAGAAAACATGAAAACAAACCGTATTGTTGAAAGCATGAAAGAAGCTGTTGCAATATCCAAAGGTGAAATGCCTGAAAATTCGTACCGCATTCACATTCCTGAAAAGATCAATGTTAAATCTATCCGTGAGCGTATGGGACTTTCTCAAGCCGCTTTTGCTAACCGTTTTGGTTTGTCCGTTTTTGCTGTCCGTAATTGGGAACAAGGCAAGCGTCAGCCTGATCCGGCGGCAAGGGCATATCTTAAAGTTATAGAAAAAGCCCCGCAGCTTGTAGCAGATGTATTGTCGATGTAATCTAAAACATGATTTTATTGTTATTTTGCATTGTAACAAATATATCCGTGAAAACTATGTATTATTACAAATACAATTGACAATGTAATATATACCATATAATGATACAGCATACTTATAAAAAGTTTATTCCCCAATAAGCCAATACCAATCAGCCATACAATAGATGTCCAATAAGGGGCCAATATGATAAACAAATTATTATGAAATGAAACTATCGGCACTTTTATCACTATAATATACGAAACGAAATATATTAAGACTCCGATAATATATACAACAAGTCCTATGTTACCTGTTTTGTTATCAAGGCTTATCATCATTATCGCGGAAAATAAAATAGTGATCATTCTTACAATCATTTCTATGATAACTATGGGATGAGGAATATTTTTCAAAT
Source organism: Treponema sp. UBA937 (assembly GCA_002293455.1). GTDB lineage: Bacteria > Spirochaetota > Spirochaetia > Treponematales > Breznakiellaceae > UBA937. The sequence goes on from DBDH01000109.1 coordinate 22,865, forward strand.
AAAATTCCGGGAGATGTTTTGTAATAAAGATATTGAAAATAATTACCGGCACGAAAAACCAAAAACAATTATTTTTATAATGATTTACTATTTCGATTATGTTCATAATTGTATTCCCGCGGCAATGCCGACAGCATTTAATGATGGGTTTCTGGCTCTTCCATAAACATCGTTATTAGAAGTGTGAAACCATAATACTTTTGCAAATAATTTTGTGGTGTCTTCTGTGTTGTATTCTATTCCGCCGCCCAAATGCCAGCCGCCGTTTATCATTGTTCCATTTTGGGGAAACGCTTTTGTGTATGTTACAAAACTCATCATTCCTTCAAGAAACAAACGGGCTTTTCTTATTGCCGGTGTGTACATTCTCATGCTTCCATTAAGGCTAAACCCCGCAACAGGTTGACGCGGATTACCGAGTTTATCAAACGCGAATAATCCGCTTAAGCCTATGCCAAAATCCAAGAGATTATAATCTGGTGTGAGATAGGGAAAATTAAAAACAAAATCATATCCTGCTTCTATTACGCCGATATCATCTTCCCAAAATGAATGATAATTTCCAATAGTAACCCTATGAGCAAAAGATAAAACTTGATGTTCCTGTGCACAGAGGACAAATGAGAAAGAACACAAGCATATACAGATTCCAACATATTTTTTACTCATTCTCACTGATCATTCCTCTAGATATTTCTATCCGCGTTTCCGCGCAGCGCGATTGCAAGTTCTTTCCAAACAATTTTATCTTCTTCCGAAAGTTTCGCGAATTCTTCTTGTCTTCCATACGCCGACAATTCTATAAACTGACTCGTCCGCTCCAAAAGTGTGCTGAACTTTTCTTCCTGAAATTTTTTCAGCCATGACGGAATATTTTTTGATTCCTGTAAAAGCCTCGCGTAATGCGGCGCGCACAAACCGGCAGACGCAAGAAAATATCTTTTTAATTCTTCGGCTTCTTTGCTGTTGTCTTTTGCTTCTATAAGAAAGCCGCAGTATTCTTTTTCGATTCTGTCCCTTTCGATGCAGACAGGACATTGCCCTTTGGGTTTCCACGGCTTATGTTTTTTAAAATGATCGATGCGGTCTTCAAGAATATCACGGCCTAAAATAGCGACGGCAAGACCGTCCCTGAATGATACAAGATTTTTTGAATGCTCGGCGCAGAATCCTCCGGCGCTGCGGTGCAAAGCACGAAAGCCGCGGTCCGCGACATGTTCAAAAAGCATGTTATCGATATAGCGTTCGGCGCGGTCCGCGATAATCCGGCAGAGGGGGCAGCCTGGTTTTTCACAAGCCTTTTCCAGTTCAAAAAAATTGATGTGTTTTTCAACAGCCATGTTGTTCCTGTTTTCCTTAGAGCTTATCTGATTTCTACCGATCCGTCCGAATGACCAATAAACACCGACGGCGGAAGCCGGGTGAAAAATCCGTTTTCCACAACGCCGGGAATACAATTCAATTCGGCTTCCAGAATTGACGGATCAACCGGTTCTTTAAAAAGAACATCAAGTAATATATTACCATTATCTGTTATAACAGGACCGGCCTTGCGCAGCGCTTCCCGGACAGTTACTTCCGCCCCCATCGATGATAACGTTTTTGCAGCCGTAACTCTCGCCGCGGGAATCACTTCTATGGGAAGGGGAAACTTCAACGCCAGATGTTCCACGAGCTTTGAGTCATCTACTACGATAGCATAAGAAGCAGACGCGTAAGCAATGATCTTTTCCAGAAGAAGCGCGCCGCCGCCGCCTTTGATGCAAAACTTCCGGGGATCAACTTCATCGGCCCCGTCAATGGTAAGATCAAGTTTCCCGTCGATCTCTTTTGCATTGAGCGTGTAAAGAGGAATGCCCCATTTCTCGCATTCCATAGTGGTTTGAAAACTGGTCGCCACGGCCTTTATGCCGGAAAGTTTCCCTTGCTGAATAAGCAGACCGACATGGCTCACCGCCGGAATAGCGGTTGATCCCGTTCCGAGTCCCAGCTTCATCCCGTTTTTTACAAGCCGTTCCACGGCGGTCCTGCCCGCAAGAGCTTTCATTTCTTTCTGGTCCATGACTTCATCATACCGCACAGAGGAATTCCTGACAATTGGGGGACGGGAAAAGCGGGGAAAAATTTAACAGATATCCGAAGGTGTTTTAAAACCAGGAGTTATGCCGAATTCTTCAACAATTAACAAAGAGCAGTCAGCAACGAGCAAAAGGAAACAAAAAACGTAATATTACCTTTGCCCGTTGCTTATGACTATTACTTGCTATATGTCTGCTGCTACTTAATCAAAATAAACTCGACCCTTCGGTTTTTCCACCAGTTATCATGATCTTCCCATTGAACCACGGGACGGGTTCCTCCCATGCCCATAGATGTCAAACGGTTTCTGGCAACGCCGTATTCGACCAGCATATCAACAACCGCGCGGGCTCTGGCCTCGCTTAAAGGCTGGAGTTCCTCCGTTTCTTCCGCAACGGTTCTCGTAACCGGATTTGCGTGGCCTTCAACTTGTACTTTGTAATCCCTAAACTTATTGAGGATTTCCGCGATACGCCGCAGCACACGGATATTGTTATCATAATTTTCCCGGGGAATGTTCAGGAAATCCGCCGCGTTCTCCCGGAAAACAATCGATGGAACATTGATACGAAGAACGTCTCCGTCACGGATAACAAGAACGTCCACGCCGATCACGCCTGTAACACTGCTTGTGTTGCCTAAATCATCAACGGCACTAAAGGTAACAGGATAATCCGTAGCGGCCTGAACCAGTTCGCCGGTATTGCTTCTGCCGTTCCATGTAAGTCTTTCACTGGGAACGCCTTTTCCTTCTATCTTATAGAACGAATTATACGGAGGCCGCGGTTCTGTGATTTCAAAAGCCCAGCTGCTAATGGGAGACACATCAACGGCGGACAGAGAGATAAACAGATCATCTTCCGCGCCGTCATTATCGGGACTGAAATATTCTGGTGAAGTCGTAAAGCTCAATTCGGGACCGGAAATATCTATGGTAACAGGCCCCGCGGAAACATCCACACTGTCGCCTTTTTCATAGTTCACGCTGAGCTGGGCTGTGTACGCGCCTTCCCTAACGATTCCCGCGGCATCTTTACCGTCCCATGCTATAGAATCAGGAATGACGGCGCTTGTTTCATTCTGCGCGGGGAATTGCCGTATCACCGTTCCGCGTATATCTTTTATATCGAGTTTCCAATTACTCATACCGTCCTTTGGGTCAAGGATGATGGCAAATCTTACCGTATCATCATTACCGTCTTTTGGAGCAAAAGAGGCAGCCGACACGGTTAGGAACGCTCTTGGAATTCTCGCGTCCAGCACGATATTCTGTATATCTTCGTTGTAACTATTGCCCGCGTCATCTATTGATTGAAGCGTGAAACTATAATTTCCGTCAGGCATGGGATTTCCCGCCTGATCTTTGCCGTCCCAGCGAAGCGCCGGTGCGCTGCTGTTCCACTCCCAAGTCTGAATGGTGTTTCCGTTTTCGTCAAGAAGAGCCGCTTCCCATGTGTCAGTTCCTATAGTTGTAATATTGAATATCTGTTCGTCCCGATTGCCGTCCCCGTTGGGAGAGAAGACTACGTAAGGAACAGAAAGTTCCGCATGGGGATCTGTAGTGTCCAATGTAACGGCCTGTGAATACGCTACAGGCTGATTTCCCGCGGTATAGGTAACCATTATTCTGGCTGTATAGTTGTTATCAGGAACGGAAGCTCTCGCGTCATTTGTTCCATCCCAGATAATTGTTGCGGGTACATCAGCGCGTCCTCTAAAGGTTCTTACCGGTGATCCCTGCGGGTCAAGAATCTCCAGAATATATTCGGCGATTCCTTCTCTGCTTTGAAGCAGGGGCATAAAGACAACAACGTCTTTTATACGGTCTCCATTTGGAGAAAATGCCAGTTTGTCAGTTGTCAGCAATATCGGCGTATCCGCGGTACTTAGGTTAAAAGCAACAGGAACAGAGGAACCGTTGTTCCCCGCCTGGTCGGTGGAGAAAACCTGATACACATAATTCCCGTCTGCGCTAAGCCCGCCTTCATCATTGCGGCCGTCCCAGGTAAGCCTTGCGGAAGGCATTCCGGAAAACTTAAACGTTTTCACCACGGCATTTTCACTATCCGAATCCTGCCTGCGGATTTCTCCGGTCCAGAGAATTTCGTTGGAAGCGGTCTGAGCAAAAATCATTTCATCCTGCTTGCCGTCGTTATTGGGAGAAAACGCGTTGTACTCCATCCGGACACCGGCGGAGGGCGGCGTAATATCTAACGTGAAGACTGGAGATGATGCTTCGGAGATATATCCGTTTCTATAGGAAACGGTCAGCGTTCCGTGGTAAGAACCTTCACTTAGCAGAGTGCCCGCGTCATCGTTTCCGTCAAACCGGATTTCTTCCGGTACCGGGAGAGTACCCCGGTAGGTTCTGCGGGTTCTTCCGTTTGTATCTATTATTCCGGCAGTCCATTGGGTAATGCCTTCCGTTACAGGAACGCCGGGACGCAGAATCATCACATCCTTAACGCCGTTATTATTCGGCGAAAAATACGCGTCATCAATCGGCAGACTGACGGCAGGCTGAATGGTATTAATGATGATATTTGCAACATCAGCGTTCACGGCGTTCATTGCTTTATCAACGGAAAAAACCTTATACGTATAAATCCCGTCGGGAACGATTCTCCCTTCGTTGTCCGTGCCGTCCCACGTTAAATTCCGCACTTCGCCGGCTGTTACATCGAAACTTTTTACCTTGATTCCGGCATCGTTGTAGAATCCCGCGTCCCAAAAATCTTCGGCGGAACCGGTTTGGCTGATCATCAACACATCCTTGTTTCCGTCCCCGTCAGGAGAAAAGAGCCGCTCCGATTCGTTTAACGCGGTTATCTCGATAAGCGGATGCGTATTATCTATCATGACTTCATAGCGGGGAGAAGATGCCCCGTTTCCGTTATCATCCATAGCTGAAAGCGTAAAGAAATACCTTCCGTCAGGAGCCGTTCCTCCTGTTTCAAGCGTTCCGTCCCAGCGCAGGGTTTCCGGGATTTCAACCTGGGCCTTCACCGCCGTAAACCGGTCAAATATATTCCGGACGCCTTGAGTTTCAGGGCGAAGTTCTTTGTTCCGGTATGTTTTTACGATATTTCCCGTATCATCCTGAATTTCCAGTTTCCATTCCGTAACATACCGTTGATCAACAATGGAAATGGGGAATTCTATATCGTCTGCTTTGCCGTCATTATTGGGGGAAATCCATAGAGTATCGGGATAAATCAAAGAAATTTCCGGAGCTTTATTATCGGGAACGCCTACTGTCCAGGAAAGTCCCGTTCCCATAGCCCAAATATTGCCGTATAAAGGCCGCGCCGAAGCGGATATGGCCATATTTCCGTCCCGGTTCAATACACCGATAGAAGCGGGATCGGTATTTTTTTTCGTTGCAAGATGAAAGGTCACTCCGATAGACGGAATTGCGGACGCGGCGTTTCCATCGATTATTTCACGGACATTGAACCCGGTCGATAGTGAAATCGTCACGAATTGAGCAATATCCGCATTAAGTCCAATTTTTCCAGTAAAATTAGTAAAACCAGGAACTCCTAAATCCGCGGACAAACCAAGCCTTAACGCGTCGGGTTTACCTTCCGCCCCCGGGAGCCGGAGGAAATCAAACGACACGCCGCCGACAAGCGTGAAAGCGGTTGGTGTCCAGCTTTTTCCGAGGCCTCTTAATACGACAGCCCAGGTGAAATCGTCCATAAAAGCCAGTTTCCCCATGTTATACCGGAATCCAAGATCGGCGGAAAGGGTCCAATCATCCCCAAACCCAAAATTAAGTCCCGCCCCAATATTCATACCGGGATACAATTCCTTTGACGCGTTCAGATTTCCGCTGAAAGCGGTTCCTACGGGAAACGCGTTAAAAGGACTTGATAAAAACCGTAACGATCCGCCGAAAACAGCGTATTTTGTAGGAATAAGGGCTCCCAATTCCGCGTGATGCCCAAAGCCTGATTCCGCGCCAGAGCGGCCAAATCCCGGAAGCAAAAGATAGCCCAAATCGAAGACCATTAATTGAGCCGCGCCGCTTTGAGCCGGATTCACCGCACTTACCGGAGCGCCTCCCTGCGATGTGGAAAAAGCGCCGTTTCCGTTTAGCGCCGGTGTGTATAAATCCATCACCGCATCCGCTCCGGACGAAGGTTCGCTGTACGCATCAAAAACCAAGCCAAGCAACAACACCGCTGATAACAGCAATACCGATAATGTATTCCGGAACATATATCCTCCAAACAATATGAAAAACAACGATCATAACAAAAAATTACGGTTTCAGGATAAAACACCATGTTAAAGCGTTTTTCAATGCCAATATTTTATACGATTTTTGTCAGCCGCATATATGCAATACGCATCTTATTTAATTATATATCAAAAAAACACAAATATTCTACAAAATTACCAAGCAAAAACCGTATCAATGCCTTATATAAGCCGGAGGTTCATGAGATGAAAAAAATCCGTCCGGCTCTGTTATGCCGATACTTGCTGATATTGTCGGTTTTGTTTGTCTGCGGCTGTAATTCATTCTTCAAAAATGATGATAAAGCTGAAAACGCGCAAAAAAGCATTACCGTTCTTTCCTGGAATGTGCAGGCCCTTTTTGACGGCAAAGATCAGGGAAACGAGTACGATGAATATCTTGTTTCAAAAGGATGGTCCCAAGAAAAATACCGGGCGCGGCTGAACAGTATTACCAGGGGAATAACGGAAATTCCGGAAAATCCCGATGTTATTGGATTTCTGGAAATTGAAAACGCGGAGATTCTGGAAGATATGCTTTCTTCTTCGCTCGCGAAAAAGGGATACCGATGGACTTTTTTTACAGGAAATGCCGGCGGAGCTTTGGGAATCGGCATTATAAGCAAATATCCCTTTACGATAACAAAGTCACATTCCATTATTTGTGACGGAGAAATAAATCCGCGTCCGATGGCGGAAATTCATCTTTCTGTTGAAGATCGGCCTGTAGTCCTTTTTGTCTGTCACTGGAAATCAAAACTGGGCGATCCTGAGAAAACCGAATTACAAAGGCGGGCCTCTGCCATGCTTGCCCTCCGCAGAGTGACAGAATTGGAACAAGAAAACCCCGGCATCCCTATTATTATTATGGGCGATTTAAACGAAAATTATGATGAATTTTACCGGACGGGAGGAAATTCCATCACAGCGCTGCTTCCCGATGATCCGGAAGCAGCGGCTCTGACAGACACGGTTACGGAAAAAGCACAATCGTTCCCCGCGGTCCGGAATTTTCTTGTTGTTACCGGAAAAAAACATCAAGAGGCAATCCATTTCGATGTTCCCCATAATCTTTTTTACACGCTTTGGGGCAATGAACTTCAAAAAGGTTCTTATGTTTACCGGAGCAATTGGGAAACGATTGACCATTTCCTTCTAAGACCCAGTCTTTATGACGGATTGGGCTGGGATATCGCGTCCGGCAGGATTGTGAATACGCCTCCCTTTGCAACAGAAGCCGGAAATCCTTCCGCTTATAATCCCCGGACCGGCAGGGGTATAAGCGATCATCTGCCCTTGCTCTTAACAATAACACTTCAACAAGGAGAAAAGGAAACAATATGAAAAAACCAGCTAAATTGCATCCTGCACAGAATGGGAATCCGGGTTTGCAGGAAATGGAAAGTCTCGTTATGGAAAATATGGATTCCAATAACAACGACCTGAAACCGTATGAAAAAATTGATCCAAGCGTACTGTCCAGCTTTGCAAGAAGAGAAGGGCTCTCTTTTGTAAATGGATTAATCCTCGGAGGAACGAGAATGGGATAGTATATTACCATATTTTGGTAAAATTTTCACTTTTGTCCCGGTCCCAAAGTGATACGCCCCTGCGCGGCAACAGTATCTCCAAGGATGATTAAGGCTCCAAGCGGTTTAAGGGAAATATCGGGAACGATTTTGCCCGCGTCTTCCAAAAGCCAGGAGAGAGCTTCGGTCACATCGTATGTGCTTTTGACTCGATTCCCAAGAGCGGTTGCCCAGCTGTCCGCGGCGGCGGCGTCTTTTGCGACAACGAGGGCCGCGTCAGCTTTGCCGTAACTTAACGATGGGCCTACGGTGCCGGAAGAACAGGCGAGTCCTAGGGGGCTGTCTTCCGCGTTTAAAACAACGGCAATTGTTCCAGACATGGAAGACAAACCGGCATAGATTCCAACCGACAGCGGTGATTCAATCTTTATCCAGAAATCGCCGCCGTTTTCCACGATAATTTCATCAAAACAAAATTGTGTGTCGAGGGCCCGTCCCAGATATTCCGCAAGGACTCCGGCGACGGAAGCCATGGGCCCGACTCCGGCAGCTTCCGCCGCCTTTATCATGGAACAAATGACGGCAGGGGCGTTTCGGTCTTCAGCAAGCGGTTCCAGGCTTTCAAGAAAGCCGGGACGCCCGCGGGCATAATCGAGAATGATGTTCCGTAACCCGGCAAGAATATGTTCGGCGGCGGTTTTGACAGCGGAAGGATCAGGAATGTCCCGGCGGCGGTTCCATCCTATCCATATATCGGATTCGCCGTCATGAATAGAAAGCGGATGGAAGCGCCGGGTATCAAAGGTATCGCGGTAAAATCGATTTTGGTACATTATCGCTGTCCGCGAACAGAGGCTTCGGGCAAGCCCTTATTCTCCGAAATCGAGTGTGAAGCATCCAAAGGGACAGGCTTTCACGCAGTTGCCGCAGGCTACACATTTGTCTTTATCAACCTGGAGTTTCCAGGTTTCCCTGTCCAGGGTAAGGACGCTGGAAAAACAAATGCCCGTACAAGCGCCGCAGTCCGCGCATTTTTCTTCGTTCCAGCTGAGGCGTTTCGCGACGCTGACACAGCTCACCCCGATAGAGTCGAGCCAGGCGAGCGCTTTTTCCAAATCACCGGGTTCTTGTTCGGCATGGAGTTCCACAAGGAGGCTTCCTTCCAAACCGGGCGAAATCGACGCCTTGAGAATATTTACCTGGATGTTAAAGTCTTTAATCAGCTTCCATAAGACGGGTTCGGATACGGTGCCGGAGCTGTAACCTAATACATATTTTTCAGCCATTATTTATGCTCCTCCCCCAGGGCCTGGGAACGAATATTCAATCCCTTTACCGTAGAATGTTCCGGCAGAGGACAAACCGGCGGCGACAAGGGAAAAGCCCCGGAGATTACCCGCTGTTTCAATTCTTCCGCCAAAATTCTTGCCTTACGGTAACTGGAAAGCGGCGCGGTTTTTACGTTCCTGCCGTTTAACGCAAAGGTGCCGGACATAAGTTCCTCGTAATTTGCCGTACTAATCCCCGGATGTCCGGGGAGACCGTAATCGCAGACGGTCGTTTCAATTTGATCGTTCCTGACAGAAACATGCTTTGCCATATCCTCGTCAAGAACCGGAATCGCGAAACCGATGCCGATGTACAAAGTAGTGCCGTATTTGTAGTAATACGCGGCCCTTACCCATTCGGGGCTCATTTCCTTGGCGTTTCCAATCAGCATGAGCGTTCCCGCGTTGGAAAGCGGAATGCCCGCAGGGTTCCTCGGTTTTTCCGTATTGAACTGGGTTCCGTTCCATCCGACAGAACCGACAGCTCCGCCGAAAAACACCGGCGTTCCGGTTCCTATCGTTCTGAAAAAAGGATCGTTCAGCAAAGGAGACAAACATCCCGATGTCGAATAATTTATATTCAAACAAGAAGGCAGCAGGGTTCCCATGTATGTGTACAAGGTTTTATGCGTAGAATTCACCGCCGCGGGATAATTCTGATACGCGTTCCGGGGGTTGCACATAATCATTTCATTTACGGCATCTTTGTGGATAAAAGTTTCGATCTCCTTGCGCGGATAACAGTCGGTGCCTTTGCCCTGGGCTTTGAGAAAAAGCGATCCGCCGGAAATGAGTTTTTCGATAAGATGGGCTCCGCCGAAATCGGGAATATCGGGATGCGTTTCGGTTGCGCCGATATACGCATCCACCGCGGCGATTCCTCCAAAAACCGGAACGCCGTCGAGCGTAAGCTTTTCCATTCTGATGGGCGGCTCCGGATGCCCAAAGTTGATAAACACGCCGGAACTGCACATCGCGCCAAAAGTCCCCGTGGTAACGACATCAACTTTTTTGGCGATATCCGCGGGACTTGATTCCTTTGACATCGCCGCCGCTTCCTCCGCGGTAATAACCACAGCGGAACCTTGAGCTATCTTCCGGTTTATTTCATCCCAGCTCTTTTTTATTTCTCCCATGAGTCCTCCCTTGTCATGCTATGGATTGCCCTTACCGCGTTTTCCCTGTCCCGATTTTTGACCAGGACATACATTGCCACGGGACTTGCGCCTGCCTGGGCTAACACAACATTGATATGTTCATCCGCGAGGGCTTGCAGCATCGAAGCCCCGGCTCCTATAGAATCCCGAATCCCGCTGCCGACTGCCGCAATCATCGAACAATCTTCGACGGCTTCCACGGCAATGACCCCGCCCACGACATCGGCCTTGAGTACCGCAAGCGCCTTGGCGAGATCATCCTTTTTAAAAATAAGATTGATGCAGGTCTGCGCCGTAATGACACTCGAAATGTTCACCGCCGCCGCGTCGAGCCGCCCGGCAGCCCAGGCAAGAATGCCGGGACGGGAACCCACTCCCGGCCCTTCAATCTGAAGAATCCCCAAATCTTCCGACGACGCCACGCTTTTTATCACCGCGTCTTTTGCTTCCGTTATGCCCCGGTCTTGAGCAACTTCCGTATAAGGCTCAATCGTTCCGTTAAATTTTTCAACATTCATCACCCTGATAGGGATGCCCGCGTCCTCAAGCGGTTCCACCGTCCGGGGATGCAGCACTTTTGCGCCAAAATAAGCGAGTTCCGCCGCTTCCGCGTAGCTCAAAAACGGAATCGTTTTTGATTCCGGAACGACGCGGGGATCGGAAGATAAAAAGCCGTCAACATCTTTCCAGAGATCGAAGCTTGATGCCCCGGTACAGCGGGCAATTACCGCGGCCGTGTAATCCGAACCGCCGCGCCCGAAAATGGCGCATCTTCCGTCTTTCGCGGTTCCGTAAAAACCGGGAACCACCGCGGTCTCCTGAAAGGTGAGGGACGCTTTTAAAAGCGGCGCGGAAGCGGCAAGGTCCGCGGTCGCGTTTCCGTATTTTCCGTCCGTTATAAGCCCGATATTTTCCGGCAGCATTTCACGCGCGGCGATGCCTTCCGAACGGAGAAGCGCCGCGACCACCGGAGCCGCCAGTCTTTCGCCGTAACTCAGGATTTTATCCCGCGTAAAATCCGGGACCGCGCCGATATAATGAATGCCTTTGAGCAGCCGCTCCAATTCTTTGAGACGCACATCGATTATTTCAAGAAGGGATTTTTTTTCATCGGCACCCGCGGCACAGGCGTCCGCAGTTTCAAAGTGAATAGAACGGATGCGCTGCATAATCTTCCCGGCTTCTTCCGGAAACAAGATGGCTTCACCGATTGCTTCGCTTATCGTATTGGTAATTCCGTAAAACGCGGATACTACCACAATAATATGCTGGTTATATGCTTTTACTACTTTGGCGGACCGCTTTATATCGGCAAGCGTTTTCAGATTTGACCCGCCGAATTTAACCACTATTTTATCCATGACTATTTATAAACCGAATAAGCCATCTGTTCAATATTAGGAGAAAAAAACGCTGACAGCTTCCAATGTTCTCAAGAGGGGAGACAAGCTCCCCTCAAAAACCAGCGATCTATACTTTGTGTCTTATTCTTTTCCGGCAGTGTATACCGAAGAACCGCCTACAAAGTATTTTGAAAGGGTTACAAACAGAATGATTACCGGAATGCTTGCCAAGAGGGCAACCGCCATCATTGCGCCTTCATCCGCGAACTTTTCTTCCGCAAAACTAACAATGTAGGTGGGAATCGTTTTGAGACGCTTCTCCTGAGCTACCATGAGAGGCCACATCAAATTGTCCCACTGCTGCCGGAACGTAAGAATCGCGAGACTTGCGAGCGCGGGACCGGAATTCACCAGCACCATATTTACGAAAATTTTCGGCTCGGTACATCCGTCTATCCGGGCGGCGTCAAGCATATCTCCGGGAAAGGTTTGCAGATATTGGCGCATCATAAATACCCCAAACGCGTTCATCAAAAAGGGAACGATAAGACCCAGGTAGGTATTCTGTAAACCCAAATTCAGTACCACCATGTAAAGCGGAACCATAATGGTTTCAAAGGGTATCATCATAGTCATCATGATGCTTAAAAAAACGATATTCCGTCCCTTAAACCGGAATTTGGCAAGTCCGTAGCCGGTAATTGAAGAAAGAATCACCGTGCAGACAGAAACCGTCACCGAAACAATAAGGGAATTCATCACGTTGCGGATAAAAACAAAATTCCCGTCGTTCCCCGCTATTGCCTTATAAAAATTGGACCACTCTATCCGGGACGCGATCCAACGGTAAGGCATACGGACAATCTCGATTGCCGGCATAAAAGCGGCGCTCAACATAAAAAAGAGCGGCAATAATACCAACGCCGACACTACAGCCAATGACAGTTTAACAAGAATATCTATCCCCAATGATCTGGAAAAGAGGGATTTTGAAATTTTCATACAACCCTCCCTCAATAACTGATATCATCGCTTCGGGAAACCCGAAACTGCACGATTGTAAGGATGAGCATCGTCAAAAATAATAAGATACTCATTACCGAAGCGCGTCCCACATTGTATTCCCTCATAGCCATGTAATAAATGTTAAGCGTTATTACATCGATAGAGGCACGGGGAGCGCCGCTCTGAATAAAAAGGTACTGGGTCGAAAAGGTCTTGAGACATTGCAGCATAGCCATAACCGACACCATCACCGTCGTCGGCTTTAACAATGGCAGCGTTATTTTGAAAAATGTTTGCAGTCTTCCGGCTCCGTCCACCCGGACGCCTTCGTAAATTCCCTGGGGAATTTTGGAAAGCCCTGTGATAAACAGGATGGTAAAATAACCGATATATTTCCAAAAATACACGATTATCGTTGAAAAACGCACCATCGCCCCACTGGAAAGCCAGCGCATATCCACTCCCTCCCGAAGCAAAACGGTATTCACTATCTGATTCGCAAGTCCTGTCGGCTGAAAGATGATCATCCAGATGAGCGCGGCTACTGCCGAAGACAGCACCGCGGGAGAGTAAAAGATAAGCTGCCAAAACCGGGCAAGTTTTAACTGCGTGGAAATCAAGCTGGCGAGGATAAGACTTATCACCACCAGCGGAATAAATGTTCCCAACGTAAACGTAAGCGTTGCCCGGACCGAGTTCCAAAAACTGGGAGAACTAAGAACCGTTATGTAATTATCAAAACCGATAAAAACCGGGCGGAGAAGAGATATCATGTTTTTCCGATGAAAACTCATATAAAAAGCATTCAATATTGGATAAAACGAGAACACAGAAAAAAAGATAATTGAAGGGATTACAAAATACCAACCCCACCGGGCCAGTTTCCGTTCCAGCCCGCCTTTCAATGTAGACTTCATGACATCTCTCCTCCTCGTTACTTATTGATTTTCGTTGAGTACTGCTTGGGCATCGCGTTTCAACTGTGCGTAAGCCTGGGCCGGAGTCGTATTTGTAGTCATTACATTCACAATAGCGGTACCGATAAGCTCATTGATTCTCCAGCTAAAGCCTGAATGGTAAACAACATGCGCATATTGCAGCTCATCCCGGAAAACATTGCGGTACGGCATACTGTTGAAAAGCTCGCCTTCCATAACGGCCTTTGTGGGCTGAGTAAGCGCTACGGTTTCCAGGTAATCATCCCCGTGACTTAACATATAAAAAACAAACTTCCACGCTTCAATCTGTTCATTCAAAGGAATCTGGGAATTAACCATATAATATTGGAAGTAATAGGTGTTGGAAATATGTTTTCCTCCCGTAAAAACAGGGTAGGGAATAACCATCCAATCATCACTGTTGAAGAAATCAGGGTTGGCCGTCCGCATCCGGGCTTCCTGGTAAATACCGGAAAGATGCATGGCGATTTCATCCTGATCATTATCAAACTGACGCCGGGCCGCGGTCATCGTAGAAGATCCGAGATTTTTGCCGTTAGGACCCCAATCCCGCATGTAAGTAAGAGCTTTAACCCAGGCGGCCTCGTTGACAATAGCTTCTTTTCCGTCGGCGCTCACCACCTGGCCCCCAAGCTGTTCAACCATAGGCACCCATGAGATGAGATAATCGGGATAGCGGAAATCAAAACCGCGACGGGTAATAATGTCCCCGTTCCGGCGGACGATCTTTTCGGAAACCGCCATCATTTCTTCCCATGTTTTGGGGTAATCGCGGTCAGGATCAAGCCCCACATCCCTGAATATTTTTTTGTTGAGGTATATGGCAAAATTAACCATTTCCAGCGGAAGTCCGTAGATTTTTCCCCGCTGACCGAACAATGAGCCGTCCGCGTCCGTTACCGGATCAAGCATACCCGGCAGATACGTATTCGCCAAATCTTGTTCGCTGTTAAAACCCAATTCCTTTACGGGGATAGGCGCGCAAAGTCCCTGCATGAAAATAGGATAGGCCTTTTGCAGTTCCAGATTCCAAATTGAAGGAGCATTCCTTGCAGCATACGCCGCGGGAATAAGGTCTTGAATGTTGGTTGAAGGATACACCGAATAATTAATGGTAACATGGGGATTTGCCGCCATGTATTCTTTCGCAAACTGCTCTTCCATTTTCTGCCGGTTTGGATCTTCATGTGTCCAAAGATTTAAGACCACTGGTTGTTTTGACCCGCCGGCGGAGGAAGCAGAACTTTCTCTGTTTCCCCCCGCGAACACTGCGGCGCTTCCGCCCAACAGAACCGCAAACATGACGATTCTCAGTAACATTGTCTTTTTCATGTCTTTCCTCCAAAATAAAGTAATAAAACAGGATGTATCTATATATAGAGCTTGTTGCAAAACT
>DBDH01000109.1:37943-41979 GCA_002293455.1 Treponema sp. UBA937
GAAGTTTTGCAATTTCCTCTATATTCTATTTTATTTCTTGTCAAGACTAAATTTTACCTAAATTTTACATTTCAAGACATTTGCAAAATGCCGTTTTTTGCTTTAGGTTCTTTCTTCAAAAAACACTGAATAAGAGAAGAAAAGGATTAATATGAAAAAATGGGATGATATGGATCCGGGAAACAGACACCTTTTTCCCCCTGACAGTTATTAGTTTTTTCATGTTACGATGTTTACATGTATCAGGCAGAACAGCAGAAAGCTGCTCTTGTTGATTTTGCATTTTTAATTTACGATAACGTATGGAACTTCAAGTAAAACAATCAATCGAACTTTTAATAAACAATATTAGGCGGTTAATTTCCGTTGACGAAAAAAAACTGGAATACATTATCGCGGCGCAAATAGCGGGCGGACACGTAATCCTTGCGGATTCGCACGGCGTCGGGAAAACGTCCCTTGCACGGGCGCTTGCCCAATCGATCCGCTGGCAGTCCCCGGAACTTCCGCCGAACACGCGGGGCGAAGATTCGCGAAAGGATTTGATGGAAGGGTTCAGCCGCATTCAATGTACGGTTGATCTTCTTCCTCAGGACATTCTTGGTTACAACCGCTTTCTTGGGCATACAGGAGAATTGATTTTTAACAAAGGACCGATTTTTGCGCACTTTGTGTTATGCGACGAAATCAATCTGCTTACCCCGAAAACTCAAGGCAGTTTTTTTCAGGTAATGGAAGAACAAAGCGTTACAATTGAAGGAAAATTGTACCGCCTGCGCGATCCGTTTTTTATTATCGCAACAATGAATTTAAAAGGCGTACACTTGTTCCCGCTTCCCGTACCGCAGCTTGACCGTTTTATGATACGTTTGTCGCTCGGTTACCCTTCCGAAGAAAATGAAATTGAAATTATTAACAAGCACGGAAAAATTGACGCGTGGGATAGTTTCCAAAGCGTGATAGACAGCGAGGATTTAATACGCTGGAAAAAAATGGTAGACGAAGTGCAGATGCACAATGATGTTACTGCCTATATTGCAAGCTGTGTGAGGCAGACGCGCGTTCATCCTGATATTGAAATACCGGCGAGTCCCCGCGCCGGTGTGCGTATCTCGCGGCTTGCGAGATCTCTTGCTCTCTGCCGTGGTATGGATTTTGTTTCAATCGACATAGTAAAAGAAATTTTTATACACGCAATGGCTCATAGAATAATTACGCGCGATCCTTCCATACCGCCGGAAGCGCCTTTGGAGAATATTTTAAATTCTGTCCCTGTTGAGCGAAAGTGACAGTTAGCCGGCGAAAGATATTTTCTTATACAGGAAGTACCATTGCTCAAATTAAACAAAGTACCGCGCTTGCAGATTATATCCTTAAAAGATAAAATAAAGATATGATTTTCCGTCAAGGCAGCAGCCGCTCTTTTTTGCGTTTCCGTTTTTTCTTTACGCCGATAGGAGCCGCCGTTCTTGTCATCGCGCTTGTTATTTTGATGCGTTCTCTTTTTTCCCGCAACGCTTATGAAATAATGTTGTCTTCGGCGGCTCTGCTTCTTTTGCTCGTTACAGGCGTAATAGGCGCATGGAAATCCGCAAAACTTAAAAATCTTGATGCCGGCTGGAAAACTCAATCCCCATACTTAGCGGATAATGGCGCGGACAAAACAGGCGGAGAAGATTCCCTTGTTACGGGGCTCGGCGTACCGGTGCCGCTGTTTTTCCGTTTGCATTTTCTTGTCCGCGGCAAATTTTCTCCCGCCGGTTCATCAAACTTGTGTCCTGTCTTTGCCGAAACTTCTGTCGCAAGGGGAGAAAAAACAGCGCGGCTTCCGCTTGATTTTCCGATGTCGGGACTTTTCCAGGGCGAAGGATTTTGCCGCCTGCGCGACATCTTCGGTTTTTATTCTTTCCAGTGCGGAGAGCCTCAGCAAAAAACCATAAAGGTAAGAAGCGCGCCGTTTTTTGGGAAAAAGCCGCACATAAACGCGCAGTCGGGTGCGGAAGACAAACGCAGCAAAACATCAACCAACGAAGAGCGTTATTACATGAGGGAATATTCTCCGGGCGACCGTCTGCGCGACATCAACTGGAAAAGTTCCGAAAAACTTGATGTTTTGGTAACGCGCATTTCGCCTGACAATCACGAAAAAGTAAACCGTCTGGAAATTTATTTTCGTAATTACGGACATGCAGGCAAAACTTCTTTGGAAGCGCTTTGGTTATTGGACCGGGCAAAGGCGCGGCTTTCACATTTTTTGCGGACCTTAAATGAGGAATATTCTTCGTATGTATTCTGCGTCCATGCCGCGCAAGGCAGTTGGGAAATTGAAAACAGCGAAGACCTTGAAACTTTTCTGGACGAACTTGCCTGTCTTCCCTTTGCCGCGCCGAAAAATGAAAACGTGATTTTTACCGAACCCGCTAGTACGTCTGCCGGGGAACTTTATGTTTTTTCTACCGCCTGCGATATAGGACTGAATAGTTTTATTGCCGTTTGCAGTCCTAGACCTGTTTCGCTTTTTTTTGTTCAGCCTGTTGTGCATAAAAAAGAAGAAGCGGCAAACAAAACCCCAAAGGCAGAAATTTTATTGAAAAGAAATTTCTTCTTAAAAAACTGTCTTCCATTACCTCGCTGGTTTTTCGGCGGCAAAATTCAACAAGGTGTTTCCGCGGGAGCGGCGGCGGCAGTTCCAGCCAACAAAACAGAAATAATTTACGCGGAGACAAAATTATGAAAAAGTCCTCCGGCAAAACCCGTGTTTTGCTTTTTTCTCTGCGCCTCTTTTTTTACCTGAGCGTGCTTACGCTGATAGCAATGCATCCAAGCATAACGATTTCTTTCGACCGTATCGGTATAATTCAATGGTTTATCATTATTCCCCTTGAAGCGATCATCGCCTTTTTGCCGGTGCGGAAAAATCCCCTGCGCAATAAATGCATAGGCGCGGGAATAGCGGCGGTCTTGTTCTCGTTACTTGCGGGCGGATTTACCACTGGCGCACTGCCGCCGTTTTTTGCGGGTGTTATGAGTTTTTTGCTTACCTATTTGTTGTTTAACCAATCTGTAAGTTTACAGCCGTTATGGAAAAAATTATCGACACTGGAACCTTTTTTCTTTGCGTGGATTTGCTTGCGCCTGCTTGCGCTGTCCCGTTCAAGCGAAGACTTAGCCGGCCTTAGTTTCGCGCTTACTCAATTTGTCCTTGTGTGGACGGCGCTTGTTTTTTTGCTCCACAGTGTTGTCGTGTATGTATGCGTCTACCCGAAAAGTTCGGTAGGCGCGAAAAAAGAGGGCGCGCTGTTTTTTGCGGGAGCGGCGGCGGCGCTTGTCTTGACGCTTGCTATATTGCCGCCGGATTTTGTCCGCAACACGGTTGTTAAAAATTTAAACACGGAAGAAGTACCGGAAAAGATAAAAGATTCGGAGCTCGGCATACCGAAGGACTTGGGCGGAAGAATAGAAAGACGCAGAGCCGCTCCAAGAAACGGAAATGAAAGCAGGCAGGAATTACTTGGGCAGCGCAACTGGCAAAGCATAACAGGCAGAAGCGGCAGAGGAAACGGAAGCTCTCAGGACAACAAGCAGTATATGGTAATGGTTGTCGCTTCGGAACAAGAACCTGTTTACATGGGCGAATCTTTCCGCGGACAGTTCGACCCGGTGCAAGGTTTCCAAGTAAGTCCGCAGGAGCCGTTGAACAATATTTCTAAGCAGCGTTTTTTTGTTACATGGTTTAACAACGAACCGAACAGAGACAAGGGCAGAGAGCGCAGAGAAGTTTTTTCACTTTCAACTTTGCCGCGTAATTTTTTACCGTGGCAGCCTGTTTCAATCGACCCGACAATACTAAGCGAAAACTCAGGACCCTTGCGCTACATTCATCAAGTTGCCGCCGATACTCACTCAGGCGATCCGCTCCAGCTTGTTACAACCCCTTCGCGTTCTTTAAGCGATTTTGAAAAACACGTGCTCGCCCCGTACCTTGAACTTCCATTGGAAAATGCCGATAAAGACGCGTTTGATGTTTACATGAACG
>DBDH01000075.1 GCA_002293455.1 Treponema sp. UBA937
GCAGTTCGCCGATCGCTTACATTTCAGATTCTGAGACTTTTGTGAAGATGTCAATATTGATTATCAGATGTTTACCAATAGACAGCTAACGAAAATACACCGAAAATAAGTGGAAAATATTTTGGAGGGTCAAAGTTGGGTTAACGGTTTTTATCCAATAATAGAACCGATTCTCTTTAATGCCGCGTTCTATACAAAACTCACGTACACTCACACCAGAGGCGGTGTATTCAGCGTAGAGGTGCTTGAAATAATCTAATGTCCAATATACCATAATATTCGTTTTGATGGCAAAGATAGAAAGATGGAAGGAAGATTAATAGACGCAGTTCGCCGATCGCTTACCGATATACGTGATGTGCCGCTGCTTTTTCAGCCCATTTGTAAGGGTCGGGAATCAACTTTAGTTCGTTGATTTTTTGACTGTTACCTCAATTGGGTTACAAATGGTTTGTAGGGACAAAGATACTCATTTTGCTGGATTCGACTTCTTTTGGCTGCAAAAAATGTTTGCGGCATGGTGATTGGTTGAATATGTTTTCTGTTTCTATACTTTGAGTATATAATGGCGAAATAAATTCAACCGGTTGGACTGACATTTTACAAAACCACCCATTTCCCTACTTTAGTCAAGCCTTCATGCTTGATGATGCCATTAGCTGTCAATTGCCGCAAATGATATTTTATACTATAAGGCGTACTGTCTAATAATGATGCCAGTTCTTTACGGGTTACATGTGGATTAGACCTGATTATTTCGACAATTTCTTCTTGGATGTTTCTTGGGCTTTTCTTGGGTGTTTTCTTGGGTGTTTTCTTGGGGGCTTGATTACCATCTGCCCCCAAACTCACCTTAAAATACTTTCCTGAAACCTTTTCTATTACTAAAGAAGCGGTAACTAATGAGAAATTAAAGGAGGCTTCACTCCATTTTAATACAGCAACTTTTCCAATTTATTTTTCCAGCGTTCCCAATCCGGCATTTCTTTTGCTAAAAGCTCATAGAACGCTTTTGTATGATCACGGTGTAAAAGATGACATAACTCATGCGTTATGACATACTCAATGCAAGGTTTGGGCGCTTTTATCAACTCTACGTTCAAAATAATTTTTCCTTTGGGTGTACAACTTCCCCAACGGTTTGACATCGACTGAATATAGATAGAAGAAGGTTCCACTTCGTGTTTTTTGAATCGCTGTATGATTGGTTCTGCTATTTCTGCAAATTTGACTTTTGCACGTTCTTTGTACCATTCTTGCATTAATGCTCCGGCTTTCGACTTTTGCATACATACAATCTCAAAACAACGCCCCTTAAAACTTACGCTGTTTGGTTTCTCTTCAGTAACCCTTAACAAATATTGTTTTCCTAAATACAAATGTGATTCACCGCTGATATAACGGCGTTCGGGCATCCTATTACCAAATGATCTAAAGAAAACTTGTTGTTTCAGTATCCATGAGGCACGTTTACTGACTTTCTCTTTAATAACTTCTTTCGGAGTATCTATCGGTGCTTTTATAATCACTAACCCATCAGGATGAACCGTTATTCCCAATGTTTTCCGATCAGCATACCGAACAACATATTGAATAAGGCTCGTTCCGTATATAACACTATCAATTGTCATTTGAACCACAATTTAGCAACATCCACCGATCGGTCAATAATTTGATCCATTTCGTCAAAAGTCAAGGGAATATCATATTTCCGCTTTACCTCGTCAATCAGATAATCTTCGATTTCAATTTTTATTTTGCCAATCAAATTAGATTTGGCAGGCCAATCAACTACAGCTTGGCCGTTATCGAGTACATGCTTGCTGATAATAGAATCAATAGCTAACGCCGTTTCTAACGCCGTTTCTTTTGCCGGAAATTCTTTCTTTTCCCAAACCGGCTTGAACGTTTCCATACATAACCCGAAATAAGCTCTGGCAGTATTGTTATTGAAAATAGTAGCAGGAATATCGCTGTCTGTATGCGAAAGTACAGCCTCCATGTGTGCAGTAACCTGTTTTAGGTACTCGGCTTCGTCTATCCGGCCTTGCTCGTAGGCAGCAATAGTCTCCTTCAATAAATCCGAGAATTTTTTGTAGAAAGCCGGATCGGTATCCATATTTTCAGTTATATGTTTGGCTGTTCGGGATGCGATGGTATCAGCTTTCGCTGCCTTTCCTGTAATTTTCTCTACCTCTTCGGCAAACTTTTCCTTGTCAAAAATATCGACTAATTCTGTCAATACCCTTACTTCACTACTTTCGATGTGAGTGTCTATCAGCTTTTGAATTTGCCCTTCGTACTTCCGGTAATCAATACTATCGGAATAACGCTCCTGTACAGCCGAACGCAACTTCATAAACATCGTCAGATCATCTTTGTAGCGATCGATCATTTGTTCTTCCGTTTCTTTATGGAAACTAATGGAAGACAACGCGATTTTCAAGCATTTGGTAAAGGCGGCTAATTTTTCATAAAATTCCTGACGTTTGTCTTCGTAACGAAGCAATTGGCTGTAGGCTTCCAAGTCTCTTTTGTTAGGAACATCTTTGAATAGATCCCAAAGTTCGGA
>DBDH01000074.1 GCA_002293455.1 Treponema sp. UBA937
TCCACTCTTTTCGGAGGGGAGTCTTATAACTGATTAAAAAATCCGGTCAACCTGCAACTTCATAGAAGATGATGGTTCCGGGCATTACATTATAACTGATTAAAAAATCCGGTCAACCTGCAACGCTGTATTTGATGTGCTATTCGGGTCTATTTATTATAACTGATTAAAAAATCCGGTCAACCTGCAACCGGTTTATCTCGGTCGCAACTACAAGCTATATTATAACTGATTAAAAAATCCGGTCAACCTGCAACTATCAATGCTACTTTTACGCAAAACAATTATTTTTCACATACATAAAACTCATCTACTCCACAGGATACTCATATTCACATCCTTGAGTATCTTGTAACACATAAACTATTCCGCGCGGGCTTTCCCTTTTGGCGAGAATCGATTCCGCGTGGAGCATGATTTTTCCGCCGCCGCCGGGTAAATCGAGGGCATAGCGGGGATAAGCCAGACCGGAAATGTGCGCTTTAAGTTCCTTGTAAAGATCGATTCCCTTTTGCAAGTTCACGCGCAAATGAGCGGTTCCCGAAGCGAGATCTCCTTGAAGAAGGTAATACGGATTGATTCCAAGGTTGAGAGATTCCCGGAAAAGCTCCGCTAAAGTTTCAACGTTGTCGTTGATGCCTTTAAGCAAAACGGTTTGCGTGTGAACGGGGATTGCGGCTTTCACAAACATGTCCAGAGCCTCCCGGACACGGAGAGCCAGTTCCCTTGGATGGTTAAGATGTATCACGAGACGGAGAGGCCGAAAACGGCAAAGGATATTGATGAGTTCTGGAGTGATTCGGCCGGGGGCCGTTACCGGAACACGGCTGCCGATTCTTACAAGGAGCGGTCTTCCGCATTCCTGTAACATGGATAGAAGCCAAAAGATTTGATCATCGGCCGCGGCTAGAAGATCGCCGCCGGATAAAAGCACCTCGCGGATTTCCTTGTGTTCTGTAAGATAGGCAAGCACGGGACGTATTTCTTTTTCGGTGATGAAACCTTCCGGCCGCGCGAGCCAATTTCTACGGAAGCAATGACGGCAGTATCCGGCGCAGGCTCCATTTGTAAGAAGCAATGCCCGGTCGCGGTATTGATGAACCATCCGGGGGCAGGCTTCATACCGGGCGGCTCCAAGGGGATCAGCCGTTTCAAAGGGAGTAACAAGCGCTTCCCTAGGATCGGGGATGCAGAGTTTACGGATGGGATCATCAATATCGGTACCCGCTAATGAAGCATAGAACGGAGTTACGGCAAAAGGAAGCAGCCCTTTGTCAGTCAATTGACCGATAAAAGCCGCTTCATCCGGCTTAATAGACTCCCGAAGTTCCCGCGGCAAGGCTTCGATATTTGTAATGAGCTTCATAATTCCTTGTATACAGCATGTTTTCTTGCTATAAAGACTGGATGGGACAACCGTTCAGCCTTGCCCAGCGCAGTATACTGTTCAATTTTTTCTGATAGCCTTTCTCGCCAACACTTTGTACCCATTCTAAATTGTCCAAGTCAATCCTGAAGGAAACCGGCTTTTTGACAGGCTTCCAGTTCCGCAGATGTCCGCTGGAAAAATCTTTAATCTCAGGAATATCTGAAAAATTGATATTCTTACGAAGCGCCGTAATTTTTTCATCTGTAAAACTGCTTACACCATTCTTCATATTTCTTTTCCTCCTCATTCGTTGAAATTCGGGCGGATATAATTCTTGTCCTTTTATGTTCTGTATAACTACAAACGGTCACCACAAAGCCGTTTATCTTCGCAGTGCCGAAGTATCGCGTTTCATTTGCGGTCGAATGCTCAACATCCAATTGTTCCCAGAAAAGCGGATCATCAAACATGGGCAGTATTTCCTCGAAAGCAATTTTATGCACACGTAAGTTGTACGCAGCTTTATCTTCATCCCATTCAAAATTTCCGTGTACGACTGTTTTTCCCATAACATCACCGTTTCAATTAATATACAATTCGTATATACAAATTGTCAAGTTTTTTAACTTTGCACACTTGAAGAAACAGTTCCGATACAAGAGTCTCCATTGTTATAATTATCTTCTATAGCTGCCTTTCTTCCATCATAAAGAGGACCATCACTTTTGCGTCGCCCAGAATATTTTCCATAAGGGTGTATTCATTGGGCTGATGGGCTGTATCGTCCATGCGGCTCCACACAACCGAATCGATGCCCTCGTTGCGGAGAAAAGCGCCGACCGTACCGCCGCCAATTCCTATCACTCTGGTATCAACCTTGTAAACTTCCTTAACGAGTTTTGACAGAATCTTTACGACAGGAGCATCCGCGGAAGTAGCTTTCGATTCCCCTGCGTTATTTATGACGTATGTAACAATTACCTTGTACTTTGCTTCGATCTCGGCTTTGATCTTATCAATTTCCGCCAGAACGGTTTTATTCGGATAACAGGGAAGAATACGCATATCCATGCTGAAACTATCTTCACCGGGGATGGTGTTGATATTAGGAACATTTGCTTCTTTTTTAGTCGGTTCAAAAGTGGAAAGCGGCGGTTCAAAAAGAGGATCACTGCCGCTAAAATGACTGTAGAGTCCGTCGTGAAGCCGAACCGCTAAATCGGCGCCCGCAAGATGAGCGTTTATTCCTTCATTGGGCCGAGAACCGTGAGCTTGCATCCCCTGCGTTTTAAACGTAATCCAGAGAACATTTTTTTCGGCAATCTGGATGTCTACTCCCTGTGAATCGCCGCCGTCGGGAATCAGAACCATGTCGTCCTTGCGGAAGAGCTCCCTGTTTTGAATGAGCCATTCGATTCCATACGCGCTGCCGTTTTCTTCGTCCGCCGCAAAGAGCAGCTTTACGGTATGAGGCGGGATAATTCCCTGATCAAGCAAAGACAAGGCCGCGATAACCGACGACACAAGTCCCTGCTGATTATCCTCGACACCGCGCCCGAATAGTTTCCCGTCTTTTTCGATCATCTTCCACGGATCGCTGTTCCAAAGGGACATCTCTCCGGGAGGAACGACATCGAGGTGGCTCATAATCCAAAGGCGTTTTGTGTCGTTTTTTCCGGGAATCGTCGCGACAAGATTCGGGCGGATTCCGGTTTTAGCCCTTGGGTCCGGCGCGTCGTGCCGTTCAAGATTCGTGATGCCGTGAGACTTGAGCCAATCCTCCAGATACAAACATTTATCGATTTCACCTTCGCCGCCTGATTCCGGCGAAATCGCCGGACGGCTGGTTAATCCCGCTTCAAGATCGATGACAAGAGACTTGCTTTTTTCAATGTAATTAAAAATTTGCGATTTCATCGTTTAATCCTTCGTATAATATTGGTTACAATTTTTTCATACTCTTGAGACTCTTGTAAAACTTTTTCAATTTTGCAATTTCATATCTTTATTCATTATTTTTTTCAAAAAATAATTTATGTATATATGATATTCTTCATCAGTATTCGCTTTTTCCTTTAGCCAACATATAACATCTTCATCTAAAGAACACTCCACTTTTAATTTTTTAGGATGCGGATGTTTGGATCTTTCAGAACTTCTATACCAAATTTGCCGCATTTTTATCTTCGTCCCATTCAAATTTGCCATCATCAGTAATTATTGTTTGTCCCATACATTTGCCTTTCAACAATTAAGTGTATTTTATTCCATCGTCTTGTCAATATAGAGGATTGAAAAATCACGGAATTTTAGTTTTAAGGAG
>DBDH01000026.1:0-22187 GCA_002293455.1 Treponema sp. UBA937
GAATAAATCAGTGTTTCCTTAGGCTTTTTCAATTCTTATTTTGGACAGTATTAAATGGTGTTTTATAGCAATTACGTCATTGATAACGCGGCAGCGTCTGCCTTTGCAATGGTTTGTTACAATCTTTTATCTTGTATATGGTTATAACCAAACAAAAATATGAATTATTTGTTTTTATTCGGTTATAACCGAATGCGGCATTGGTTCTGAAAATGTTGATGATGAACTGGAAGCATATATAAAAACAGGGGGCTTCCCTATTTTAAGTACCAATCAATTTGACGCTTCTTCCGCGCCGATCACTCACTGCAATACACCGTAAAAGAATTTAACATGGTTAATATTTCCGGTATACTGGAAAATATTGTGTACATGGAACTGCGCCGGCGCGGATATACGGTGAGCGTGGGCAAGGCTGCCAATCCTAAAATCGATGAAAAAGAAATTGATTGTATGCGAAGGGTACATACCTTCTGCACACTCTCGCGTGCGAGCCTTGGGGCGTTGAAAAAAGGTATGTACCCTGAGTCAAATACCTTACCAAAAACAACATACCCCGCTGCTTGCGGGGATGTTGATTTTATTGCTGAAAATACGAAGGGTAAATTATACATACAGGTTTGCTATGTACTTGCAAACAAAGAAACCATTGAGCGTGAATTTACCCCTCTCCTCGAAATTCGTGATAATTATCCCAAAATGGTTGTAACGATGGATAGACTTTGGCAAATAGAAAGAGATGGTGTTAAAAGTATACACCTTAAAGATTTTTTACTATGTGAAAATATATCGATGCGAGACACTGTTTTAGTGAAATAATCTCCTAAAGCGTTTGCGAAATAAACCGATATTCAAAGAGAACTGGAAAACTTCTATGCGCCCGTTGGGTCTCCGTAGTTGATTCCAGGTATCCTCACCCTTCCGGGAACGGGTGGGTCGAGGGTTCAAGGCACGTTTTTACAAACACAGCAAGGATGCTGCAGTGCCGAATGCCGTCATGGGACGGTAGTGTGCTGAAAACGCCAAAGGAGTGAATATTTATGATTATCAATCACAACTTAAGTGCAATGTTTGCCGATAGGTCCCTCAAGGTCACCCAGAATTATCTGGAAAAGAACATGGAGAAACTGTCGAGCGGCTTGCGCATCAACCGCGCCGGTGATGATGCTTCTGGACTCGCTGTTTCCGAAAAGATGCGAAGCCAGATTCGGGGTTTGAACCAGGCATCACAGAATGCCCAGAATGGTATTTCATTCATTCAGACTGCTGAGGGGTATCTCCAGGAAACCCAGGACATCATGCAGCGTATTCGTGAATTGGCCGTACAGTCTTCAAACGGTATTTATTCCGCAGAAGATCGTATGCAGATTCAGGTTGAGGTTTCCCAGCTTATCGACGAAGTAGACCGCATTGCTTCTCATGCCCAGTTTAACGGCATGAATATGCTTACCGGACGCTTTGGACGTGAGGCCGGCGAAAACGTAGTTACTGCTTCTATGTGGTTCCATATCGGCGCCAACATGGATCAGAGAGAGAGAGTATTTATTGGAACCATGACCGCCAAGGGCCTCGGAGTCCGCAACATAGGTGATGATTCTATTCTTTCACTGTCCGCACCGGACAGTGCCAATCGTGCCATTGGAACCCTTGATGAAGCGCTCAAAAGAGTCAGCAAACAACGTGCTGATCTTGGCGCTTACCAGAACCGCCTGGAACACGCTATCCGCGGTCTCGATATTGGGGCTGAAAATCTGCAAGCCGCAGAGTCCCGCATCCGCGATACCAACATGGCTAACGAAATGGTCGGGTACACGAAAAACCAGATCCTTTCTCAGTCAGGTACCGCAATGCTCGCTCAGGCAAACCAGAGAGGTCAAAGCGTACTCCAGCTCCTGCAGTAAGAAATCACGCCCGGGAAGTTTTTCTTTCCGGGCGATACTCTCCGGCAGGAGACGTACCGGGAAGGCGCCTGACTACTTGCGAGTGGTCAGGCTCTTTTTTTTGCCGCTTCAATTTGAATATGAAAATTAAACAGCTTCTTAAATCTTCAATCTTGAAGTTTCATGATACGCTTCTGACCGGATCGCTTTTACGGAATCGTCTTTGAGATAATCGTCAAAGGGCATCATGCGGTCGATCATTCCGCTGGGGATAATTTCAATAATCCGGTTCGCCACGGAATTGACAAATTCGTGGTCGTGGGAATTAAAGAGAATCACGCCGGGAAAATCCACGAGGCCGTCGTTGAGGGCGGTAATGGCTTCCAAATCAAGATGATTCGTCGGTTCATCAAAGATAAGCACGTTTGCCCCGGAAAGCATCATCTTGGCAAGCATACAGCGGACTTTTTCGCCGCCGGAAAGAACATTCACCGGTTTTAAGGCTTCATCGCCGGAAAAAAGCATCCGTCCCAAAAAGCCGCGGACGTAAGTATCATCCTGGTCGGGGGAATATTGTTTGAGCCATTCCGTTATCGACATGTCGGAATTGAAGAAAGCGGAATTCTCCTTGGGGAAATACGCAAAGCTCGTTGTCTGGCCCCAGTACACATCGCCGGAATCGGGCTTGATTGTTTCAGAAATAATATCGAACAGAGCCGATTTAGATTGATGTTCCTGTCCGACAAAAGCGATCTTATCATTTTTGTTGACCATCAAAGTGAAATTATCCAGCAGACGCTCATCCTCAACAGAATAATTGAGGGATTCTACCCGAAGCACATTGTTTCCGATGTCCCGATTCGGTTTGAAGGCCACATAAGGAAACTTCCGGCTCGTAACAACCACGTTTTCTAAATTGAGCTTTTCAAGCACTTTTTTTCGGCTTGTGGCCTGTCTGCTTTTTGCCGCGTTCGACGCAAAACGCTGGATAAACTCTTTCAGTTCTTTGGCTTTATCTTCATTCCGTTTCTGCTGATCTTTTGCCTGACGCTGAAGCATCTGGCTCATCTGATACCAGAAATCGTAGTTTCCGGAATACAGCGTGATTTTCCCAAAATCAATATCGCAGACGTGCGTACAAACGGCGTTCAAAAAATGCCGGTCGTGGGAAACGACAATCACGATGTTGGGAAAATCGATAAGAAAATCTTCAAGCCATGAGATAGATTCAAGATCGAGACCGTTCGTGGGTTCGTCGAGCAGCAGAATATCAGGGTTTCCGAACAAGGCCTGGGCCAAAAGCACGCGGACTTTTTTTGATTCATCGAGGTCGCGCATCATTTTTTCCTGATCCGCTTCGTCCAAGCCGAGACCGGACAAAAGCTGACTCGCCTGAGCTTCGGCTTCCCATCCGCCAAGGTCGGAAAATTCGCCTTCAAGTTCGGCGGCTTTCATGCCGTCTTCTTCGGTAAAATCTTCTTTTGCGTAAATCGTTTCCCGCGCTTTCTGCACTTCGTACAATTTGGGAAATCCCATGATAACGGTTTCGATGACCGAAAATTCTTCAAAGGCAAAGTGATCCTGCTTTAACACAGCCATGCGTTCCTTGGCGCTTATCGAAATATCGCCTTTGTCGTATTCAATTTCCTTGGAAAGGATTTTGAGAAAAGTCGATTTCCCGGCTCCGTTTGCGCCGATGATGCCGTAGCAGTTTCCGGGGGTGAATTTTAAATTGACATCCCTAAAAAGGGTTCTCTCTCCGTAAGAGAGCCGAAGATCGGTAACTGTGATCACGTTTTATACTCCATTGAAATGCCCCTGTTGGAAATCGGGGCGTAAAGAAAATTCGGTAAATTCCATGTATATCAATACTGTATACTTTTTTTGTAAAAGGGGCAACTGAAGGATGAGGGAATTTCGGGAAAAGGCAGTATAGTGTCATTCCAACAGTTGAGTGTTATTTAGATGTAAAAGCAAACGGTACAATGTATAATCATCTTATCGTTTTTCTCTTTCTCAAATATCTTCTTAATACTTTGACAATATGGCAGAATATACATATAATTATATGTATGACATTTGAGTGGGATGAAAACAAAAATGAAGAGAACATAGAAAAACATCATATCTCATTTGAAAAAGCACAAGGAGCATTTTTTGACAAGAATCGTATAATTGTTAAAGATAAAAAACATTCAAAATTCGAAGATAGATTTTTTTGTATCGGAAATGATGGTAACGGGATATTAACGGTTAGATTTACCATGAGAAATGGAAACATCCGCATAATCGGTGCGGGTTATTGGAGAGAAGGAAGGCTGAAATATGAAGAAAGACAAAATAAACTATACTGATGCTCCCAAAGATTTAGCTGGATCAATACTGACAGGAGAAATCATAACGGATTTTTTACCACCGCCCGAAAAATTGATACGAAAAGAGTCAAAGGTAAAAATCACTATTAGTTTAAACAGCGGCAGTATCGATTTTTTCAAGAAGCAGGCTGAAAAAAATCATGTAAAATATCAAACTATGATAAATGAAGTATTAGATAGATACGTTCAAAAATTTTGTGAGAAAAACATAGTTTAAACAAAATCTGCTTTTCGAGTCTCCATGTTTCATTAACTATGACTATTTCCGATTTAAATGTTTCTGAAATAATGATTTAGTTAATTGTTCTTTGGAAAGGGAAGGACTGTCTTTTTGTCAAACATTATTTAAGAAAAGTTTACTGAATGAAGGGGGAAGGTTGCGGCATAATAATAGATTATGAGGTAATTACAGAAATCCGGTTTTTGTAATTACCTCTGTTGGCAGAAAATTACTTTTTCCCTTTGAACAAACCTGTTAGTTTTGCAAAGAAACCTTTTTTTACCGGCTGTTCCGCTGTCTTTTTAGCAGGCTGAATTTTTTCAACGGGTTTTCCCTGCGGTTTACCATTATTGTAATTCCCCGGTTTTTGACCGGCGGATTTACCGGCTGTTTCGTTTCGTTTTCCGGGATATTCTTTTTGGGGCCGTTCGCGGCCTTTCCTTTTTCCGTTTCCGGGTTTTGATGATGCGCCTTTACTGCCGGCATCAGACTTTGAATTTACTCCTGCCGGTTTTGATTGTTCGGGACCTTCGTATTTTTGTTTGTAATACGCCATCCTTTCTTCAAAGGAAAGGCTTGACAAGTTTGCCGGTTCGGAAACGGGTCTTCCGCCGCTCCTTGGTTTTTCACTGCGCCGCCGGTCTTCGGAATATTGTTTTCCGTTAGGTTTCCGGGTACCGCTTGCTTTCCTATCGCCCCGGCGTTCCCCGCCGCGTCTTTCGCCGTTATTTGCGCCGCTGCTCGCGCCGCTATTCGCGCCGTCTCTGCGGCTGTCCGGTCTGCCCCGGCTGCTGCCCGGCACTCCTCGGCTATTGCCGCGGCCTCGGCGCTCGCCTCTGCCTTCATATCCGTCATCGTAAGAATCGGTTCGGATTCTTACACCTTCGCTTTTATCTTCGCCGTACAATTCTTCGTCGGCTGTAAGGGCTGGAATCTTTTTCCCAATATATTTTTCGATGTCCGGCAGTTCATAGACATCCTGCTCGCTGGCAAAAGTGATAGCCTTGCCGCTTTTTCCGGCGCGCGCGGTTCTTCCAATACGATGGACATAATTTTCGGCTTCAACGGGTAAATCATAATTTACGACTAAGGCCAGACCTTCAATATCCAAGCCCCGCGCCGCAACATCGGTTGCAACAAGGTACTTTATCTTTCCGGCTTTTATATCATCAATAATCTTGAGCCGTTTATACTGCGGGAGATCGCCCATAATGAATTCGCATTCGTAACCATTCATCTTCATCCGCTTTGCGGTAATTTCCGTATAGCGTTTTGTGTTGCAGAAGATGACCGCGCTTTCGGGATTTTCCCGCTTGAGGATACCCAAGAGCAGTTTCATCTTGTCCTGACTCGGAACATGGTAAAGATGCTGATCGATTTCTTCAACGGTGATGGTTTCCGGCTCAATTTCAATCTCGAAGGGCTCCCTTGTATATTCCCATGCAAGATTTTTTACATAGGCGTTGAGCGTAGCGGAAAAAAGCATGGTCTGCCGTCTGTCCGCGGAGGGAACCACTTTGATGAGTTTGCGAAGATCGGGGTAGAAACCCATGTCAAACATCCGGTCGGCTTCATCCAAAATAAGAAAGGCCGTATCCATCAGATTCATCTGCCCGGAACTGTTCAAATCCAAAACTCTTCCGGGAGTTCCCACAAGGATTTGCACATTATCCTTCAAAAGCTTTGTCTGCTGAGCATAACCCACGCCGCCGTAAAAACTGCCAACCTTAAAGGGAAGAAACTTGCCGATCAGCTTTGCTTCTTCTTCAACCTGAACCGCAAGTTCCCTTGTCGGCACCATGATGAGCGCTTTTTTCCCGCCAAGCAGCGGTTCCGTCAAAAGCCGCTGAAAAATCACGATTAAATACGCGGCTGTTTTTCCCGTCCCTGTCTGAGACTGAACGTAAAGATCTCGGCCTCCAAACGCGTTTGCCAACACCTGCTCTTGAACCGGCATACA
Source organism: Treponema sp. UBA937 (assembly GCA_002293455.1). GTDB lineage: Bacteria > Spirochaetota > Spirochaetia > Treponematales > Breznakiellaceae > UBA937. The sequence continues at coordinate 6,436 of DBDH01000026.1, forward strand.
GGTGATATATTCTGCTTCAGAAAGTCCCCGTTGGAGGTCGGGGTGTAAAGAAAATTCAGTAAATTCCATATATATCCATACTGTATACTTTTTTTGCAAAAGGAGCAACTAAAGGGCGGCGAATTTTTGGAGAATGAGAATTTCTCCTATTCATCTTATTATAAAACACATTCATTGGTACCAAATTGTACTTATTCATATCGATGAGTACTATTTTTTCGATTTTTCCGATGACTTCATAAAGCCGAAAGTGAGGAAACAATCGCTTGACAAGCTCTGTCGTATCTCTTACGATTGACTTATCAGTTAGTCACTAATAGGAAGATGTTGATATGCCGCGAACAAAAGAAGTCTTTGAGTCTATGCGAGAAACCACACGGTTAAAAATCGAAGCCGCCGCCTTATCGTTGTTTGCGCGAAAGGGACTTTCGGTAACTATGGACGATATCGCAAAGGAAGCGGAGATAAGCAAGGGCCTTATATACAATCATTATATATCAAAAGAGGCGCTGATTACCGAACTCGTGAGGCAGGCTGTCAACAAATCGGCTCAGGCTATTACCATGACGGCACAGACTCAAACCGATGCGCGGGATACGATAAAAATGATCTCCCGTATAATGTGCGAGATGTTTTCGAGCCATGAATATATGGGTGTGGAATATTTCATGTTCATGCTGCAAGTGGGAATGAGCGGGTTTGAAATCCCGGCCGAAGCGTACTACAGCAAAGACGCGCCAGCCCCCGCAGAGACACTTGCCAAGATAATAGCGCAAGGACAAGCAGAGGGTACAGTCGCGGAAGGCGACGCATTTCAGTTATCGCTGATCTATTGGGCTGTGGTTCAAGGGCTATGCTGTCACGCGATAGTGGGGATGCCGGTTGCGCCCCTCCCCGATATGCTGAACAGATTACTATTAACTAATTAAGGAGTGAACATCATGAATGAACATATAATCATCATCGGAGCGGGAATCGCCGGACTGACGGCGGGTATTTACGCAAAGCGCAGCGGCTTTGACGTTACAATCGTTGAGCAGCACAGCATCGCGGGCGGTATGTGTACGAGCTGGAAACGCGGCGGGTATCTGTTTGAAGGCGCGATGCACTGGATGACCGGCTCGTCGCCTGAAACCGAGGCCCACCGGCTTTGGAGGGACACCGGCGCGCTGAGCGATAATGTTACCGTTTTACGCGGCGACCCGTTTCGCAGCATCGAATGGAACGGTCAGACTGTTCACCTCTACCGCGATATTGACAGGACGGTAAAGGCGCTCGCCGCGCTGTCGCCAGAAGATGAAAAGCCGCTCCGCCGGCTTGCGAAAGATGTAAAAGCCGTCACAAAAATGACCATGCCGATTTTCGATATAAAGGGCGTTAAAATGAAGAACCCAAAACACATGGGTTTTGGGTTTATGTTTAAAATGCTGCCCGCTATGCCCGCAATGATGAAATACGGGAAAATATCCTGCGCGGAGTTTGTGAGCGCATTTAAGCATCCGGCTATCCGGCGGCTTTTCAACTTCATCACCGACGATTACGCCGCAACCGCCGTCGTGTCCACGCTGGCGACGCTTCATTCAGGCGACGGCGGCTACCCAGAGGGAGGCAGCCTGCCGATGGTTCACCGCATGGCGAAGACCTTCACCGGCCTTGGCGGCAAGCTCATGCTGAACACCCATGTCAAAAAGGTGAATGTCGAAAACGGCAGGACGGCGGGCATAACAACAGAAAGCGGCACACTCACCGCCGATGCTGTAATAGTGACGCGGGAGACCATCGCCGCGCTGGATAAGCTCTTTGACTCACCGCCCGGCGACGCTTGGCTGCAAACACTCCGGAAAAACACTACTCCCGCCGTTTGTACATTCGTCAGTATCGGTGTCCGCGCCGAGCTGCCCGATTGCACGATTCCCGAATGGGAGCTGGAAACACCAATCACCTATGCCGGACAGACACTGCGTTACCTCAGCTTTTACAGCCACCGCGAGCACGCGCCCAGCGGAGGTACCGCGCTCACTGCTGCGCTGATGACGGATACCTACGACTTCTGGAAAAAGGCAAAGGACGAGGGGCGCTACGAGGCGGAAAAGCAGGCCCTCGGCGAACAGATTGTCCGCGCGCTGTGCGGTAAATATTCCGAGTGCGAAGGGAAAATCGAGGTTGTTGACATCGCCACACCGCTCACATACGAGCGGTATACCGGTGCGTACCGAGGTTCATGGATGAGCATTATGAAACCTGGCGCGAGGGCGGGCATGATGTATCCCGCTTACTCAGAGAACATCAACGGGTTGTATTTTGCTGGACACAGGATGATGCCGCCCGGAGGCTTGCCGGTCGCACTGTCGTCGGGCCGCACAGCGGCGCAGCTCGTGTGCCGTCAATTTGACGTTGAGTTTAAGTGACACGTATAGCGTATAAGTGGAAACAGCCCTCTTTTTATTACAAAAAATCTTGACACTGTAAAGTTTATGTACTATAATCTTTACAGTGCTAACTTAGCGATGGTAAGATAATGGAGGTGAACGTACAGTGTTTGAAAAAACATATCATCATGGTGATTTGCGAAACGCGCTCATTGAGGCGGGCATTGAACTAATAAACGAAAAAGGCGTCAGCCGCTTCTCTCTTCGCAAGGTCGCGGGGATGTGCGGCGTCAGCCATACCGCGCCTTATGCTCATTTTAAGGACATCGGCGCGCTGATGACGGCCATGAGCGAATATGTGACGGAACAGTTTACGGATATGCTTCAGTCTGCCGTGAATGGGCAGAGGAATGGAGAGACAGCAGTCAAGGCGCTCGGAAGAACATATATTTCTTTTTTTGCGGAGCATCCGAATTATTTTCAATTCCTGTTCTACAATTCTGATATAACGATTGACTTGGACAGCGATAAAGCTGACGATTATCCGCCGTTCATGCTGTTTCGAAACGCTGTCTATTCAATACTTGACGGCTTGCCGCTTGCCAAGAAAAAACAAACGCTCATTGCTATGTGGTCGCTTGTACACGGTATAACGGCACTGCAAACTAATAAGCGTATCAAATACTCCGGCAACTGGCGGGATGTTTTAAACAGCATGAAGGGGAAAATACTATGAGAATGATTGTACACGATCTTTCACGGCAAAACTTTGAAGCAATCGGCATTCAAGCCGATTCTGATTTGGTCGTTGCCGATAATGGCACAATAAAAAACTGTATCGGCTGCTTTGGCTGCTGGGTCAAAACGCCTGGTGTATGTGTACTGAAAGATGATTACAGAAATATGGGTGAACAGTTGGCCGCCTGCGATGAGCTGCTCGTTATCAGCAAGTGTTTTTATGGCAGCTATAGTCCGTTTGTCCGGAATGTGTGGGATAGGAGCATCCCCTATCTGCTCCCGTATTTCATCACAAGGAACGATGAAACGCATCACCGGGCGCGGTATCCGAAGCGGCTGGTATATTCGGTGTGCTTTTACGGCGGGGATATAACGGAAAATGAAACGGAAACCGCAAGGCAGCTGGTTTACGCAAACGCCAAAAACTTTCACACATTAGAGGCAAAGGTGTACTTCTGTCACAGTTTGCCGGACATCAAGGAGGCGCTAAGATGAAAATTGCGTTAATCAACGGCAGCCCTAAAGCGGGCAAAAACAATTCCGGCTGGTTTCTTGAAAAGTTAGAGACATGCTTGGGCAAAGAACATGAGATTTCCCGCTATAATGCAGCAAAACAATATATTGCTGATTACACTACGCTTTACCAAATGGACGCGATTGTATTTGCGTTTCCGTTGTATATTGACGCGGTTCCGTCCCACCTTTTCAGAATGATGGTCGAAATGGAGAAAAGCAAGAACGGTGAAAAAGAACCCTTCGTTTACACAATCGTCAACAACGGGTTTTACGAGGGCAGGCAAAGCCGTATCGTATTGGATATTGTGAAAAACTGGTGCGCTCGCGCCGGTCTGCGTTATGGTCAGGGCATCGGACAAGGGGCGGGTGAAATGGTGGGCTTTATTGATTATGTTCCGCTCGGACACGGTCCTCTGAAAAACTTAGGGGAAGCGATAAAAGACCTCGCGCAAAATATAGAAGCTCTCAAAAGCGGCGAGGATATATTGTTCAGCCCGAACTGGCCGCGTTTCGCATGGCGTTATATGGCAACACATAGTTTTTGGCATAAACTCGCAAAAAAGAATGGCCTGAAAATTCGGGATATCAAAAAGCAAATCGGCGGATAGGATCCGGATTTATTTCATTTTTGTTACAATTTGTATCTCGCCGTTGTCAAATGATTGCGAATCCTCATAAATAATCTAAGCGAAATGCCTCATTTCAAAGTACCCCAAACACTTCAATAATGCCGCCAACAATTCCCGACGCAAAAATTAAAATAAGCGGACTTATTTTCGTAAAGATTGAAAAGCCCAACGATACAGCGGCAATGACAAACACCATCGGGCTTACTGTAGAAGATATGGAAAGATTTACGGCTGTCATGGCAACCATTGCCAATGTCGCTCCCTGGAGCGCGCGGATAATCCGTTCCCTATGGGATGCAATTCTGGAGGAAATAAAGATTAACAGAGTGATTCCCAGCATAGGAAAAGCCGTTACCGCCAAAGTAGCGAGTACCGCTCCTAAATAACCAAAACGCATAAAGCCGACCATAGTCGCCGTATTCAAAGCCACGGGACCGGGCGTTACCTGCGCTATCGAAATAATCTGGCTGAACTCGACCTCCGTAAGCCATCCGCCTTGAACCGCTTCATGCTGAATCAGCCCGACCACAGTCCAGCCGCCTCCGAAAGAAAGCACCCCGATTTTGAAAAACATCAACACTAATTCCAAAAGCTTCATTTCCGGTTCACTCCGTTTCGGTTTACCGCATAACAAAGCAGGGCGATTCCGAAAAAAATCGGCAGAGAATAATTCATGAAAAAGAACAGAGCCGCCGCTCCAAGAACAGCAATGACAAGTTCCAGTACAGACCATTTCTGTTTTTTCAGCATCTTCACGATCATGGCGGCAACAAGCCCTATCACCACACCGTAAGAGCCTTTAAGAAAGCCCCGGACAAACGCAAACTCGCTGATCCGCGTAAAAACCAGGCTGACAAAAATAATCGTCACAAAAGGAGGAATCATTATTCCCAAAAAAGATACAACCGCTCCGGGAAAGCCCGCCAAACGGTTTCCCGCCAGAACAGCCGTATTCAATGCCATCGGTCCCGGAACCGCCTGACCCATGGCAAAAAGATCGTAGAATTCCTTTTCGTCCATCCATTGTTTCTTAACAATCCGGTCCGCAAAAACCGGAATCATGGCATAACCTCCGCCAATAGTCAGAGCGGAAATCGATAAAAAGGTAAGAAATATATCCCGCAAATGGGGAGCGGGCGGCTTTTTTTCCATACCATAAGTTATACCATGATTTTGAAAAAAAGAAAGTAGAGAGAAATGTTACACAGAGGAACAGTATCGAGCTCATCGCAAGATTCCGGTTTTCACATTTGATTAATCTTTTCGATGGGAACCGCCATCGCTCTCAGTCTGATCACTCTGCCGCCGCCTAGTTCAGGATAAGCCCTGTAGCGTTTTCCATCATCAGAGAAAGGAGAAACTTTTTCTCCGGGAAAAGGCGGATAGCGTTCCTGGGACCATCTGATTTCCGGATCAGTTAATCGTATATTCGGATTCGCGGGATCGAAATACACATACGATTCATGAACGCCCCGCTGATCGAGCGGCGCTTCATCGGTACATTGGAGATAACGGATAACGCCCTCTTGTATGTTTACCGATTGAATAATCGCCGAATGAACCATGGTTCCGTCCGCGCCCCGGAAAAGCATGACGTCAGCGGGTTTCAGGTTTGATACTTTATCGTCTACGGCAATAACTTCCCTGCTGTTTGCATTGAAAAACCATGTTCCGGCATAATAAGCGGGGTCAGCTCCACGCGGAACGCCAATCGCGTTTCGGAGCGTGTATCCCAAATCAAGTCCGCCTGCTTTTGCGGTATAATTGAGGACATGCCATACAAAGCCGGAACAGTCCATGCCGACCCAGCCGATACAGTAAAGATAGTTGTAAACATCAGTGTTGTGAATTTCCATTCCCGAATTGAGAACATAAGGCCGATGAGGCAATCCGCGGTAAGATCCGGCTTTCATACGGGCTACGTCAAATAGATCGCGGGACGTTGTCCATGTTTGAGAAGGAATATCAAAAACGGCAACTTTTTCCCTGCCGTCCTGGAGCGTATTCGTATATGTTTTGAAATCTTCGCTTTCCAAAAGTCCGCTGATAATTGACCACAAGAATACAGGATTCGCTTTGCCTCCGCCGATAAATTCCCATGAATGATCTACCAATTCGTCACGTTCGTAATTTTGGGCAAAAGGCATTCGGAGGTTCATCACCCGTTCCCCGATAATATAGGTTTTGAAACACTGCCGGTACGCTTCTTCAATAACCGATTCAACGCCGTTTCCCCAAATCCGGGAAGGGTCGGAAAACGAAACAAGCGCGGATTCATCATCAGCATGTATTTGCATCAACATTAATAAAAATAGGAACAAAGCGAAATATTTTTTCATTTCCGTCTAAAACCCGTTTTATTCCTGATTCCGAATCTCATAAGGAATGTCTCTTGCGCGGTTGTCCGGGGGAACAAGATATTCCCAGGTCGAAGGTTCCTGCATATCCATATCGATAAGATTATAGATGAGCGGTTCGTAGCCCGGTTCCGGGTACAGGGTATATTTTGTGTTCAAGAGCGGTTGATTTGTTTCGGGAATTTCGGTACCGGGAACAAAAAGCCTGACCCATGATACGGGATTCCTCGTAATAAAATCCCAGGCGCGCGCGGATTCGGCGAATAAAGATAACGCTCTTGTCCGGTAATTTACGTTACCGGTTCTGTCTGCAAGAGTTCCCAACGTTACGCCAAGATTATTCTGCGCTTCCATAATGCGTTCAGCCAATTCCATATGTTCGGGTCTGTCATGAGGAAGCAGCGTTGCTGCCCGGACTTTTTCCGTCTCGAGTATGTCTAAAAGCCGATTGTAATACCCTTCCGCCGCGAAATAATCGCCGCGTGAATAAGAAGCATTCCCTAATGTATACAGGAGCCGCTTATTCAAAGGCGTTTCATTGGAAACCTCAAAGAAACGTCCTATCGCCTCGGCCATATTATCGGAATGATAATAGATGGCGCCCATGCGGTAGATAACTTCGGGCGGATGCCAGCCGTTTTCTTCCGCGTGAAGATAGTTTTGAAGCGCCGAATCAAAATCGCCGTTTTTATATAATTCGATATCGGCTAAATCAGCATAGAGCCGCCCGAAATTCGGCGTTGGAGGAAGCACCCGGCGGGTTAAGGCGTCTTCATAAAGATTGATGCCTTTTATCAGCGTTTCCTCCGCATTCACAAAATACTTGGTGGTGGTTAAAATCCACGCGGCTCTGCGTTGGGTATCGATGCGGTACCCGATCCGTTTTGCCGACAATTCGGGAGCCGCGTCAAAAGCCTTCATCGCATTTCCAAGAACGGTTTGTTCTTCCTGAACGCTGCCAAAACGGCTGTAATACCGCGCAAGATGATAATGCGATTCCGGCAAGGCCGAATCCTCTTGAACGGCCCGGAACAATACTTCCCGAATACCTTCGATATTATCGATATTTTCATCCGGTACGCCTTCTGTTTGTTCAAATCTTTTATCCAGCAAATATCCGCCAAGTTCCGCCAAAGAGGGAGCGGTAATTTTTGTTTTAGACGATGCCAGAAAATAGGTTTGCAGAGGAAGCACCTGCGCTAAATTATTCGTCCTGATAAAATACTTGAGCATCTGTTCCAGATACAAATCTGATTCGCCGTATCTTTCCATAAGCCGCGCAAACGCGGCGCGGGCATTTTCCAATTGCGAAGGATCAATTTCGCCCCAGGCAAGGAAATTTTCTCCCTGGGCAAAAAGTCCGTCCCGGTCATCAATTGAATAATCGAGAATATTATTGCGCAAAATTCGATTCGCTTTTTCGTAATTATAAAGATAATACGTTTCAAGACGAGCGTAATCTAAGGCGCCTTGTTTGTCTCTGGGATAATAGCGAAGGAGCTCATCATATTTTTCTTCGGCAAAAACATATTGACGATTGGTACGGAAGGCTTCCGCGTAACGGAAAAACCATTTTTTCATCTGCTGAATTTTCAGTGCATCTATAAAGTCATCGTTTGCCCGCGCATATTCACCGTTTCCGATAAGCTCATATCCCCGTTTATATATTCCATCTGCATGTATCGGAATGTAAATAAATTGATACATTAAATAGCCCAGGGAAAAAAGAAGCGCCGCCGCAATAGCGAAGGTTCGTAAAACCGGCAGAAAACTATGAACGAAAATATATCCAAAAGATGATTGTTCGGCTTCCAGTTCCTTGCCGGTTTTCTTGAGAAAACCCTTGGGCACAGGAATTGTTTTTCCGAGAATTTTTCCCGCGAGATTCGCCGTTTCTTTGGGTGACGCGCCGTTGACTAATTTTTTTACAAGATCCGACATTAATTCCGGCGTAACCGCGTGTTCCGCGATCAATTCTTCGCAGGCGATTCGTAAATTAAGCGGAAAAGAATTCAGGGTTTTTTCAAGGCTGCTTAATTCTTCGTCGGAAAGGTGAATTTCCTCAACATCAGGAGACGCCTCTGCGTGTTTTGTATCCTCGATTCCGCTAAGAGCAAAATTGATGTCATCATCCAAAGAGCTTGTTTCATTGAAAGCAACATCATCAATATTAAAATCCGATTCCGGCAAATTGAAATCCGATGAAGCGTTTTGTTCTTCATCGAGGTCAAAATTATCAAAGGAATCAAGTTCTTCAATGTTTGCGTCAGAATCAGCCGGTTCAGATACGTCAACAGTTTCGCCGCCCAAGTCTGCCGTTTCGCCCAAAAGATTAACGGTGTCAAAACTTGCGGAATCATCCATTTCCGGAATGGAAAAATCTTCGTCCATGTCGGGAACGGAAACATCAAAAGCACTGCCAATGTCATCGATTGAATCTGCCGGCATTTCCAAGCCCGCGTCCGAACCGGCATCAAACGAAAAATCTTCATCCGCCGGAGTATCATTTGACAAGCCGATGTCTTCAAAATTAGGTGCATCTTCGATATTGGGCAAGTCCGTTATGTCAGGAATGTCATCGGGTACATCCTGTTTTGGAGAATGCACCGGATCCTCTGAGAAAAGCGAAAGCATCTCATCGTTGCTTATTACTGAATCTTCATCGGAAATATGAGAGTCTTCCGGATTCATTACATCGTCCAAATCTCCAAAATCCGTTGTGCTTGCGGTTTCTTCGGGGAACGTGAAATTGTCTAAATCACCAAAATCGATTGAATCAAGATTTGAAGGATTTTCGGAAGTACCGGAATCGCCAAGTTCTTCAAAATCCGCATCGACCGCATCGCCGGCTGAATTTTCAAAATCAATATTTTCGGAAAAATCTTCCGGCGGATTAAAATCGTCCAACTTCATTGAATCAATATTTGCAGATTCATCGGAAAAATTAAAATCGCCGAAATTTCCAAAATCGCTGTCTTCAGGATTGGGACTCGAAAAATCGGCCGTATCTTCGGGATGGAAACGTTCCGCCTCTATGTCCTCGGCAAACCCGCTTAAAAGATCGCCGAGACCATCGTTATAATCAACCTCTTTATTGGGGACAGAATTTTCCTGTAAATCATCGGGAATCGAATCGAGGAAAGCGCCCCAATCGGTATCGTTCTGACTGTTTTCTGCCGGGGTGCCGCCGGATTCTGACGGAGCTTTAGCATCCGCAAAAAGATTGCCGACAGGTTCGGTGTCAGGTAAAGGTAAATCATTATAAGGTTCACCTCGTCCCACACTTAAGACGACTTCATTGCCAAGGGTGCGGAAATATTGTGTAAATTCCTCAAGCTCTTTTATTGTTGGCATAATCAAGATATTGAAGCATCCGCCGATAATTGTAAAGAACTATGAAGTACATTTTTAATCTGGCGCTTCTATTGTTTATTATCGGCAATATTAGCGCCGTTGATACAGAATCTTATGAATTTATCGACCATCTCTTGTCGATAACGGTTCCGGGAAGCCCTGAAATATTTGAAGACGCGGTAATCTTTTCGGCGTCTTCCCAATACAGAAGGGTTGGGATTGCCTTTGCCCACGAAGGATTTTCCAAGGTACATTGGTTCCGGAAATTGATGGTTCCTAGAGAAATTATTTCTGCTGATACCGAAAAATCAAACGGTCCCAATATCCGTTATGTTGATTCTGGGGTTCTTTTTCATACGCTGAATATTCCTCTTGATGTTTCCGAAATTGCTTACCGGCTCATTATTGACGGACTTTGGACAATCGATCCGCATAATCCTGCTAAACAAATTGATCTTCAATCCGGTTTGGAATATTCAGTAGTTGCTGTGCCGAAAATAAAACGGGACGATCAATTTCAAACGAATGACTCAGGGCGGATTACGTTTACATTTAATGGTCCGCCGGGAGAAACGGTTACGGTTGCCGGCAGTTTTAACAGTTGGGACCCTTTCATGTACCAATTACGGGAAGCAGCCCCCGGCGCATACAGTCTGACGCTTTCACTTCCTCCGGGACAATACCATTATGTGTTTTATCATCGGGGACAGCGTATTTTGGATCCGGTTAATAACCAAAAAATGTACACAAGGGAAGGATTAGCCGCTTCGGAAATACTGGTAAATTAAGTCTCTATAATATTGGAACCGCTCACTTTATCGAGGAATGTTTCGCCGGTATTTATTAATGATTTTGCTTTCAAAGAATTACTAATTGATTGATAAAGCCATTGCCGGATTATTTTATTTCCGTTTTTGATCGGGATTCGCCATTCTGGCGGCTTTCGCGTCAACGGTATTGAGAATGGCTGTCAATTTGTCCCGCTCAATTAAATCGATGAGCCGGGCTTCGGTATAACGTTTTGCTTCTTCGGTGAAAGTACCTACGGCCATACAATAGCCTTTCCCGGCCTTCACCTCTTTTAAATGCGAATGGAAGTCGCGGACTACGAGTTCTCCAACCGACCCTTGGGTTCTGATAAAACGGAACATCACGAGGTCGGACCATTTCGGCGTATCAATTTCGGAAAGCAAATCAACCCAATCGTTTTTATTTACGGTGATATTGGTAATCTTCACTTTGGCGTTAGGAATATAGCTCATAACGATTTTCCGGCACAGAGCGACAAAATCGGCCGATGGAGCCATCAGGTAAATTTGCATATTCCGATTAGCATTCAATTCCTGATACCGCGATAAAAGCGGCGCGGCATCTTTATAAGCTGGATTTATTGCAATAATTTCCCGGAGATACTGTATAGCAGGACCAACTTCCTGCTGCTTAAGATATACTGCCGCAAGCCGGTATTTCAACTCAATCTCAACTTCGGGTTTTATGTTTTGATGCTTCAAGCCAATCTCAAAATTTTCGATAGCCTTTTCATTCTGATTATGTTTTGCGTTGATGGTTCCCGCGAAAAGACAAGCGTTTGGGCCATATACCGGATCCGGCCGAAGATGACCAAAAATCCGCAGAGCCTGTTCGGTTTGATTCAGCTCGTAATAGCATTCCGCCATAGCATAAAAAGATTCTTTATCATCCGGGGCAAGCTCAATCGCTTTGCGGATAAACGCAATTGCTTCTTTATATTTCTTTAGCTTAAAGCATGAAAGCCCAAAATACCGGAGCGTTGGAGCATGTTCAGGATCTTTCCCCCGGGCAGCGGAAAGTAGCTGTATTGCTCTTTCGTAATTCTTCCTTGAATATTCCATATAACCAAGATTGTAGTTTACTTCAAAATCGTCGGTTTTTAACGAACGTGCTACAGTAAATCCCTTGTAAGCTTCATCATTCAAACCAAGGCGTAACGCGGAAATCGCATAACGGAGATTTGCTTCAAATTCCCTTATACCAGAATTGCCCCCGGCCATACCGGCCAGCATCTCATAGGCTTTATAAGCCTTATCCCAACTTTGTTCTTGAAAATACACGTCGGCCACAGTTTGTAAAGCATCCGGGTCCCTGGGATTTTGGGACAGACGCTTATTGGCGTCCCTGAGGAGGGCGTCTCTTCCCTTCATTTTCTTTCTTCCGTCTTTTCCCTTTCCGGAAAGCATAACCAAGAGGAAGATAATCACGGCTATAACAATAACAATTAGTAAAATTCCCAAGATTAAATTCATATCATTATTATCGGTATTAACAGGATAATGCTCAAGAAAAAGTAATAAAACAACAGCAACTTACTATACTAATGATTGTGTGAAATAAGGGCGTATCCCAGCCTTTCACTTTCTGCTTCCCCCGATAACCCGATTCAACCCTGCTAAATCTTTGACTATTTCAATCTCGGTGAACCCTGTTTCTTCCAACGTCTCTTTTATCGCGGTCATCTGTCCAGAATCGGCTTCAAAAAATATTCTGCCGCCGGGATTCAGCCTGTCTGCGGCGGCGGAAATTAAATTCCTAATAATGTCCAGACCGTCCGCGCCGCCGTCCAGAGCCAGCAATGGCTCCTTTTGAACTTCTTTTGATAATGACGGAATAATTTCCGTGGGAATGTACGGCGGGTTTGAAACGATGAGATCAAACTTTCCGGGAACGGCATCCAGCAAATTACTTTGGTATAGTTTGATAGCTCCGTCTCCCAAAAGGCTGCGGATATTATAACGCGCAACATCAAGAGCCGCTTCCGAAATATCGGACGCCTCAACGGAAAGAAAAGGGCATTCATGTTTTAACGCCGCTGCAATTGCCCCGGACCCGGTACACACGTCGATTACACAGAGGCCGCGTTTTGGCCGCAACGGCAGCCGCCGCCGAATCCAGTTCAGGGCCGCTTCCACAAGAATTTCCGTGTCTGGGCGGGGAACCAACACAGAAGAATTCACTTTAAAAGACAAGCCCCAGAATTCTTTTGTTCCGGTAATATACGCAACGCTTTCGCCTTCTATGCGCCGCCGCATCAAGGTTATGTATGATTGAAAAACAGCGTCGCTCATTTCATCATTCCACATAAAAACAAGGCGGGATTTTTCGACACCTAAAAGCCATGCTAAAATAAGAGCCGCGTCTAAATCGGGGGTGTCGATGTTGCCGGAATGAAGCAGGGCAGTCCCTTCCAAAAGGACGTCCCTCACGGTCATGACGCGGTTGCCTTGAGCAGTTCTTCGCGGGCGGAAAGTTTTAACGCGTCAAACAATTCTTCCACATCGCCCTGCATGATAAGGTCGAGTTTGTACAATGTTAGGTTGATGCGGTGGTCCGTAAGCCGGTTTTGCGGAAAGTTGTAGGTCCTGATCCGTTCCGAACGGTCGCCGCTGCCGATCTGGTTTTTCCGGGCTTCCGCTCTTTCCGTATTTTTTCTGGTTTCTTCCAGTTCAAACAAGCGCGCTCTAAGAACCCGCATAGCTTTTGCCTTGTTCTTAATCTGGCTTTTTTCGTCCTGTTGAATTACGACCAAGCCTGTAGGAAGATGGGTTAACCGCACGGCAGAATCCGTTGTATTAACACACTGTCCTCCGGGGCCTCCGGCGCGCATTACGTCAATCCGCAAATCTTCAGGTTTTATTTCAATATCCGTTTCTTCGGCTTCGGGAAGCACCGCCACGGTTACCGCCGAAGTGTGTATCCGCCCCGAAGCTTCTGTCGCGGGAACGCGCTGAACCCGATGAACGCCGGATTCGTAACGGAGATTTTCGTACACATTATTTCCGCTTATCGAAAAAACTATTTCTTTAAAGCCGCCCATTTCCGTTTCGTTAGAATCCATAATCTCGAATTTCCAGCCCTTTGTTTCCGCAAAACGGGCGTACATCCGGTAAAGATCGGCGGCAAAAAGCGCGGCTTCATCCCCGCCGGTACCGGCGCGAATCTCCATGATGATGTTTTTTTCATCCAAGGGGTCTTTCGGAATTAAAAGAAATTTAAGCTGATCATCCGCGGCCCTAAGCTGATCTTCAAGCTCTTTCAATTCTTCTTTGGCAAGTTCCCGCATATCAGGATCTTTTTCATTATGCACAAGATGATCGGCATCTTTTATCTGGGCGGAGAGTTTCTCAATAGTATCATGCGTTGATGCAATCTCGGAAAGCTGAGCATATTCTCTCATGACATCGCGGTATGTATTCTGATCCTTCACAATTTCCGGATCTTCAATAAGGGCGCACACATCCTTATAACGATTGAGAAGAGATTCGAGGCGTTCGTTCAAGTTAGATTTTCTCCTGGAATTGAGGACAAGAATATACAACAAGTTCCATTGGATTATCTTTACTGGAGAATGCTTTCATTTCTCTCGTTAAGGTATCCTGTATTCTACATGAACCATTCATATCGCAGAGCGGACAAGCGCCGTTCCCTCTGGAATTAATTTCGATTTCCATACTTTACATAGTATCAGAAAAAAAGTGACCCGGCAAGCTATAAATTTGAGCAATGTAATGTTTAAAAAAAGAATATCCTAAACGGCAAATTACCGGCAAGGCCAAAAAAGATCTGGAAAAAAAAATATAAATGAAGTATTTTGGTGATTCTATACTTATCATAGGGGGAGTTTATGAGTGTCGATATTTATACCGACGGAGGATGTTCGGGGAATCCCGGTCCCGGCGGGTGGGCTTATGTTATCATTGACGGGGAAACGATCATCGACGAAAAATGGGGTGCTGAAAAAAATACCACCAACAACCGGATGGAATTGAGCGCCGCCCTGGAAGGCTTAAACCGCGTGATGGAACTCGGAATAAAAGCTGATATCTTTACTATTTACACCGATTCTCAGTATCTTCAAAAAGGGATTACCGAATGGATAACAAACTGGAAAAAAAATAATTGGAAAACGAGCAAAAAAGAAGCGGTGAAAAACCAAGAGTTATGGATAGCTCTGGATACGCTTGCGTCCTGTATGAATATTCACTGGAAATGGGTGAAAGGTCACGCCGGAAATATGTATAATGAACGCTGCGATCAAATGACTCAAGACGCGATTGCTTCGGTTGCGGAAAAAGGGAAATAGGCTGTTCACATTTGCCTGTTTTTATTATAAAAATTCTTTCACAGACTTTCGGCTAGATTTTTTTTGATGCACCATATTATTGTCTGAAAGATGATTTTTACGTATCAGCCAATGGTTGATTTTTTTCTCCCTTTAGGTATTTGTGCATAATGTTTTTTCTACTGAAAATCATATCGGTAGGTAACATTTATGATTGAAATGGAAGTTCGGGAATTATTCAGTAAAAACTTAAAACGCATTCGTTCAAAACAGGGAATTTCACAATTAAATTTGGCCAATATGACCAACCTTACTCATACTTTTATTAACGATATTGAAAATTGTAAGAAGTGGATTTCGCCGGATACCCTTGCCCGATTCTGTAATGCCTTAAATGTTGAGCCTTTTCAATTTTTCCTCTCTGATAAAGATTTAGACGAAAACGATAAAAAAGCTTTTTTTGCATATATGGACGATTTATCCTCAATCATTAATAAATCCGTGAATGATTTTAAAACTCAGTATCTTAATCATCAAGAAGATGAAAACAATGATTAACTAATACATCGTATCGCTTATCTTGTGAGCCTCTTGTTACAAAAAAAGTCCTGGGCCGGTTTTTGAAACTTTGGTCCCAGGACTTTTTTATCAATCCTTGAAAAAATGCCTTAGGGAAACACTGATTTATTCAATC
>DBDH01000026.1:22259-22380 GCA_002293455.1 Treponema sp. UBA937
GTCAATTTAATCAGCGTTGCCCTTAGTTCTGATGTTCCAGCTTCAATGTTTTAGTCGGCTGGTCGCATATTTCGCTGGGACCGTAATACTGGATTGCTCCGGGGAAGAGGAAGCTGGTTTT
>DBDH01000026.1:22598-22795 GCA_002293455.1 Treponema sp. UBA937
GGGAACGCGCAGCGTCCTTCGTACCCGAAGAAGTGGCCCTGAGCGCTGAATTTTCCATTGTAGGTTCCGGCTTTCTTCATTTCGCCGAGCTTTTGCTCAACCATGCCGATGAGCAGCTTTTCTGTCTCGATGCGGGAAACCTGCACGTTTCCGTGCGGGTCTCTGTCCATTAAAAGCTGTTTTGCAATTTCCGCGGG
>DBDH01000001.1 GCA_002293455.1 Treponema sp. UBA937
AATACCTTTTTTGAACGCCGCAGCTATCGCCTGCATGGCAGGCAGAGGGTATTAAACCCTCAACACGAATAAAAAGGCAGATGGAGGAAAAAATGATTTATCGGGATTATGGAAAAACAGGTAAGAAAGTATCTCTGTTGGGATTCGGCGGAATGCGTTTTAAAGAAGTAGATAATCATGATACATGCATTCAAATGATGCTCACCGCGGCCCGCGGCGGAGTTACGTATTTTGATACTGCCCCGGGATATTTTGGAACCCGGAGCGAATCTGTTTTTGGCGAAGGTTTTGCTGAATTGCGGCGCCAAAATCTTCCGTATTACGTGGCAACAAAAACATTCGCGGCGTCGGAATCAAAAATTCGCGCGGAAATAGAAGCGCAGCTTCAGCGGCTGAATATTCCGGCTATCGATTTTTATCATATGTGGTGTATTAAGAGTCCGCAGGAATGGCAGGACCGGAAACAAGCCGGAATTGTTCAGGCTTTTCAAAAATTAAAAGAGGAAGGACTTATCAAACATATTTGTGTTTCCAGTCATCTTACCCAGGATGAAATCGAAAATCTTCTTATGGAAGATGTGTTTGAAGGGGTTTTGATGGGATATTCCGCTTACAATTTTAAAACAAGGGAAAAGGCGTTTAACGCCGTCCGCGCAAAGGGTTTGGGCGCGGTAGTTATGAATCCGCTTGGCGGAGGAATCATTCCCGATCATCCTGAACTCTTTGAATACCTTAAACGTGTTCCGGAAGAATCCGTTGTGGATGCCGCGTTGCATTTTCTTTGGGATCACGCGGACATCAGTACAACCCTCGTAGGATTCAGTGATGAATCGGAGGTGAAGGACGCGCTTAGAGCGATGGATAATTATGTCCCCAGAACCGCCGCCGAGTTTGAAGCGGTAAAAAACGCCTCCGCGAGTTCCATGGAAGGGCTTTGCACAGGATGCGGATATTGTGAAGATTGTCCCCAGAACATTCCCATCCCTCAATACATGGATGCGTATAATCAAAAATTGCTCAACCGCGGCAATACAAAGGCAATTGGTGATCGTTTAACGATGCATTGGGGACTTAGCCTCGAACAGGCGGGAACATGTGTTGCGTGTGCTCAATGCGAAGCTGCCTGCACGCAGCATCTCCCCATTATAGAAAGACTCAAGGAGATTTCCCAATTAGGGATGTAACTATGCAAATTTTACCATCAGATTATGCTCCTCTTTTGAATTTAAAAGAAACCGAGCACGCGATTAAGCTCGTGAAAGATTTTTTTGAGAGAAGCCTTTCCGCTGAACTTCGCCTTTCAAGGGTTACAAGTCCTATTTTTGTTCCCAGAGGATCGGGAATAAATGATGATTTGAACGGTATCGAACGCCCGGTTCGGTTTCCCGTTAAAAGAATGGACGATGCCGAAATGGAGGTCGTTCAGTCCCTTGCAAAATGGAAGCGGATGGCTCTGGCAAATTACGGTTACGGCATCGGAAAGGGCCTTTACACCGATATGAACGCCCTCCGTCCCGATGATGATATTGACGCGATTCATTCCATATACGTCGATCAATGGGATTGGGAACTGGTTATGCGGGAAGAAGACCGGACAAGGGCTTTCATTACCAACATCGTCAATCGAATATATGAAATCATGAAGCAGACCGAATTTGTGGTTTGTGAACAATATCCAAAGATACAGCCCGTACTCCCGGAAAAGATTGTTCATATTCATGCCGAAGAAGTTTTGCGGCGCTATCCGAAACTGAGTCCCGCCGAACGGGAAAAGGAACTTGCGCGGGAATACGGCGCTTTGTTTATTTCAGGAATCGGCTGTGCCTTAAGCGACGGAAGCAGTCATGGCGGCCGCGCCCCCGATTACGATGATTGGTGTACGATAGCGGAAGACGGTTTTCCGGGGCTTAACGGTGATATTATCGTTTGGGATCATGTCCGGCAGGATTCTATGGAACTTTCATCAATGGGAATCCGCGTGAATCGCGAAAGCCTTCAAAAACAGCTTGAGATACGGGGCATGGAAGAGCGGAAAAATCTTTTCTGGCACACACGCCTTCTTGCGGGGGACTTTCCCCAGACCATTGGCGGAGGAATCGGACAATCACGGCTTTGCATGTTCTTCCTGAAAAAAGCTCATATCGGCGAAGTGCAGGCATCGGTATGGCCGGAAGAAACTTTGGCATTGTGTAAAAAGCGGAATGTTCCATTGATGTGATGACCAAATGGAGAATTACTGGAAAAAATGATTTTTCCCGCTCTTGACACAAGTGCCGAATCCTGATATTTTCTTAGAACCGGTGATTTTTTGCCCTTGTAGCTCAGTCGGTAGAGCACATCCATGGTAAGGATGTGGTCAGCGGTTCGATTCCGCTCGAGGGCTTTTGTATCCTTCGAGGGTGGAGCAATAAGTCAAGGCGGGCGCTGTTTCGCGTCTTCCACTCGAAAGATAAATTGGTTACAGAAATAATTGTGTTCCGGCTGTTCGGAATGTAAGGGGATAGATATATGGCAAGCAAAAAACAAATTGTGGAATTGATCGCTCTTCAATGCACCGAATGTAAGCGTAAAAATTATACTACCAGTAAAAATCGGCGTAATATGCAGGAAAAGCTTGAATTAAACAAGTATTGTCCTTTTGACCGTAAACATACCCTGCATAAAGAAACCAAAGTAAAGTGATAGTATTCCAAAACCATACCTGCGTTTTGGAATACTATCTTGGAAAAAACGTCAAAAGCCGTTTTTTCTTAATACTTCTAGGGTTAAAAGTTGAAAACTTTAGTTTTTAACTTTTTAAAATACCTAGGCCAGTAGCTCTAATGGTAGAGCGTCGGTCTCCAAAACCGAATGTTGTGGGTTCGAGTCCTACCTGGCCTGTAAGAATGTGAAAGGACGGGTAGGACTCGAAGGGTTTTGCCCGCCGTTGAGAATAGGTCCTGTTTGGCTTGTGCGGGAAAAATGTCTTATAGATGAGGAATGGTATGAAAAAGTTGGTACAATTCATAAAAGAATCCTACGCCGAGCTTCGGAGGGTTGTCTGGCCCGGCAAGGATAATGTTATTAGTTCTGTCAAAGTCGTTTTGATTTCCACGGTAATATTCGCGGTAGTTCTTGGCTTGGTGGATATGCTTTTGCTTGCCGGTGTGCAGATTCTTTTCGGATAAAGGTTCAATATGGCAACTGGTTGGTATGTTCTCCATACATATTCCGGATATGAGAACAAAATCGAGAAAACCATCCGTATGATGATGGATGTTGGTGATCTTGATAAAGAAGTTGTTCGGGATGTAAAAGTTCCTCAGGAAGAAGTGGTCGAAGTCAAAGACGGAAAGAAGCGTACCATGACGAAAAAATTTCTTCCTGGGTATATCCTCGTCGAGTTGGATCTTCCTGATCTGGGTTGGAAAGAATCTTGTTCAAAAATAAAAAAAATTCAGGGTGTAACGGGTTTTGTAGGTACTCCCGCCGATAGAAGGCCTCAGCCTTTATCTGGTGATGAAGCCCGCGCTATCTTGCAAAAAGCGGGAGAAATAAAGGGCGAGAGGGTTGTCCGGCCCCGGCAGTCATTTAATGTCGGCGAACAGGTTAAAATCATCGATGGTCCTTTTGAATCCTTTACCGGTGTTATTGAAGAAGTTAACACGGAAAAAAACAAGCTGAAAGTTATGGTTGGGATTTTTGGAAGAAATACGCCTGTTGAGGTCGATCTTCTTCAGGTGGAAAAACTGTAGCTTGCGATAAAGGCTAAGCGGCGTTTCGTTGAGAAATCGACATAGACGCTTCTCATATATTCCGGCGGATTATTCCCCGGACAGAGGTGTTACCTCCAGAGAATGGGAGTTTTCATCTGTATAACAGAGCATGAAAACGCTACCCCGGAGCCTTTAAGGAGCCGGGTATACCACAAAAGGAGAAAATGAATGGCAAAGAAAAAAGTCACCGCGCTTATCAAATTGCAGTGTCCCGCCGGAAAGGCTACTCCGGCTCCGCCCGTAGGTCCGGCTCTCGGTCCTCATGGCGTCAGCGCTCCGCAGTTTGTCCAGCAGTTCAACGACAAAACCAAATCCATGGAACCCGGATTGATTATTCCGGTTGTCATTACCGTGTATTCGGACAAATCTTTTACCTTCATTCTCAAGACCCCTCCCGCGGCTGTCTTAATCAAGAAAGCCATAGGAATCGATAAAGGGTCGGGAGAACCCCACAAAAATAAAGTGGGCAAACTTTCCAAAGCAAAACTTGAGGAAATCGCAAAATTGAAGGCGCCGGATCTTTCCGCAATCGATGTTGATGGAGCGATGAAGATTATTGCCGGAACCGCCCGGTCCATGGGCGTTGAGGTGGAGGGCTGATATGAGACACGGAAAAAAATATCGGGAAAGCCTGAAAAAGTATGACGCTTCCGCGATATTCGAGCTTAAAGCCGCTTTGGATCAGGTAAAGGGTCTCGCGTTCGCTAAGTTTGATGAAACGGTTGATCTCTCGGTAAAACTTAACTTGAAGAAAAGCCAGTCTGTTCGTGATACCGTAGTGCTTCCGAATCAATTCCGGGGCGAAAAGAGAATCCTTGTTTTCTGCAAAAGCGATAAAGAAAAGGAAGCCCAGGAAGCTGGCGCCACTTATGTCGGCGCGGAAGACCTTATCGAAAAAGTTAAAGGCGGATGGCTC
Source organism: Treponema sp. UBA937 (assembly GCA_002293455.1). Lineage (GTDB taxonomy): Bacteria > Spirochaetota > Spirochaetia > Treponematales > Breznakiellaceae > UBA937. The sequence goes on from DBDH01000001.1 coordinate 4,672, forward strand.
GACTTTGATGTCGCGGTTGCCACCCCCGATATGATGAAAGATGTCGGTAAACTTGGTATGGTGCTGGGCCGCAGAGGTCTTATGCCGAATCCTAAAACAGGAACCGTTACCTTCGACCTTAAAGGTGCTCTTTCTGAACTGAAAAAAGGCCGGGTAGAATTCCGCGCCGATAAAACCGGCGTCGTGCATCTCGCGGTCGGAAAAGTTTCTATGGATGGCGAAAAACTTGCCGAGAATATTCAGGCTGTAATGGCTGAAATTAAGCGGAAAAAACCTGCTGACGCAAAGGGTGATTACATTCAAACTGTGTCAGTGAGTTCAACCATGGGACCCGGCGTTTGGGTTTCCATAAGAGAGGAGTAAGCCGTGGCAATTGTTGCAAAAAAAGTACAGGATGCTAAGGTTTCATCCATTGGTGAATTAAAGGATTCTTTTGGTGCGGCGCCGGATTTTATCTTTGCCGATTACCGGGGACTTACCGTAGAACAGATTTCGGAATTGAGGAAAAAACTTCGGCAAAAAGAAGCGCAATTTAAGGTTGTGAAGAATAACTTTGCCCGAATCGCTTTTGAGCAGCTGTCGGCTCCCGATGTATCGTCATATTTGATTGGCCCTACCGCCGTAGCTATCTCTCCCAAAGATTCCAATGAAGTTGCGAAAATCCTTTTCGATTTCGCGAAAGAAACACCTGCCCTGAAAGTGAAGGGCGGCTTGGTCGGTGAAAGCATTTATGACGCGGCCCAGGTTGAAGCCTTTTCCAAACTTCCCGGCAGATTGGAACTTATTTCCATGCTTATGAGCGTCATGAACGGACCCGCAAGAAATCTTGCCGGATGCCTTAACGATGTGAATGCCCGTCTTGTGCGGACCATCAAAGCCATTGGGGATAAAAAAGCGGAAGGCGCCGCTTAATAAGCGGAATCTTTTGTTTTGATTGAATTTATAAGATTTGAAATTAACGTTTCAAACTTTGAGGTAAAAATCTTTTGATTTTTACCCGCCTTCAGGCTTCG
>DBDH01000016.1:0-4226 GCA_002293455.1 Treponema sp. UBA937
AATAATTAAAATTTTATTCAAGTCAGGATGAACGAATAAGAGAAATCTTTGAATGCGGTACTTAATGAGTTCAATAATGTTCCTCTGTGTTGATGCTATGCTTTTCCTCTGTGTAAATGCATTTTTTTCCGAATTTTTGTTCATTTTTTTCCTATTTTCACACAAATGAAACTTGACAAAGAGAACATGCAGGTATACTATAATGCATGTGCGTTTACGTACACATTTACTAAAATTAATAAAATCCGATATATTCAATAAAAAATCCTTAATTAACTAAACATTTATTGTGGGAATATTCTCCGTTTTTGGACAAAATGCCGGAATTTTCCGGTTTTTGTGTATGGCTGTTCTTCTATAAGGACAGTTTAGAATTCGTGATTAATCGTACCAGGAAGGACGAAACATCACACAAGGAGTTTTTTCATGATGAAAAAAATCTTGCTTTCTCTTTTTCTCATTTTTTTCATTTTCGGCGCGGTTTTTGCCAGAGGAAACACTGACGCGGATTCCGGAAAAATCGTCATTGGTTTTTCCCAGCGAAGACTGGCGGGAAGTGATTGGTGGAAGACATTAATCCAGGGTGCGACTGACAGCGCCGCGGAAGAAGGCGTGGAATTGATCGTCCTTGACGCGAACGGCGATACGGTTCAGCAGAATGCGGATGTTAACACCCTTATTAACAGGAATGTATCGGCAATTATTGTTAATCCTAATGATCCCTTGGGACTTACTTCTTCGATCAATGCGGCGGTTAATGCCAAGATTCCCGTTATTGCGGTAAACTGCGCTTTGGACGCAAGTCTCGCCAGAAAGATTTATGGTTACGCTGTAGAAGATGAAACCGCGGGCGGCGCGCAGGGCGGATATGTTTTGGCGAAGAGATTTACTGAAAAATATCCCGGCGTTAGGTCCACCAAGGGCGTAATCATCGGCGGAAATCCTGGCGATGTTAACACCGAAAACCGCGGCTCAGGCTATATTAAAGGCTGGGAAAGATGGAATAAAGAAAATCCTGATAAAGCGGTCAAGATCAACTGGCTGCCTCTCCAATATGGAAACTGGCTGCCCAATGACGCCATGCCGGTAATGCGTGATATTGCTACCGCTCACCAGGATTTGCAGGTTGTTGTCAGCTTGAGTGACGTAATGCACGCCGGTATTGTTCAGGCTTTGTCCGCCGCCGGCTTGTGGCCCAATGTTATTATGGCCGAGTACGATGGTTACCAGACCACGGTAAAAGAAATGCTGGATGCCCCCAATGGTCCTGTCCAGGTTATGACAACCAACGAACCTTATTCCCAAGGGTATGATGCCGTAAAGATGGCAATGCGCGCGATTAAGGGCGGAAAACCTGAAGGAACCGTATATGTTGAAACCTCAACATTTAGTACTGATGAAGCCGCAAAATACTATAATCCCTCACAAGTACTGATTATTACCCGGCTGGTAGGCAAATAATTTTTTCTCTTAAGAACTACAGGGAACTGTTTCGGAATCTATCGTATTCCGAAACAGTTGTTTTTTAAATAAAACGGGTTTCCCGTTTGCATTTTAATGTATGCATGGAATTGTTCATCACAGTTCCCATGTAAGGAGTTTTTCATGAGCCAAAATTTAGAATCTTGTGCCGATTCTGCTGAAAAGGAACCGCTGCATTTTCAGCTTGCTGTCGCGCCGGAAAGGACTGACAGGATACAGAAATTGTATGAGTATGTTACGTCTCAGCCGGCCGGGGTTGATATAGAACGGGCAAGATATTTTACGGAATCCTACAGGAAAACGGAGAAGTATCCTCAGATTATCAGAAGGGCTAAGGCGTTTGAACATGCTCTTGATAATATGACTATTTACATATTACCCGGAAGCCTGTTGATGGGCGGACATGCATGCAAACCGAATTATTCACCCCTGGCGCCCGATTTTTCCACAGACTTTATCAAAAATGAAATTATCGGCGGCAATCCCTTTTTCCTTCCGGAACGCCCGTCGGATAAATTTCAGGTTGATCCTATGATAATACCGGAGTTAAAAGACATAGCCGCGTATTGGGACGGGAAAAATCATCAAGCCCATGTGTACGCGCTTTTGCCTGAGGAAGTATTGACAGCCCAGGATAAAATCGGCGTTATCAATGATCTCAATTATGTTCAGGGCGGTGACGGGCATTTTGCGCCTCCGTACAAATGGCATATCGAACATGGTCTTAGCGATGTCATTAAGCAGGCAAAAGAAGGACTGGAAAAGGCGGATCCCACTACCAATGAAGGATTGGACAAAAGATCTTTCTATAAGGCTGTCATCATTTCTTGTGAAGCCGTAATCAGATGGGCTCATCGTTATGCTGATTTAGCCGAAGAAACGGCGGCAAAAGAAACCGATGACAAACGGAAAAAAGAACTTCTCAATATGGCCGCCGTCGCGAGAAAAGTTCCGGAATTTCCCGCGGAAACCTACCATGAAGCCCTTCAATTGGTAACCTTTTTGCAGTTAGCCGTGCAGGTAGAAGACAATGCCCAGGCGACTTGTCCCGGACGTTTTGATCAGGTCATGATCGATGTATACAGGCGCGATATTGCCGCGAACAGGCTGACATACCAAACCGCCCTTGAGCTTATGGAAAATTTCTTCATCATGCTTTCCCAGGTTGAACGGGTACGCAGCTGGGTTGATACACAGTTCTTCCGAGGCAAGCCGATATTCCAAAATCTGACAATCGGCGGTCTTGATCCCAAAACGGGTGAAGATGCTGCCAACGAAATGTCCATGCTCATTTTGGACGCGATTCAGAATACCCGGACAATACAGCCTTCGCACTATGCAAGATGGAATGAAAAATCTTCTATGGCGTATAAGAAAAAGGTTGTCGAGACCATACGGCTGGGAACCGGTTTCCCCGCGGTATCCAACGACAGAATGTACATGGAAGCCATGATGAACCGCGGTTACAGCGAAGAAGACGCGGCGAACTATTGTATCATAGGCTGCGCCGAACCCGGACCTCCGGGCTTAAGAGGAGGCCGAACGGGCGCCGCTTGGTATTCTTTGGCAAAATGTATGGAACTTGCCTTGTACGGCGGAAAAGATCCGAACAGCGGCGTGTGTCTGCTTAAAAATTCCAACGGCAAAGATCTTAGCAGTTTTACAAAATACGAAGAACTGTGGGAATCTTTTATTGAGCAGGCAAAATATTATCTTCGCCTTCATGTTATCCTTGATCAGGTTATTGACAAAGAATATGAAGAATACATTGATGAACCTTTCAGCGCTATTCTTGCCTGTCCCGAAACAACGCTGCCCCGCGGAAAATCCATCAAAAAAGGCGGCGCAAAATACGATTTTACCGGGAACCAGACAATCGGCTTAGCGGTTGTCGCAAACAGCCTTTACGCCGTCAAAACACTGGTTTTTGACGACAAAACTATTTCCGGCGCGGAGCTGCTACATGCCCTGGAAACAGACTTTACCGATATGACAACAGATCCGACCGGACCCATGATTCAGCAAATGTGTCTTTCTGTTCCCAAATACGGCAATGATGTTGATGATGTTGATTTTATTGCCAGGGACGCGCTGAGAATGGTTTGCGATGAATTCCCTCAGTATAAAAACACAAGATACGGCAGGGGACCAATCGGCGGCCACTTCCAGGCGTCAACAACAACCGTTTCTTCCAACACTCCGTTCGGTAAATCCGTCGGGGCTACTCCGGACGGCAGAAAGGCGGAAACTCCGCTTTCCGACGGACAGTCGCCTTTCAGGGGAACGGATGTTTTGGGTCCGACCGCCGCGGTAAGTTCTGTTTCAAAATTGGAACTGAAATATCTTTCTGAAGGATCATTGTATAACCTGAAACTAAGTCCCGCGGACTTAAAAGATTAGGAGGCCTAATATGTCGGAAAATGTACAGGAAGCACAATTCGGGAAAGGATTGGAACGCCTTGTTAACTTGATAGATTTTTATTTTGATAAAGGCGGAATGCAAATGCAGTTCAACGTTGTGTCCCGCGAAACCCTGCAAAGGGCGCAGCAGGATCCAAACAAGTACCGCAGCCTCATCGTAAGGGTTGCCGGCTACTCTGCTTATTTTGTCGGCTTGGATAAGACTGTTCAGCAGGACATTATCGAAAGAACCGAGGAAAGATTGTAATCCTCTGCGGAACCTCTGAATCTTTCTCTTCGTTCGGGGGTTCCGTTTTATAGAGAGAGGAAATTGCAAAACTTCA
>DBDH01000016.1:4270-19071 GCA_002293455.1 Treponema sp. UBA937
AACCGAGTTTTGCAACAAGCTCGAGAATGTAGAATTATGAGGTTTCGCAATGACTGAACGTAATTCCCGGCAAAGGGAAGGGTTAGTGTTTAATATACAGCGTTGGAGTATTCACGACGGTCCTGGTGTAAGAACGGTTGTTTTTTTGAAAGGATGTCCCATGCGCTGTGTTTGGTGTTGTAATCCCGAATCTCACAAGACATATAACGAACTGGTATTTTTCAAGGATAAGTGTATTGACTGCGGCCGTTGTATTTCCTGTTGTCCAAACGGGGCTATCGAAGTAATGGAAGGCGTCCGCCGTATCGACAGAAAAATATGTACTGATATTTGCTACAACGAAAGGCTTCATGTTTTTCCCTGTACCAAACAGTGTTATGGAAAGGCTCTTTCTTCCGCAGCCGAGTTAAAAACGGTTGATGATGTTATGAAAGAGGTAATGAAAGACGAACTCATGTACAAAAAAAGCAGCGTAGGCGGATTAACACTGTCCGGCGGTGAGGCTGTGATGCAGCATGAATTTTCACTTGCTCTTTTCAAATCCGCGAAAGAAAAAAATATTTCAACGGCGATGGAGACTTGCGGTCTTGGCGCGTGGAATATGTATGAACAACTCATGGAATATATTGATTATCTTTTTTTTGACATAAAAATCTGGGACTCCGAAAAGCATAAGAAGTATGTCGGAACAGATAATAAAGATATTTTGGAAAACGCGAAAAAAGCATCGTACTGGATGTCCGGCAGGGGCAAAGATTTTATTGTGAGAATTCCTGTGATTCCGACTATTTCCGAAATCGATGATTTTGAAATGATATTGAAATATATCAAAACGGAATGTTCACCGGATGTTTCGGTAGAAATAATGCCTTATCATCGTTTGGGCAGAGGAAAATACGCTGATTTGGGAATGGAATATGGCTTAATGGATCTTGAACCGTTCGCTAAGGATGAACTGGCAAAGTATACAGAATTATTACATTCTTACAATTTTAAACCTTTATAGGTTTCTGAAAAGGTTCTCATAATATGCATGACAAACTGTTGTTGGAATTATGTAAATTGGACAAAAGTTATCCCGGTGTTCACGCTTTGGATAATTTTTCGTTGAGTTTGAATAAAGGTGAGATTCACGGACTCTTGGGACAAAACGGCGCGGGAAAATCGACGTTGGTAAAACTTCTCTCAGGCGTCGAACGTCCGGATTCCGGTGAAATTATTCTTGAAGGAAAGCATCTCTCTTATCATGGCCCGCAGGGAGCGCAAAAGGCGGGAATTTTTACCATATTTCAGGAGTTAAGTTTGATTCCCGCCTTATCTGTGGCGGAGAATATTTTCATCGAATCGCTGCCGAAAAACAAACTGGGCATGGTGGACTGGAAGGAAATGAACAAAAAAGCCTATGAGATCATGACATGGCTTGGTTTTCCTTTGGACGTTAAGCTGCCGGTAAAATCTTTGAGTATGGCCCAGAAACAGTGTATTGAGCTTTGCAAAGCCCTGCGGCATGAAGCAAAAATTATCCTGTTGGATGAACCCACCGCGGCATTGCCGAAACCGGAAGTGGAACGTTTTTTTGAAATCCTGCGGAATCTATCCGCCAAGGGAATCACCTTTATTTTTATCTCACACCGCCTGGACGAAGTACTGGCGCTCTGCAAAAAAGCGACTATTTTACGGGATGGAAAAAAGATTGAGACTTTTGAACTGGAAGGACTCGAAGAAAAATTTCTTGTCAAAGCGATGATAGGCCAGAATCTGCAAACTTCCATAATGAACAGCGCGTTGGAAGGAACAGCCGTCCGGTTGGGAAACGGCGGTACTTCGGAAGTGGTGTTATCCGCTAAAAATTTAGGCAATGGAGCTTATGTAAAGGACATAAGTTTTGATCTGCACAAAGGTGAAATTCTTGGAATTACAGGATTAGTCGGAAGCGGACAGAACGAACTTGCCCTTATGCTTTTTGACGGCGCGCCGTTGAAAGAAGGTTCTCTTACCCTTGACAATAAACATGTCCGTATTAAGACTCCGGAACAAGCGGTAGATTACGGCATTGGGCTGCTTCCCGAAGAAAGAAAAACACAGGGTTTGGTTTTGCCTTTATCCATTACTCATAACATGTCATTGGCGAGCTTAGGGAAATTCAGCAGGTTTTCCGTTATGAACAAGGTTAAAGAAACGCAGACCATCGATGCTATCGCGAAGAATGTCAAACTGAAATGTTCGGGAAATTATCATCAAGCGGTGGGCGCCCTAAGCGGAGGAAATCAGCAAAAAGTTGTTTTCGCGAAATGGCTCGTCAGTAATTGCAAAATATTGATTTTTGCCGAGCCGACCCGCGGCGTTGATGTCGGCGCCAAAGAAGAGATTTATCAATTGATCAGGCGTTACGCGGAAGATGGAAATTCCGTCATTCTGATAACAAGCGAAATAAGTGAAGCCATTATGTGTGATCGTATATTGATAATGCATCAAGGCAGGATCAGGGGAAGAATTTCCCATGATGAGATTAAGTCTGAAGATGAGATTTTAAATTTCTATCAATAAGAGAAGTAGTGAGGTTGTTTATGTCCGGAGATAAAAACATTATGAATGTTATTAAGAATACCGCCGTTAAGATATTTTCTAATTATCTTGTTATCGTTTTAGCGCTGACTGTGGTGATTGGCTCCATTGCTTCGCCGTATTTCTTTTCATCAAGAAATATCGGAAATATTCTACAGTTTTCGGCTATCATTTCCATAATAGCGGTCGGGCAATTTTTTGTCATTGTTACCGGCGGCATTGATTTATCGGTAGGATCTGTCGCCGCTTTTTCTACGGTTATTTCCGCGGTACTCATGGCAAACGGGTATCCTTTCGGACTTGCGTGTCTTGTTTCCTTGCTGCTGTCTTCCTTGTGGGGCTTATGTAACGGGATGCTCATAACAGGCCTTAAGATAACGCCGTTTGTTGCCACACTGGCGACTCAAAGTATTGTCAGGGGCTGCGCGTATCTTGTCCAGTCAGGCAGTTTAATCGGTATCCATAACGAACGGTTTATTTGGGTGTTTTCGGGAAAATTATTCGGAATTCCCAATCCGGTTATTTTGTTTGTTTTAGTAATGCTTGCCGCGTCATTTTTAATGAATTTTACTACTTTCGGCCGCAGACTGTATGCTATCGGGGGAAATGCCGAGGCCGCCCGGCTGTCGGCCATTCCGGTAAAACGTTCATTGCTGACTGTTTATGTCATAAACGGGTTCCTGTCGGGACTTGGCGGTTCGGTTTTGGCGGCGCAGCTTACCCAGGGCAGTTCCCTTCTTGCGAAAGGCTACGAGCTTGATACCGTCGCGGCGGTTGTAGTCGGCGGCGCGTCACTTTCCGGCGGTACCGGAGGACCGGTCGGTTCTGTCATCGGCGGATTAATTATTTATTCCATTACCAATATTATGAATTTGCTGACAATTCCTTCAGAACCGCAGATGGTCGTAAAAGGATTGATGATTATTCTTGCTGTTACCATGATTGGTGACGGTTCCAGGAAAAAACTTCGCCTGTTTAAGAAAACGAAGAAGGCTGAATAATTTGCTTGTGAAAAAAATTCTCTCTACCAATTGACTTTCGCGCGAATTTCGCTTATCCTTATTGGTATAAAAAGAACGATTTGGAGGTTTTATGAAAATCGCAATTAACGGTTTCGGCCGTATTGGGCGGCTTGTGTTTCAGGCTCTTGTAGGACAGGGTTTGCTCGGAAAAGATAAGATCGATGTAGTCGCCGTTGTAGACCTTTCTACAGACGCGAAATATTTCGCTTATCAGCTTAAATACGATTCCACACAGGGTCAAATGAAAGCCGATATCGCCACAAAAGGCGAAGATGTGCTCGTGGTAAACGGCCATGAAATCAAATGTATTTCCGGCAAAGGATTGACTCCCGCGGATCTTCCCTGGAAAGATTTAGGCGTTGAGTATGTGCTTGAATGCACCGGTATTTATACCAACGAGAAAGCCTATGGTCATATCGATGCCGGCGCCAAGAAAGTTATTCTTTCCGCACCTGGAAAATCCGCTGATCCCGCAAAACCCATCAAAACAATTGTTATGGGCGTTAACGAGAACGAATACGATGCTTCCAAGCACCATGTTATTTCCAACGCAAGCTGCACCACCAACTGTCTCGCTCCGGTTGTTCATGTCATCCTCAAGGAAGGATTCGGCATTGAAACCGGTCTTATGACAACCATTCACGCCTACACCGCAACCCAGAAAACCGTTGACGGCGTATCCCAGAAAGACTGGAGAGGCGGACGCGCGGCGGCAATCAACATTATTCCGTCTACAACCGGCGCCGCGAAAGCGGTCGGCGAAGTACTTCCTTCCACCAAGGGAAAACTTACCGGAATGTCTTTCCGCGTACCTACTCCCACAGGTTCTGTCGTGGATCTTACCTTCCGCAGCGAAAAAGATACTTCCATCGAAGAAATCAACGCGGCTCTCAAAAAGGCTTCCGAAACGTACATGAAGGGATATCTCGCGTTCTGCGACGAAGAAATCGTTTCTACCGATATTATTCACAATACCCATTCGTCAATTTATGACAGCCTTGCAACTCTCCAGAACAACCTTCCCGGTGAAAAACGCTTCTTCAAAGTTGTATCATGGTATGACAATGAATGGGGCTATTCCAACCGTGTAGTAGACCTTCTCAAGCACATGGCGAAGTAATGAGCCATACCAGGGCTTAGTATGATGTAAGTTATATGTAAAGCCTTGATAGAATTCGGCTCCGGCTTTTGTGCTGGAGCCGGTTTTGTTAAATTTTCCACTATGCTTGTTCTGGAGGTTGGAAAATGACGGCGGTAAGAAAAGTTGTTGATTCAAACACATTAACAGAACTCTTTGAGTTGCCTCCTGATTTCAAAGGAAAAAAGATTGAGGTAATTTTATTTCCAGTAGAGGAATCGAAGGAAGATAAAAAAATAGTTCCTCTGACTGCTGTACAAATTGATGAATGGTCAAAAGTTCCTGAAATACAAAGCCTTGTAGGTGCTCTTAAGGGAACTGTTTTGAACCAAGATATCAGTATTGATGATATACGCAATATGCGGATTGCCGAGAAGTATGGAATATGAAACTTCTTATTGATGCAAATGTCGTGCTTGATGTGCTTTTGGAAAGACCTGATTTCTTTATATCAGGAACCCAGATTTTAGGTCTCTCTCAGGGAGGCGTAGAGCTGTTCGTTTCGGCATCATCCATTACCGACATCTATTTTTGAAGATGCGGTACAATATGCCGCGGGAGAAAGTCTTATGGTAGATTATATTGTTACTCGTAATAAATCTGATTTTACACCGGCACGTTTTCCCGTAGTTAGCCCCGAAGAATTACTGAACATTGTAGTTCGGGAAAAGTTGTAATATTGGTCAGTCCTTGATTGACTTTTTTATAGGAGAAAATGATGATTCAAACCGTAAAAGATGTAGACCTTAAAGGCAAACGGATAATCATGCGGGTCGATTTTAACGTCCCCATGAAAGACGGTGTTGTTCAGGATGATACCCGCATTGTTGCGGCTATCCCGACTATCAAGTACATTTTGGACCAAGGCGTAAAAAGCCTTACCCTCATGAGCCACCTCGGCGATCCCGCCAAGGACATGAAAAAGGCAAAAGAAAAGGCTGAAAAAGACGGAAAGTCTTTTGATGAAGCCGCTTACATTACAGGCAAGCACCGGATGGCCCCTGTCGCGAAATACCTGGAAGACAAACTCGGAAAGCCGGTTATCTTTGCGGGCGAAGACGGCTGTTTCGGAAAAAAAGCCTTTATCGAATCCCAGAGCGACGGTTCCATTATCATGCTGGAAAATACCCGCTTTCATCCCGAAGAAACCAGCAAGGACGCCGCCGAACGCGATAAACTTGCCAAAGAACTTGCAAGCTACGGCGATATCTTTGTAAACGATGCCTTTGGAACCGCCCACCGGGATCATGCTTCCACTGCGTCAATCGCCAAGTTTGTACCGGTGTCTGTCGCGGGCTTCCTCATGGAAAAAGAAGTTAATTACCTCGAACCGATTGTTACGAATCCCCAGAAGCCCCTCGTTGCCATTATCGGCGGCGCCAAGGTCAGTTCCAAGATTGCCGTTCTGGAAAGCCTCCTGAAAAATTCCGCGGCCCTCGTTATCGGCGGCGGCATGGCGTATACCTTCCTCAAAGCTCAGGGCTATAAAGTCGGAAAGTCTTTGGTTGAAGATGATCAGATCGATACGGCGAAGAGCATTCTCGCGGCGGCGGAGAAGGGCGGCGTGGAAATCGTTCTGCCCCTCGATCATGTCTGCGCCGAAACTTTCGACGCAAACGCGGCTCCCGTTGCGGTAGACGGCCTTGATATTCCCGATAATCTTATGGGAATGGATGTCGGTCCCAAAACCATTGCCAAGTACAAAGAAGTGCTGTCCAAAGCAAAAACCATCGTATGGAACGGGCCCGTGGGCGTGTTTGAATTTGAAAACTTCGCCAAAGGTACGGGTGAAGTTGCCAAGATGATCGGCGGAAGCCACAGGACGCGGCGCCATTACCGTCGTAGGCGGCGGCGATTCCGTAGCAGCGGTCAACAAGTTCGGCCTTGCTTCCCAAATGAGCCACGTCTCCACAGGCGGCGGCGCGTCCTTGGAACTGCTCGAAGGCAAGAAACTTCCGGGCATCGAAGTTACGAGAAAGTAAACTTAGTAAATTAACAAATGACAGCGGGCAATCAGTAAAGTGAAAAACAATGGTATCTTTGCATTGTTCGTTGCTGTTTGTTAATTGAAATAATATTAGATAAGATCTTTTTCGGAATTTTGCCGGCAATCTTGTATGTCATACACAAAAACCTGATTATGGACTATTTCAAATACAATACGATACCGTTTCCCGAACAAGCGGTATCGAAGTTCTGTATTTATTTGCTTTTGTGTCAGGTAGATAGGACATATTTCAGGATTATTCTGCAAAAAAAGAAGTGCTTCTCTATAATCATCATATAAATGCAAAGCAGCTTTTTCACTTACACGAGCCAGAAATTCTAAGTGTGCAGCTAATTTTTTATCGGCTATAGGGTCAACAAGAACTTGATAATGATTAGCTTTCATGCTCAGTTCCAGCTTTTATCGCCGAACGCATATTTGCTAGACTTTGCTTAAAACTTAAAAAAGCGGCTCCGTTTATGCGGCGTTCAAGGGCCTCTAACACCGAATCGTCGCGATCAGAGCGGTGTGTCACTGGGAAGGGGATTCCGCCCGATTCCATTGCCGCAATTAGAAACATGCGGATGGCGGTAGATGTGTCTAAACCGAGCGAAGCAAACAGTGTATCCGCAGATTCCTTGAGTTTATCTTCTACGCGAACCTGTATGGTTTTAGGCATAATTATTCTCCAAATTATTAATATTACATTGTAATTGTATTGTTTTAACATTGGATCGTCAATCTTTATTTAGTCTATCAGATCGCTGAAGGAAAAGTCATCGATTGCTGTCCTTTTTTCTTTCGTGATTTTCCCACTTTAAAAACAAGCGTAGAAAGAGTATACTCATAAAAGAAGTATTTTTTTGGAGATATTATTACCACCAGGCAGTCGATTTAGTAAGTTGCTTTTCTGTTCTTTGGATAGATTGGGGGTTTGAAAAGGAGATATCATGAGAAATTATTTTATTGCGGGAAACTGGAAAATGCACAAAACCCGCGCCGAAGCGGCTGATTTAGCGAAAGCTCTTGCCGCCGAGCTGAAAGACGGAAAACACAAGTACCTTGTGGCTCCCAGTTTTACGGCTTTGGAAACGGTTGGAGCTGTCGTGAAGGGAACGAATATTATGCTCGGAGCCCAGAACATGTCATCCGAGGAACAAGGCGCGCATACCGGCGAAGTTTCGGTGCTCCAGCTTAAAGACCTGGGCGTGGAGGCCGTAATTCTTGGCCACAGCGAACGCCGTCATACTTACAAAGAAGATGACGCGCTTATCAACAAGAAGGTAAAACTTGCTTTGCGGCACGGACTCGAAGTGATTCTTTGCGTCGGGGAACTGCTCGAAGAGCGGGAAGCCGGTAATGCCGAAAAAGTCTGCGAAACCCAGACGGTGGAAGGCCTGAAAGACGTATCGGCTGCCGATTTGGCGCGTGTTACCATCGCCTACGAACCGGTTTGGGCTATCGGAACCGGAAAAACCGCCACTCCCGAAGATGCCGACGCCATCCATGCCTATATCCGCGGCGTAATCGGAAAACTCTACGGAGATGATGCCGCGGAAAACATCATTATCCAGTACGGCGGTTCCGTAAAGGCGGATAACGCGGCCCAGCTCATGGCAAAGGAAAATATCGACGGAGCCTTGGTCGGCGGCGCAGCCCTCAAGGCTGAAACCTTTGTTCCTATTGCAAAGTTCAATTAACAGTATTAGGATTGAGTCAGTATGTTTTGAGCATTCGCACAATCCGGTTTTCCTGTTATAGGAGAGCCGGTTTTTGCGGTGCTTCATGATTTTTTAGAGGAGAATAATTTTATGAAGAAAGCATTAATTGCTGTTATTCTGGCGGTTTTTGTTATTCTGGCGGTTTTTGCCAGCCCTGGAAGGGATGCTTCCAGAGCTGCCAGGCCGGAAGTTACCGTCCGTCTGCTCACCGATGCTACCGGCATCGATGACAAGTCTTTCAATGCCGCCGCGTGGCGCGGGATTCTTGAGTTTTACGGTGATACCTGGGAAAATCAGTCCCAGAGAGGGCCCGCTTACGATGTCGTAACCGCTCAGACTCAGGACATGTATATTCCTAACCTGATGCAGGCCACTGATGAAGCGTATGATCTTATCATAACCACCGGTTTTACCTTTGCCGACGCCCTTACCGAAGTTGCGTCCAAAAACCCCAACCAGAAATATATGATCGTTGACGTTGACTGGGTTGTGGCTCCCAACGTTATGCAGATTATGTTCTCCGAACATCAAGGTTCTTACCTTGTGGGCGTGGCTGCCGCTCTTAAAGCCAAGGCCGACGGTATCGCCAATCCCCGTTTCGGGTTTATCGGCGGCGTTCCCGGTTCGACCATCACCAAATTTGAAGTCGGCTATGTTCAGGGCATCCTTTCCATTTTCCCCAACGCACAGGTTGTTGATTATTACACCAACGATTGGGGAGCGCCTGAACGGGCTAAAACCCAGGCGAAGAACTGGTACGATTCCGGCGTATACGCCATCTATTCCGCGGCTGGCGGAAGCGGAAACGGAACCATTGCCCAGGCAAGGGAATACCGTTCCCTGGGGCAGAACGTATGGGCCATCGGCGTAGACTCCGATCAGCATGATGACGGAATTTATGCCAATAATCAGCCTTCCGCGGTTCTTACTTCCATGCTCAAGATGGTCGAAACCGGTACGATCTACGCGCTTGATGCCGTAAAGAACAATACGTTCAAGGGTGAAACACTCACCCTTGATTTGGAAGCCGACGGCGTTGGCTATTCCCAGAAAAACAGTGCCCTGACTCCCGATATTGTTAACGAGATTGAAGCCGTAAAAGCGAAGATCATTTCCGGCGAAATCCAGGTAGCGGCAACGTATGCGGAAGCCAAGAAACTTCCCGGATTCCCGCAGAATCTGAGCGCTATGGATAACTAGTCAATTTTTCATTATTAAAAAACAGCGCATTTCATGATGATTTGCGCTGTTTTTTATATCTGCTTGATCACAAAAAAACCGTAGAGATACAGTATGTAAAAATCCCACAACAATATCGTCCACTGAGGGTATTCAATGTGCAATACTTTCATCACAAGCGCCGCGAAAATAAGAACCGCCGAAAAAAGATTGATGAAAAACAGCGGCTTATTCTTTCTGAAATATATTACGTTTATAACGGTTGAAATGATGAACAACACATCCATTGTAAGCATCAAAACGGGAACAAACGAATACCACTTTAACGTCAATCCTTCATAGAAAATGCTTCCGACAACGAGAGACGCAAAAAGAAAAACAATGATGTGAATTATCTTTATGAATCTGTTCATACTATCTTACTCCCAAAAAAACAGCGCACCCCGTGATGGAATGCGCCATTTTCATTAAGATCGGTCCCTGAGGCCCTCGAAGGGCGGTCCCTGAGGCCCTCGAAGGGCGGTCCCTGAGGCCACTCGAAGGGTTATACCCAGCCGCGCAGTTTTACCGCGTTAGCTACACGTTTAATGGCGATGGTGTAGGCCGCGTCACGCATGTAAAGATTCTGTTCTTTGGAAAGCTCGTACACGGCGCGGAACGCTTTGGTCATGGTGTATTCCAGCTTTTCCAGAACTTCCTTCTTGTCCCAGAAATAGTTCATATTGCACTGAACCTGTTCAAAGTAACTGCACGTTACGCCGCCTGCGTTGCAAAGGAAATCCGGCAGCAGGATGATGTTCCGCTCCTGAATCAATTTGTCGCAGTCGGGAGTCGTAGGGCCGTTCGCCGCTTCACAGATAATCTTTACCTGCTTGCTGATGCTGGGGAACACCGCTGGCGTGATCTGATTTTCGAGTGCGGCGGGGACAAGAATGTCCACATCCTGGGAAAGCCACGCGTCGCCGGGGAGCAGTTCGTATCCAAGCCCCTGGGCTTTGTCCTTATCGATGCTTCCAAAGGAATCTTTAAGGGAAACAAGCTCCGCAATGTTGCAGCCGCCCGCTTTCTTAAACGTATAGGCCTTTCCGTCTTTTTGGTTCCAGCAGGAAACCGCAATGACTTTTCCGCCCAGTTCCGAATACATACTCGCCGCGTATTCGGCGACATTTCCGAATCCCTGGAAACTGGCGGTCGTATTTGCCGGATCCATGCCGATCTGGCGGAGCAAATCTTTCAGTATATAGATGACGCCGTATCCTGTTGCTTCCGTGCGGCCAAGAGAACCGCCCATTCCGACCGGTTTTCCGGTAATCATGCCGGGGAAACGGCCGCCGGAAATGGTTTCGTATTCGTCGAGAATCCAGAGCATATGCTGACCGTTGGTCATTACGTCCGGCGCGGGTACGTCAAGGTTGGGGCCAAGCTGATGGTAGAGCTGACGCGCATAGCCGCGGCAAAGCCGTTCCTGTTCGGCCAGAGAAAGATTGTGCGGGTCGCAAATAACGCCGCCCTTTCCGCCGCCAAGGGGAATATCAACAACCGCGCATTTCCAGGTCATCCACATGGAAAGCGCACGGACCGTATCCGCGGTTTCATGAGGATGAAAACGGATGCCGCCCTTCGCGGGTCCTCGCGCATCATTATGTTTGAAACGAAATGCCTGGAACACTTTTGTTGTTCCGTCATCCATTTTTACCGGAATGGTAAAATGAATCTCTTTCATAGGCCGCCGTAAAAGCTCGCGTATGCCGCTTTCCAGCCCCAAAGTTTCCGCAACCCCGTCAAATTGCGCCTGGGCATTTTCAAAAGGATTGTATGCTTCTGTTGCCATGAATAACCTCCATTTGTGTATTTTATATGTATGATGCCTTTCCGCAAAGGCACGCAATCACATGCTGATAATCAATCAGTACTGATTATCAATATGGATAATTATACAAAATTTGTGCATATAGGTAACCCGCCGGGAAAAAAAACGATACATTTTTTTGTAATCTGAGAAAATTGCAAAACTTCAGTTTTTGCAATTTCAACCTCTTAAAAATGCGTATTTCACAGCCTTTAGGCGCGAAATCGCATGAGCTTGTGCAAAACTAACCGAGTTTTGCACAAGCTCATCTCTCAACGCTATATTACCTCGGAGAGTTTCATCGTTTTTCCTTTAAGGACGCGATGAACTTCTTCATGTCATATTCCGCGGCGGCATATAATGCTTCAAGCTCTTCCTGCTGACCGTGGTACAAATGAAAAAGATCGATGTATGCGTTGTTAATCTGAAACTCTCCGAAACCCCGGTAATTATCTGATGTATAGCGTTCGTCATATGACGCAAGGAACTCAGCTTGGAAATTTTCGATAATGTTTTTCTTTTCTGTTAAATAGAGGTCGTCATTTTCGGGAAGAGGATTCGGTAATGTTGCATAAAACTTTTCAAGTCTTTCCCGCAAGGAAAAAATATCTGCCCGGAAACGCTCTGAATTCTTCTTGTTTTCATCAATGCCGCGGTACTCCGGCGAGTCTTCCTCAAAACGGGCAAGCACAAAGAGCCGCGCGCCTTCGTCGCCGACAAAAGAAGCGAGGTCTTCATTAAAGGAAGGATCATCATCCTTCCAGATTGTCGCGTGAGTTTGTTCATGAATGATGAGATTGGCAATTTCGTATATGTCATAATCTCTCATGTAACTAACAAGAGGATCTTTAAAAAATCCCAAGGTACTAAAAGCCTCTACGCCGCGGATCCAAACATCTTTGTTTTCACCGAGCAGTTTCCGTCCCTCTTTAACGGCATCTTTCTGCTCATAAAATCCTTTGTAAGGCAGCCGGCCCATTATGGGATAATTCCAAAGGTACGTGTTAAAAGAGAACGGGTCGCAGGCTGAAACAACCCAGGCAAGCACATCTTGATCAAGATCCAAATAGATGCTGTAATTTTTGTTCTGTTCAAGTCCTAGTTCGTTTACGGCAAAAGCGCGGATATCTTCTACCTGTAAGAGAAAGTTTCTTGTGTCAGGATCGAGGCTTGCATCATCAAGCAGTTTCTCCACAGGTTTTGCCTTCGCCTGGTATGAAAGAAGATAGTATCCTTGCTTGGTATAGTAACATCCTGAAAGAAACATGCTTCCAAAAATGATCAACATAAAAAGAAAATGCTTCATCATCTTCATGGTATCAGATTATGATTGGGCTGGCAATATTTTTTGAATTCTGAAATGCTGACATCATAGAGGCAATTGCAAAACTCCANNCCGAACTTTAGTTCGCGCCTTCAGGCGAGAAATCGCAAGGCGTATACGCCAAGCTTCAGCAAAACTAACCGAGTTTTGCAAGAGGCTCCATATTCTATAAATTAACAAAGTATATTATGGTATTTATCGTATGCAGAAATCTTGCGGGAACATTCAATGTTCTTAATGCGGGATTCGCTTTCTATCCATAACACGGAGGAGTTCTATGCCCCAGTGGCTGAAAAATGCTGTTTTTTATCAGATTTATCCCCAGAGCTTTTACGATACTAACGCTGATGGTATCGGGGATTTGCAAGGAATCATTGCCAAGCTGGATTATATACAGGAACTGGGCTGCAATGCTCTGTGGATCAACCCCTGCTTTGAATCGCCTTTCCACGATGCCGGTTATGATGTAAGCGATTACCGGAAAATCGCGCCGCGCTACGGAACCAATGAAGATGCCCGTAATCTTTTTGCCGAAGCCCATAAAAGAGGGATGCGTGTTCTTTTCGATCTTGTAGCAGGACACACTTCAATTGAACATGAATGGTTTATCGAATCCATGAAAACTGAAAAGAACGCCTTTTCGGAGCGCTATATATGGGCAGGAACCCCCTGGGAGCGCTTTGAAGGAATCGGCGGCATTACCGGAAGTCTGAACGGCTTTTCCGAGCGGGGGGCCTGTGCGGTCAATTTCTTTTCCACCCAGCCCGCGCTCAACTATGGTTTTGCCAAGCCGGATCCCGCGCTGTCATGGCAGATTCCGGCGGATTCACCCGCAGCCCGGGCATCCTGCGGCGCCATGATTGAGATAATGCGCTTCTGGCTTGATATGGGCTGTGACGGCTTCCGTGTGGATATGGCGGGCTCCCTCATAAAGGGCGACGAAGGACAAAAGGAAACGATCCGGTTCTGGCAAGGCATCAGAAAGATGATGGACAAAGAGTATCCCGAAGCCGCGCTGCTTTCCGAATGGGGTGATCCTGAGCGGGCTTTGGAAGCGGGTTTTCACATGGATTTTGTTCTCCATTTTGGACCTTCGTATTATCTCGATCTGTTCCATGAGAAGCCCTTTTTCTCCGCCGCTTCCGGGGGAAAAATAGCCCGGTTTATGGAAAACTACATCCGGATAGATACAAAAGTCCGCGCCGGCAAAGGCGGCTATATCTGTATTCCTTCGGGAAACCATGATATGCCCCGTATTGCCCGACGCCTCAATGTACCGGAAATAAAAATGGCGTTCGCCTTTCTATTGTCTATGCCGGGAATTCCCTTCATTTACTACGGTGATGAAATCGGGATGAAATATAGAGAAAATATCCCCTCAATTGAAGGCGGATTTGAACGAACCGGCGCAAGAACTCCGATGCAGTGGGATTCCACCTTGAACGCAGGCTTTTCCAGCGCCAAACCGGAAGACCTTTACATCAGCATCGATCCCGATAAGAACAAACCTACCGTGGAAGCCCAGAAGAGCCGCCCCATTTCCCTCTGGCATGAGGTACGGAAACTCATATCCCTCCGTATGGAACACGAAGTATTGCAAAGTGACGCCCCAATAGAAATCCTCCACTTGAAACCGAATAAATGTCCCCTTGTATACAGGCGAGGGGAGGGCAAAGAAGCGATAACGATTGCCTTTAATCCCTCTTCAAAGGAAATGTCCGTAAGCATTTCCGGTTCCGGTGTTCCTAAAATCCTGTATACGCTGGGATCCGCGGCATTTGTGCAAAATGGCGTACTCAAGCTGCCCGGGGGGAGCTGTGTTTTTCTGCGGTTTTCTCTGGAATAAATCGATCAAAATTCGATAAAACCTATTGCAATTATTTTCAATTGATATTATATTTTCTTTTACGTTCCGTTCGGAAGCGAACATTGTTTTTTGTAAAAAGTTTTTATCCGTTTTAATGCTGATGAAAAAATAAGAAAAAGATTGGAAAATCGCTTGACAGAGGGTACGGT
>DBDH01000111.1 GCA_002293455.1 Treponema sp. UBA937
CCTTTTCGGAGGGGACTCAATTTCCAAAGTCTCATCGTTTTCGGGTGCCGCAAAGGTTATTGTAGCAAGCGCAGTACAATTATTAAAAGCTCCGCCCTCAATTTTAGTAATTGTCGCCGCAATAACTATCGACGCCATGTTAGTGTTACCTGCAAAGGCATTTGAAAGAATGCTTCGCACAGTTCCGCCGCCAATGCTTACGGGAATAACAACATTATTCAAGGTTTTTCCATAATTGGTAAGTCCGCTTATGGCAAGATTTCCCGCCGCAGCTTGGGCGGCCCGAATATTTTGGGTATTTTCCTCTTCTTCATCATATTCAAAAATATACTCCGGCGGTTCTATTTCAATTGCATCTGAATAAGCCGAATCGGTAAACTGACTGCTGCTGCCGGCAAGCGCTTTAACTTCAATTTTATATACTCCCGATTTAGCCGCAAGTTTTTCTTCAAGCGAGTAATAATTATTACGTGTTATTATTGCCTGTTCGCTGTCAATATCAACGCGGTACTCCACGGCATCATTTACCTCAGCCCAAGTCAGCGTAAAGTCGTTTTCCCTTACCTGCACGTTTCTTGGTGCGGCTAAAGCAGTCTTAGTACCTGGACCGTTTGGATCAGGACAAGCGGTAAAAACCAACGTACACAAAACCAAAACCGCACAAAAAATATGTCCGGTTTTCACTTTTTGTTTCATAAAACCTATCATTTTACAACTCCTTTTTTGCCGCAAAGCGGCACACTATTATAACGACACTGCTATGCAGGTTCGCTGTTCCCGTTTTTTGAGACAAATATTTTATTACGTTTGAGAAAATCGTTAAGGAGAATATTTATTTTTGACAAGGCTGTTTTTAAAATAAGGTTCCAATACATCCTTAGATTGTACAATAGAAAAGTCAAAAAGGGAATAGTACTTTTGAGAGAAAATGGTGCTGTTTTAGTACTGTCTCAGTAAAAAATCCTAATATGTTCAATATTTGTTTTATGTTTCATTTTAACGAGCAGCGTCTGTTCTGACGGAGAATATGACCAGCCGGAAGAATCATAGCGTTCAAACTGAGCATCGGTGCGGTAGTCCATATCGTAAAGCTGGATTTTTGCGAAAGGTTTCACTCCGCGGATAATCATGTAATGGGTTTCGCCTGATGGAAAACCGACAGAAATATCCAGAACATTGTTTTCCATAACGCTTGTAATGGTCGATGCCGCAGTCCAGGTCCACATTCCCGGAACAGATTTTATAGAAACAGCGCGGGGATAATATTCATCATGACGAAAAATTGTATATAGATGAGAGGAACTTACCCTGTTTCCCTCGGGCTTTTGAAGGCTTCCGTCTTTCGCAATGGTTACATAAAGAGGAATCGTCCCCTCCTGGTCAGTCAGATTTAAAACGGAAAGTATGATGGAACGGCCTATAGCAGCCCGTTCATACATACCGGAAGCATCTCCGTATTCAATTAAGGTTCTTCCTAGAATTGCATTATACAATACATCGACTTCGCCATTTTGATGAACGAAAACAGCATCGCTGTCTATTTTTGTAAGATTCTGAGAGATGATGAAAAAAGACTGTTCCAAAAGCCGTTCAAAGGGATTTTCTCCGCCGCTTCTCATAATTTCCCAATCTCTCCAACCATCAAAAACTCCCGCCGCCGAATGAATCTGTAATGTTGCCGGGTCAATGGTACTGATGAATGAGGCTGCATCGTTAATAAACGCTGTCATGTTTCTCGTGGATAAATGATCAAAAATATGGGGTTCCCGGAATAAATCTTCGGATTTTTCATTTATCAGACGGGATATTCCGGCAAGATATTCCCGTTCACGGGAAGAAATCGACCGCAGCCCCCAATCCAGCCTGCCCAAAAACACTGATAACATAAAGGAACGCTGCTGATTGTTTGAAAATGATTGAGGAATGGCTGCGACAGCAGACTTGTAATTTCCCCTTTTTACGGATTCCGCTAAATAAGCCGCCGCCAACTCTTCGGTAGGATTTGTCCGGACGGTCCTGCTCCAGTCAAGATAAGATCCATCCTTCCATCTTTGAACTGCTTCATCATAATCCTTAATCGATTCGGTTCTGGCAAGAATGTAATCCGCGGGATTAAAATTCGCTTCATTGGGAATGACGGCATAATGGGCGTTGGGATTATCCCTGGTAAGGATTAACGCTTTTCTTTTAGCATTCACGGAAGTTTTATTAAAACCGTACATAAGACCATTATTTACGACAAACAAAGTCTTATGTTCATTAATTCCGGAAGAACGGGGAGTTTTAAAAGGCAGTTCGATGGACGCTGTGTTTCCGCCAAGACTGCCAATGATACGGAGCTCCCGGTTCCCTCCGGTAAAATAAGGACTGAATGCGATAACGGTATCATCGGAAAGGACAAAATCGATCTTTTCACCGGAAATTATCATTTTTTCCAGCGTGATTTCTATTTCCGCTCCCTGATCATCCTTTATAACAAAGCCGCGTTCCGGGGCAAGCATGAATTCGATTCCTTGAAAGAAAACACCGGCATCACCCGAAAGAAGAAATTCGGTGTCTGAAAGAATGGGCTGTTCAATATCTTCCCTGTAAAAACCTGAAACAACAAGATTGCCGTTCCTGTGGGTAAATGAGGTCCGTTTGGTAAATTGAAGCAGCACAAGGCCTGCAAAAACCACAATGTAAAGCGCAAGTAAAGCTATAATCCGCGGAAAAACCGGTTTTTTCATAGTAACACATCACCTTAATTTCGATTTCGTCTGTAATGATGTTTTATCGATTGGAACAGCATACCTGTTATTGCGGCCTTTTTCAACAGTGTTTTTACGAAGTGTGAAAGATGCTGAACATGACAAAATATGACATTTTTATCGGATTAAACGATTAGCTCTATAGACCGGTCGGTATACAATGCGCGTTATACATCGCCAGGGCGGATGCGAGGCTCATAGTAACTTGTCTATCTTCCGATGTTTATATAATATGGTAACGATGATACAGTTTATAAGACAATCCAGACCGGCAGCCCGTCTGACTGCTGTCCTTGCGGGAATATTGATATTTGCGGCGGTTTCTTTCTTCATTTCCTGCGGGTCAACTCCGCCCGTAGAAGATGTACCGAAAACGGCAGAGCTTCCGGAGGATGTTCCTGTTACGGAAGACACAAGTCCTGTAGATGCAACACCCGTGGATACGAGTTCCGAGGAATATATTCTTACGGAAATATCGCGGGCTCTTTCAAACGGTGAACAGGAACGGGCTTTAGCTCTTTTCGATACCTTAAAACCCGAAGACGCGGAAAAAACCGGAATCAAGTTGTTGAAGGCCTCGGTGCTGGTTTCCGCGGGAAAGCTGGATGATGCCCGGAACATTGTAACAGACATTGCCGCGGCGGAACCTGATAACGCCGAGGCTTTCTTTTCGCTTTCTTTTATCGAAGGCGCTTCCGGCAATGAACGGGCGCAAAGGGCCGCGCTGGAAAAAATCATCAGCATCGATCCCGATAACGCGGAAGCGTATGCGTCTTTGGGAAATATCGCTATGGGGAACCGGTCTTACCGTAACGCGAAAAATTATTTTAACCAGGCGCTCCAGGCGGAAAGCGGGAATCCCGACGCGCTTGTGGGGATGGCCGCTTTGTATTTCCGCGAAGATAATCCCAAAAATGCCGAAGCCCTGCTTAACCGGGCAATCCGTTTATATCCTGCCTGGTCCCGGCCGCTCGTCGAACGGGCGAAACTTTACGATAAATATGGGTATCCCGAAGACGCTCTCAAAGATTTTGATAAAGCAAAAGAATTGAGTCCTAACGATTATTACATTGCCGTAGACCGCGGAAATCTTTTAATCGATTTGCGGCGGATGGATGAAGCCTTAGCGGAATTTAACCGGGCGATTGAAATCAATCCGGATAATTTTCTTGCCTATGTATTCAGCGCCGGGATAAAAGATGACCGGGGCGATTATGAGGGAGCGGAAAAAGATTATGCCGCGCTGATCAAATTACGGCCCGATTATTATTTCGCGTTTGAAGGTTACGGAATTTTAAAAATGCGGAACAGTCAATGGACTGAAGCGCGTGACGCTTTCGCCAAAGCATCCAGCTATGTTCCAAAAGACTATAGTTACGCGCTTCTTACCGCGGCGAATTCCATGAGAGCCGGAAGAATGTCCGATCCCAAAACGTTTCTCGCCAGAGCGCTTCCAAACTTTACGCGTGACACTATTGAGTGGTACATGCTTCGATTGTATCACGATCTAAACGGTGACAGCGATGTAGCTATGAGAATAGACCGTGAAAGAGATCAGGATAAAAAAGCGCAGATGCTCTATCATCTTGCCTCGTATTATGACATTCGGGGAAATAAAAATCTGGCGGATACGTATTATCTTGCAATGCGCGATTTGGACCGGAAAGGAATCCTCGAATGGAAGCTGAACGAGATTGCGTTGGGAAACCGGGGGATAATAAACTAAATGGGCGCGGCCGATGCATTTGCCAGATTGATTGAATTATTGGAAGGCGTTGTTTCTGAACGTGAAGTGACAGCGGCGGATGGGACTGTCTCCTTACAAAAACCGGTGCTTATCCAAACCCATGATTTTCCCGATCACGACGCGATGGCGGCGGCTTACGGCTTGCAGCAGTTATTGCTGCGTTTTAATGTTCATCCGCGGATTGTATACCGGGGAATCATTCAAAGCCATTCCCTTTGGACCATGATCACAGAACTGAACATTTCCCTTATGAGAGTGGATAAAAATATTCCGGAAGATTTGATGGATGTTCCTTGTATCGTGATAGACGGAAATCCTAATAACACAAACGCCAGGCTGGTTAATCAAAATCTTTTTGGAGTGATTGATCATCATGTTGATTCAAAAGCGCCGGAATGTCTTTTCACCGATATCCGTACCAGTTACGGTTCATGTTCCGCGATTATTGCCGACTACTGGGAAGATTCCGGCATGATTCCTAACAAGTATACCGCCACGGCTCTTCTTATGGGCATTGAAATGGATACGGATTTTCTCAGCCGCAGTATAAGTCCATCGGACCTTGACGCGCTGCATCGGCTTTTTTTTCGGGCGGATTGGGAGTTTGGAACACGTATTCTTAAATCATCGCTTTCCGTAAAAGATATTCCGATTTTTGCTCTCGCTTCGGCAAACGTAAAGATCAGCGGGAATCTGTTTTTTACCGTGATAAAAGCCGAATCGTCAAAAGAGCTTATTTCTATATTAGCCGATTTTTTCCTCCGCTTGAGAGAGATCGCCGTTACTGTTATTATAAAAGATCAGCCGAACAGCCGCCATGTATCGGTGAGAAGTAAATCGAGTGATATTTCCGCGTCCGTAACTATCCGCAAAGCCTTAAGCGGT
Source organism: Treponema sp. UBA937 (assembly GCA_002293455.1). Taxonomy (GTDB): domain Bacteria; phylum Spirochaetota; class Spirochaetia; order Treponematales; family Breznakiellaceae; genus UBA937. The sequence goes on from DBDH01000111.1 coordinate 5,383, forward strand.
ATCGGAAGCGGCGGCGGTCACGATCATATGGCCGGCGGCGTTATTGACACATCGATAGAAATCAGCGACGAAGATATATTCCGGCGCTTTATTGATGCTGTAACATTTGCACAGGAGATACAATGAACGATACCCGTATGAACATCACGCTGAATGACAGGGAAATCATCCTTATTGGAACAGCCCATATTTCAAAGGAAAGCATCGATGAAGTGAGTGAGGTAATCCGCGATTCAAATCCCGACATGGTTTGCGTTGAGCTTGATGAAGGCCGTTATGCTTCGATAACACAGCCGGAAAATTGGCAGAAACTTGACATCATCAAAGTGTTGAAAGAGGGGAAGGGCTTTCTTCTTATGGCGAATTTGGTTCTTTCCAGTTTTCAGCGGCGGCTGGGGAATGAACTGGGAGTGAAACCGGGAGACGAAATGCGGAAAGCTATTGAGCTTGCGAAAGAGTTGAACATTCCGTATTCGCTTTGCGACCGGGAAATCCAAACAACGCTCAGAAGGGCTTGGGCGCGCTGCGGATTCTGGAGCAAATCGAAACTGCTGGCATCACTGCTTTCGAGCGCGGTTACTACCGAAAAACTGAGCGAAGAAGAACTGGAAAATCTGAAAAAGCAAAATGAACTTGATGATATGATGGGCGAACTTTCAAAGTTCCTTCCGTCGGTAAAGGAAACATTAATTGATGAACGCGACCAATATCTTGCGGCAAAGATTTGGGCAAGCGGCGGAAAAAAATCCGTTGCGGTAGTCGGCGCGGGCCACATGAGCGGAATCAAAGCTCATCTTGAAAAGATTGCCGCGAATAAAGAAAGCGATGATGTGTCCGCGTTGAATATCATCCCGCCTTCCGGGGGCATTGGGAAAATAGCCGGGTGGATTATTCCCGTGCTGATTGTCGCGCTTATTGTGTTCGGCTTTTTTCAAGCCGGAGCCGATGTAAGTTTGCATATGCTGCTTCGCTGGGTTCTGCTTAACGGGTCCCTTGCGGCGCTTGGAACACTCATCTGCTTGGGGCATCCTTTATCAATTTTGGTGTCGTTTATCGGCGCGCCAATCGCCACGATAAATCCGTTCATCGGCGTCGGGCTTTTTGCGGGAATTACCGAAGCGTCAATCCGGAAACCCCGCGTGCAGGACGCTCAGAATCTTTCAAACGATGTTTCCAGCATTAAAGGCGTGTACCGGAACCGGATCACGAAGGCGCTGCTCATTTTCTTGCTTTCTTCTGTGGGGGGAATGCTGGGGAACTTTATTTCGATCCCGTCTTTGGCCGGAACCTTGTTCGGTTAAAAAGCCGGACTGGAATAGTAAAATCTTGCACTAAAATATTCCTCATCTCTTTCATATTGGCGGATAATCGGTATGAAAAACAAAAATGACCATCATTTAGTAAAAATTTTACGATATGCAAATATCCCCATCCGCCTGTAAAATAATCTAAAGATTCAAATATGGAGGTCTTTTTATGAAAAAGATGATGTGTTTAGTGTTGGGACTCTTGATAATCGGTTCCTTTGCATTTGCAGGCGGCGGTGCTCAGCAGTCCACTTCTTCTCAAGCTGCATTGATCGGTTTAGCTATGCCCGAAACCCACGTTGAACGCTGGGTGCAGGATGGTGCAAATCTTAAAGCTGAAGCTGAAGCGAAAGGCTACCGGGCTGAAGTTGCTTTCGGTAATGCCGATCAGAATCAGCAGAATCAGCAGATTGACAGCTTCCTCACCAACGGTGCAAAGCTGCTTATCATTGGTTCCGTTAATGAAGGCGTTATTTCCGCGGTTGCAAACGCAGCCCGCGACAACGCAATTGTTATTGCTTATGACAGGCTTATCACCGGTTCAGGCGACTATAATTATTATATCACCTTTGACAACTTCAAAGTTGGTCAGTTCCAGGGAATGGGCATTGAAGCGGGCCTTGATCTCAAAAACGCTACTTCCGCAAATCCCAAGTATATCACCCTGTTTGCCGGTTCACCCACCGACAACAACGCTTTCTATTTCTTTGACGGCGCTATGGATATTCTTAATCCTTACATCGATGCCGGCGTACTGAATGTTGTTGGTCCTTATCCCAGAACTTCCGTCGACAGAAGCGCTTTCATGCAGATCGCTACTGAAAACTGGATGCCCAATATCGCGAAAGCAAGAATGGAAAACCTGTTGAGCAACGCTGCCGCTAACGTAACGCTTGACGCGGTTCTCGCTCCTAACGATACTTTGGCTCGTGCTATACTTGAAGCTTGCGATGCTGATGCAAAGTATAACGGAAAACTTCCTGTCGTTTCCGGTCAGGACGCTGAAGTTGCTTCCGTTCAGTCTATCAAAGACGGCCGCCAGTACATGACAGTATTCAAGGACACCCGCGCTCTTGCAAGAGGTGCTATCATATTGGCTGACGCTCTCCTCAAGGGACAGACTCCCAACGTCCCCGGCGCACGCCTTGACACCACCACTTACAACACTGGTGTAAAAACTGTTCAGTCCTATCTTCTTGAACCTGTTATTGTAACCAGAGATAACTATCAGCAGATTTTGATTACCAGCGGAGCTATCGACGCTTCTCTCATTCGGTAATATTGTTTGATGAAACCGCCGGAACTTGTTTTCGGCGGTTCCCTTTCGGGATTATCTATGTAATAGTGAAGAGTCCCAATTTTTTAGAGAATTTCTAAAGGCGCGGTGAGAACCTTGCTTTTGGATTTTTCTTTTCTTACCCTCTGGAACAATTAGGAAGTCCGATGAGCGAATACATTCTTGAGATAGAGAACCTTACAAAAACATTTCCCGGTGTTAAAGCTCTGGATAATGTCAGTGTGAAAATCAAAAAAGGGGAGATTCATTCTTTGTGCGGGGAAAATGGCGCCGGTAAATCAACCTTGATGAATGTCATCAGCGGCGTATATCCCAAAGGCACTTACGAAGGAAAGGTAATTTATAAAGGACATGAAACCGGCTATCACAATGTAAAAGATAGCGAAAAAGAAGGGATTGCCATTATTCATCAGGAATTGGCGTTAAGTCCGTATTTGTCAATTTACGAAAATATTTTTCTTGGGCACATGAAAACCCGCGCCGGTATTATCCGGTGGGATGATTATATAAAAGAATCGCAAAAATATCTTGATCAGGTTGGTTTGGATGAGAAACCTTCTACCATTGTAAGCAGGCTTGGATTGGGAAAACAGCAGCTCGTGGAAATAGCGAGAGCTTTATCGAAAAAGATTGAACTCCTCATTCTTGACGAGCCCACCTCTTCTTTGAACGACGAAGAAAGTGAAAAGCTGCTCGATCTCATTTTGGAGCTGAAAAAGCAGGGGCTTACCTGCGTAATGATTTCTCACAAACTGGGTGAAGTTTTGAAGATTGCCGATTCCGTAACGATTCTCCGCGACGGCATGTCTATTTCCAGTTACGACGTAAAAGCTGATAATCTTACCGAAACGATGATTATCAAGGATATGGTCGGGCGCGATCTTACCGCGCGTTTTCCGGAGCGGCACACGGTTCCCGGCGATACCATTATGGAAGTGAAGAACTGGACTGTCTACCACGAAGATTATCACTCGATTAAAGTGGTAACTGACGCTTCATTCTATCTGCGGAAAGGAGAGATTCTTGCTTTCTGCGGCCACATGGGCGCGGGGCGTACCGAACTTATGATGAGCATTTTCGGTCAGTCTTACGGTTCCCGCTGTGAAGGAGAAGTGTTTATTCACGGCGAAAAGGTGAATACCAAAACGACGCAATTGGCGATGCAGGCAGGGCTTGGTTATGTTTCCGAGGACCGGAAGAATCTTGGACTCATTCTTATTCAGGATGTCAAGACGAATATTTCCGTTTCCAGTATGAAGAAATTGTCCCGCATGGGGATTGTTTCCGATCAAAAGGAAATTGAAGAAGCCGAACGGTATCGGAGAGAACTGCGGATTAAAACGCCGTCCATCAATCAGATTACCCGGAATCTTTCAGGGGGAAATCAGCAGAAGGTTGTTTTAAGCCGCACCCTGCTCGCGGATCCCGAAATCCTCATTGTTGATGAACCGACCCGCGGTATCGATGTTGGTGCAAAGTGGGAAATCTACAATATTCTGAATGAGCTTGTGGCGCAGGGAAAAAGCGTTATCATGGTTACTTCGGAACTGCCGGAAGCACTTGGAATGGCCGACCGGATATATGTCATGGCTGATGGAAAAATCAAGGGAATGTTTATGCGTGAAGAAGCCACTCAGGAAAAAATCATGCACATAGCATCGATTGATTAACGATAAGATTTTGTTTGAGGAGTGTTTATATGAGTCAAAATTCCAAGAAGATAGGCGGCGGTAAAAACATCTTTGGTGTCATTAAAGATTATTCGATGTTTATTATTCTGGCGCTCATCATGATTGTTTTTTCGTTTCTGACGAACGGCGTCAACCTTGGTTCCAGAAACTTTACCAATATTTTCCTGCAGAACAGTTATGTTCTTCTTTTGGCTGTTGGTATGGTGCAGGTAATCATTATCGGAGGAATCGATCTTTCGGTTGGTTCTGTTTGTGCGTTCACCGGCGCGATCAGCGCGATGGTATACAATGCCGGTTATGGAATGGTTGCGGCGCTTATTGTGAGCATTCTTGTAGGAATTGCTATCGGTGCTTTTCAGGGAGCCTGGATTGCCTACTTAAAGATACCAGCCTTCATCGTTACTTTAGCGGGGATGCTCTTATTCAGGGGACTTACCTACATTATTACCAATGTAACGCCGATTACGCCGCGCGGTGCGAGTTACCGGGATCTTGCGTCGGGAATGTTTGATATTCCCCAGCTTAATATTGGGAATGTGTACTACACCGCTATCCTCGTGGGGGCGATTATCTGTATCGTTTTTATCGCGAGCGAGGTTCTGACCCGGACAAGAAGGATGAAGAACGGTTCCGAGGTAACGGCTTTTCCCTTTTTTATACTTAAATTGGCGGTAATCTCCATTTTGGTGATGGCGTTGAGTCAGCGTTTCGCCACGTACCGCGGGCTTCCGCGCGTTGTTGTGCTTCTTGGAATCTGCGTCTTTATCTTCCACTTTATGATGAAGAACACGATACTGGGCCGCTACATTTATGCTGTTGGAGGCAATTCGAGGTCTGCAAAACTTTCCGGTATCAATTCGGAACTGGTTACCTTTGTTGTCTTCTGCATTATGGGGGGCTTAAGCGGATTGGCCGGGGTTGTATTTACCGGCTACATGAACTCCGCTCTGCCTCAGGCCGGTAATATGTTTGAGATGGATGCGATTGCCTCTTGTTATATCGGCGGTGTTTCCGCGTCGGGCGGAATAGGAACCGTAATCGGCGTTATTGTCGGAGGTCTCGTCATGGCGGCTATCAACAACGGTATGTCGCTTATGAACATTGGAACCAACTGGCAGTATGTCGTAAAAGCGGCCATCCTTCTTCTCGCTGTATTCTACGACGTATACAGCCGCCGCAAGGCCGGATTAGGCTAAAAAATTATGTAATTAAAAAACAATAAATTATAGAATAAAAAGGATCACTGTGACATTTTCATGGTGATCCTTTTTAGTTTAACAACAGCTTGCTATGGCGGCTTCAAGCAGGTCAAGCTGGGCAGGGATGACGGCCACGGGTTCCGCTTCTTTTGTCAATTTCCGGAGGCGTTCCGGCATGTCCGGTCTCTTTCCGGTTACTTTGTAGATGAGTTCCGCCGATTTTGCGGGATGCCTTGTAACCGGAATTATTACATGGCTGCCGGAATCATCATCCGCCAGGAAAGATTCCGCGCCGGCAAAACCGACCGCTCCGTGGGTGTCCATCATGATGCCGTATTTTTCCCAGACTTTTTCAATGGTTTTCACGGTTGTTTCGTCGCTGACAGAGCAGGGGAAGACCATGTTCTTCATAACGGACGGGGATTCTTCGTAGAATGCCGCAAGGCGTTCATAATTGGTAGGATTTGCCACGTCGAGCGACGGCGTATTCGTGCTGATTAAGGGTTTTGGGGTAAAGGGTTTTCCCCGGATAAAATCTCCAAAGGAATTATTCGTATTCATTGCGGCGATAAATCCGTTTACCGGCATTCCGAATTTCCACGCGTAGAGTCCGGCAATCAAATGGCCGAAGTTTGCTGAAGGCACGCTAAACACAAGATCATCGTGTATTTCTTTTTTTATTTTGATAAAGGCATAAAGATAGTACAAAGTTTGCGGCAAAAGCCTTCCCGCGTTTATCGAATTAGAGGATGTGATATGGTATCTTTCCGCAAAAGGACGGTCATTGATCATTTCTCTGACAAGTTTCTGGCAGTCATCCTGCGTTCCTTCAATTTGAATGGGCAGAATATTTCCGCCGTTGGGAACAAAAGTTTCGGGATCGAGTCCGTAGACAGCGCCGCGGGGAAAGAGTATCACGGCTGTCATTCGTTTCCGTCCCTGGAAAGCTTTTGCCAAACTCGCGGCGGTATCCCCCATAGACGCGGAAACGATCATGATTCTTTTATCATCTTTTAACAGTTCTTCCAAAACCGAAGCAAGAAACGAACAGCCAAAATCTTTATAATAACCCGTTGGACCATCATAGAGATTTAACACGGAATGACGTTTATCCAGAATCTTGAGTTCCGGTTCAAAAATAAAGGCGCTTTCCGCGGCGCGGGATGCCGCCATCGGGTTCAATTCGTTTTGGAAAAGGCAGGGGGTAAGCACGCTGACCAGCTCCGCAAAACTGGTATCATCATTCATATAAAGGAAGAACTGCCGCATGTCTACCGCCTCAGACGGAATATACAAGCCCCCGTCGGGAGGAAGGCAGCGGAGAATGGCGTCTTTAAAAGAAACCTGATTTTTATAAGATTTTGTAGACCGGAACCGCATGAATCATCCTCGTTTAATCTGAAAGTGACTGAGCTTGTTGCAAAACTCGGTTAGTTTTGCCCAAGCTCCTGCATTTTCTCGCCTAAAGGCTGCGAAACATGCANNNCTGGAGTTTTGCAACAGCCTCGACTATTTTAAAAATCGCATCGCGTTATATAGCTAAAGATAGCATATCGCGCAGGTAAAAAAAAGCAGTGCATCCTGAATTGGAGAGAATTTTCTATACCCGGCTTCCCCAATTGCAGAAAACCTTTAATCAGGGTATTTTATCACAGAGGAGATTTTGTCACCGCTATGCGGTGCCATTCGATAGAGTTCGCTGCGCCCGCGCAGCGTACAGAGGAGATTTCATGCTTTCCAGTAAACAAAGGGGATTTTTGTCCCGTCTGGCATCCAACCTGGATCCGGTATTAATGATAGGCAAAGAAGGCGTTTCAAAAGGCGTTGAAGACGCTTTTTCAAGGGAATTGCATTTCCGTGAACTGATAAAGGTCCGTTTTACGGCATCCAAGGATGAACGTTTCGATCTCGCGTCGGCTCTGGCCGAAAAATTCCAGGCCGAACTTGTCAGGGTGATAGGAAATACCGCGGTCTTTTACCGGAAATCCGATGATCCCGAACATCGTACTATTGAACTTCCGTGAATGGTTCTCAAAAGAGGTATGGGGTGCTTGTTTTCAAGGTACTCATTCGGTTACTATATGTAAAAGAGCAAAGCTCATTGATTGTATTGAGGTCATTGTGAAGACATGGTTTTCCATATTGTTTTTTTTATGTGCTGTTTTTTCGATTTCCGCACAGGAAATTATCACTGCCGATAGATACTTGCGAAGTGTCGGTGAAAATTATACCGGAGTTGCCGACTACGAGGCAAGAATATCGATTCGTTCCGGTAATACCGACATGCATGGCGTAATCAGTTTCCGTAATCCCTCTCTGCTCCGCATCGATTTTATCGAGCCGGCGAATCAGGTGATTTCTTTTAACGGCGATACGCTGACGGTGTATCTTCCGAGTCCGGTCAACGCGACATTGTCGCAGTCCGTAAAAGGCTCTTCCGCGGGAGGGGCCAGCATTGCGACACCGCAGGGATTAGTTCTTTTGACGAGGAATTATAACGCCGCCTTTGTAACAGGTCCCGATCCCGAACCCATCGAAGAAGGTTCAGAGGAGATGGTTGTCAAATTGAGGCTTACCCGCCGTTCGGTAAATGAAGGATTTCGGGAAATCATTCTGGACATCAGCCCTGACACAAAACTGATACGGAGAATCGAAGGGAGAACCCTTACAAACAACATCGTCAGGATGGATTTTACCGGAATCATGCTAAATCAGGGAATTCCTGAACAGCGTTTTGTATACGATTCGCCTTCATCGGCAAACATGTATTATAATTTTTTATTTAACGAAAGTGAATAAGCGGGAGGAGGCATGGTAGAGTCTCTGGGAGATAAGCTGCGCAGTACAAGAGAAAGCAAAGGCTATGACTACAGTCATGTAGGACGGGAAACGAATATTGCGGTCCGTTACATTCAAGCTCTTGAAAATGAAGATTTTTCTCAATTTCCCGGGGAACCTTACATCCTTGGGTTTCTGCGTAATTACGGCGATTATTTAGGACTTGACGTAAATGAATTGGTCAATCTGTACCGGACGATCCGTATCCAGGAACAGCCGGTTCCGGTTGAACAGCTTTTAAAATCTCCAAAGCGGTTCCCCAAAATTTTGCTGGCCGTGTTAATTTGTGTGGTGCTTGCGGGAGGCATTGCGGGCGGCGTTTGGTATTTTCTTTCCCGAAAAGCCGCCCCGCCGAACGCGGAACCGGCCGCGAGAATCCCGGTGCAGTACACCCTTGAATCCGATTCCCTTGAAAGACGCTTTTATGTGAATGATTCTGTTTTAATTCCTTTTAACAATGATACTTTTGTTATTTCTCTGGTGGATATTACCGATTCCGTGAGGATCAATTCTCCGGTGGGCGATTTTCCTTTGGAGTTAAGCGAAGTAAGAGATGTTGATTTAAACGGCGACGGAATTCTTGAACTCTCAATTACTATTTCTGATCTTACAAAGAACAATCCTTCTATGGGAAGCCTCATCCGTTTTGACTTGCTTAATCCTGAAAGCGTTTCCGCTTCTGATCCGGGAGTCATCGATCCTGTGAATCCCGGAATCGCGGGTTCTGCGGCGCCGGCATCAGTACCAGCGAATTCTCCGGTACTTGTTTCTTCCCCTACGGCGTATCCTTTTACGCTCCAGGCTGCCTTTGGAAGTTTTTGTATGTTCCGCTGGGAAAGCGATCAGCAGAACCGGGAAGAACGGTATTTCCGCAGAAATGAAGTGCAGAACATTCAGGCGCAAAACGGCATCCGCGTTTGGGCATCCAACGCCAATGCTGTTTCTTTGCAGCTTATCGCAGGCGGCAGAACTATCGATGTAAACTTGGGTACGCCCGGCGAAGTTGTTGTAGCCGACATCAAATGGATTCGGAACGCGGACGGCCGCTTTACGCTTAATCTTGTCAGGCTCGATTAAACTGTGCGCTATTATCTTGATGCTTACGGCTGTGTAAAAAACCAGGTTGACGCCGAGGTCATGATGATGCGGCTTAACGGCGCCGGATGGACCGCGGCGGAAAACGCGGAAGACGCGGATCTTATCATCGTGAATTCCTGCGGTTTCATTGAAAGCGCGAAACGGGAATCTATCGAAGCCGTTATTTCCTGGAAACATGCTTTCCCCGATAAAAAAATTCTTCTTGCGGGATGTTTGTCCCAGCGTTATGCCGATGGTCTTTTGGAAGATTTAGCCGAGACGGATATGCTCCTGGGAAACGCCGATCTTTCATTGATTACCAAAGCCGCGTCTTTGGCGGCGGAAGGGAAGCGCTGTGTCATCAAGCCGGAAATTGATATAAGCGGCAAAACCGATTTCGCTTACGCCGATGGAAACCGTCCGCTTCTTTCCTTGCCGGGTTCCGGCTATGTAAAAATCACCGAAGGATGCAACAATCGTTGTTCGTTCTGCGCTATCCCGCTTATCCGAGGGCCTTTACGGAGCCGCTCAATCGAATCTGTCATGAAAGAATGTCAGGAACTGCTTCACCGCGGTATCAAAGAACTATGTTTTATAGGACAGGATTTAGGGTCTTATGGAATAGATGGAGCGGATAACGCTTTCCCTCCGGGACTTTGCAGGCTGCCGGAACTGCTCGAAGCTATATCAACATTGGAAGGACATTTTTGGGTGCGGATGCTGTATATTCATCCCGATCATTTTCCGCTTCCCGTTCTGGAACTTTGCAAGAAAGATTCCCGGATACTTCCTTATTTTGATATTCCCTTTCAGCATGGATCGGCAAAAATTTTAAAAGCGATGAACCGGCAGGGGACGTCTGAAACGTATCTTTCTTTGATCGATACTATCCGCAAAACTTTGCCGGACGCGGTTATCCGCTCAACTTTTCTTACCGGCTTTCCCGGAGAAACCGAAGATGATTTCAACGAGCTTCTCGATTTTCAGGAAAAGGCGCGGCTTGATTGGCTCGGCGTTTTTACCTATTCACGGGAAGAAGCTACGCCCGCTTATGACATGAAGCCGAGAGTCGCAAAGGTCCTTGCCGCAAAACGGAAAGCTCTCATCGAAGAAAAACAAATTCCTATCACCGAAAAAAGAATGGAACGGTTTATCGGAAAGCGTCTTGAAGTTCTTGTCGAAGAAAAAATCATCAACGAAGACGGATTGTATCTTGGACGCGCGGCGGCGCAGGCTCCCGAAGTGGACGGCGCTGTTGTAATCAATGCCGATGAAGAACTCGTTTCCGGAACTTTTGTTCATGCGACAATTGTTACACGCTCCGGTTTCGACTTAATGGCGGCGCATCAGAATGGCTGATGAAAGAATAATTCCCCCGTATTTAGAAACGCTCAATAGCGAACAACAGAAAGCGGTTCTCCATTTGGGAAATCCGCTCCTCATTTTGGCGGGAGCCGGTTCGGGGAAGACCCGCGTTATCACGACAAAGATTGCCTATCTTATCCGGGAGCGCGGCTATGATCCCCGTTCCATTCTCGCGGTTACGTTTACGAACAAAGCCGCAAGGGAAATGGCTCACCGGGCGGCTCTCATTGAACCGCGCGCGGGCGACGCGATGCTGAGAACATTCCATTCTTTTGGGGCATGGTTCCTGCGGCGTAACGGTCATCTTCTTGGGCTTCCTTCCGGCTTTGTTATTTATGACGATGATGATACGGTATCTTTGCTTGCAACGCTCATGACCGATTCTTCCAAGCAGGAAATAAAATCCCGCGCTCATTTGATTGCGCGCGCGAAAGATTATTTTTTATCGCCGGATGATCCTGAAACCGATTTAATTGATCACCGTGGGGATTTTAGGCGCATCTACAAACGTTACGAAGAACGTCTTGCGCAGATTGGAAACGTCGATTTCGGCGATCTGATCAAAAAGCCCGTTGAGATTTTGAAACAATTTCCCGAAGTTGCCGAACGTTTCCGCAGCCGTTTCAAAGTGATTCTTGTGGACGAATACCAAGATTCCAACATCGCCCAGTTTGAACTGCTCAAGGAACTCTGCGGGAGCGGAACCTACCTTTGCGCCGTAGGCGATGACGATCAATCGATCTATCGTTTCAGAGGAGCCGAAGTTCGTAATATCCTACAATTTCCGGAACTGTTCCCCGGCACAGAGATCATTCGGCTTGAGGAAAATTACCGGTCTTTTCTGCCCATCCTGAACGCCGCGTCTTCTGTTGTTAGCTGCAATAAAGGACGTCTTGGAAAAACGCTCCGCGCTTCACGGCAAGGCGGGGATTTACCGGTTTTAACATTTATGCCGAACCAGGACACGGAAGCCGCCTTTTGCGCCGATCTTATCAAAGAATCGATGAAGCCGAACGGCCCCTGCCGGAATTACAGCGATTGGGCAATCCTGTACCGGACAAACGCGCAGTCCTTAAGTTTTGAAACCGAACTGCTCCGCCGGAAAATTCCCTACAAGGTTGTCGGTTCCTTGAAGTTTTATGAACGCGAAGAAATAAAAGACGCGCTCGCGCTTTTATCGTTCCTTGTAAATCCTAAAGATGAAATCGCTTTCCGGCGTGTGGTGAACAAACCGACGAGGGGAGTAGGCGCCGCGACGATAGACCGCATCGTTATGGAAGCGGGCTTCGGCGGTACGGATGATCAGGATGATAATCACCAGGGTGATTTTTTGCTGCAAGAAAATGATAACCCGGAATCCGCCGATATTGCCGCCGCCGCGCGGAGGCTCATGCCGTCGCTGAGCGCGAAAGCCCGTGCCGGAATTGCCGTTTTTCTTAAAGCGATAGAAAGCGGCCGCAGCGCGCTTACGCAAAACGGGGAAGCTGCTTTTTCTGAAAAAAAGAAAGCGGAGCGCGGGGATAAAAAAGACGATCTGCGTTTTGGGGAAGGACTTTCCCGCTGCGTGGTTATGCTGGTTGAGGAATCGGGGATTGCGGAGTATCATCGTTCAAATGATGATATTAACGGCGCCCAGCGGATCGCCAATCTTCAGGAACTCGCCAACGCGGCAAGCGAATACGAAGCCGGTACCGAAGGACTTTTGGAATTTCTTGAACACATCGAACTTGACCGAAGCATAGAACAATCAGAGGACAGCGAAGACGCGGTAACGCTCATCACTTTGCATAATACAAAGGGACTGGAATTCCGCCGCGTAATCATGACCGGTCTTGAACAGGGCATCTTCCCCAGGGAAGATAAAAAAGATGAAGACCTGGAAGAAGAACGCCGCCTTTTTTATGTCGGCGCCACCCGCGCGATGGACGAACTCTACATCACATCATGTTCGATGCGCCGTTTGTTCGGAAGAACGCAGCCGATGGAACCATCGGTCTTTCTCCGGGAAATAAGCAAGGACTGTATCCGTGTTATTGGTGATGTGCCTTACGGCTTTGCCGTCCCCTCCCGGTATAAAAACCGGTCTTCTTTTTCCGCTTCCGCGGAATCATCTTCCTCAAAACCGAAGGTTTCATCCGACGGACGCTGGAAAGTAGGCGACACACTCTTCCATGACGATTACGGCTACGGCGGCGTATACGATATTCGGGAAAGCGAAGAAGGTCCGATAGTGTATGTCCGCTTTAACGGCGGCGCGGAGAAAAGATTCCTCAGCGAGTTTCAAAGTTCCAACTATATGAAGACCGATTATTCGGGGTAGAGGAGATTTTTTCTAACATCGACGAGATGATCAAAAAACGCAAGTATTAATCAAATCTTGTTATTTTTTTCCTCATTTGAGTATATAATTGTAGAAGAAAAAGGAAGAAGGATCATGACCAATACTCAGCATGAAGAAAATCTTTTGGTTGTTGTTGCGGTAGAGGAATATGCCCGTCGGCACGGAATGCCCGCCCATGAAGTTTTGAAGCTTTTCCTTGCGTTTGACATAACCAATTCCATTCGGCAATGCTACGAGACTCTCCATACGCAGGATATGTATGAATGCGTATCTTTTGCGGAAGACATTCTCAAAAGGAAAAATGTATGATCTTGTATCATGGTTCAAACCAAGATTTCAACAATATCGATTTGTCAAAGTCAAAAGATCGACGGGATTTTGGCAAAGGGTTTTATACCACTACAATCAGAGAACAGGCCCTGCAGTGGGGATATAATATATATCAGCGCTTTGGCGGAGATGGTATATATTTATATGAGTTTGAATTTTCTCCTTCTGCTGATTTAATATCAAAACACTTTCCAAATATATCTGATGATTGGTTTGACTTTATTTTATCAAATAGAACCAGTAATGCTTTGAATCATAATTTTGACTTTGTTCAAGGACCTGTTGCTGATGACAAAATCGTTTTCACAATAACTGGTTTTATTGACGGTCTTTATTCAAAGGATGAAGCAATGCAAAGGCTTCGTTACAGTAAAGCCAATGATCAAGTATCGCTGCATACACAAAAAGCGGTCTCACAGCTTAATCTGCGGGGAAAAAGGAAAACACCCCACGATAAAATTATGTATAACGGACAAGATATAACCTTTTTTCTCGCGCAAAAAATCGAGCATGTTGTAAGCCTGATAACAGAAAGAGAAAAAATATCTTTTGATTCTGCCTACAATGCTTTTCTAAACTCCCGCACCTACAAGACTTTGCAAAGCCCTCTGTCCATGCTCTGGACAGAAAGCGCGGAATTTATTGCCGGGGAGTATTATCAGGAGAAATGATGTAAGGCAGGGCGCATGAATATCAGACACCCAAAAGTTTTCCTTCGCTCACTGCTCTCTGTTGCTTGCTAACAAAAATATTCCACTCCCGCTTCAAAGAAGTGTTGCATCTTATCGCCGGGAATGTTGATGTGAACGTACTCTCCGCAGCGTTCCGAGTGGCCCATTTTCCCAAGGATGCGTCCGTCAGGACTCAAGAGTCCTTCGATGGCGTAGGCGGAGCCGTTGGGATTATGCGGTTCGTCCATGACCGGGCGTCCGTCCGCGTCGGTGTAACAGAACGCGACTTGGCCCTTCCTGAAAAGGTCTTCGGCAAGGGCGTCGTCTATGGCGACGCGGCCTTCTCCGTGGCTGATGGGAATGACGTGCATCGTATCCGCCGGGTCTTTTGCGAGCCAGGGCGAATTGTTTGACATCACCTTCGTCCTGACCATTCGGGAGATATGCCTGCCGATGCTGTTAAAGGTCAGCGTCGGCATGGAAGGATCGGCATCGCGGTAGGAGCCGTAGGGGATAAGGCCGAGTTTGATGAGCGCCTGGAAGCCGTTGCAGATTCCGATCATAAGGCCGTCTCTCTTATCCATAAGATCGCTGACTGCTTTCACAACGGAATCTGCCCGGAAGGCGTTTGCCATAAACTTCGCGGAGCCGTCGGGTTCGTCTCCCGCGCTGAAGCCGCCGGAAAGAGCGGTAATCTGCGACTCGCGGATTGCCTTTGCGAGGCAGGCGGTAGATTCCGCGATATCGTTTTTGTCGCGGTTGCGGAAAATCACCATCTTCGTTTCCGCGCCCGCCTTTCTGAAAGCCCGTTCCATATCGTATTCGCAATTGGTGCCGGGAAATACGGGAAGCACAACCAAAGGTTTCGCGCCTTTAAGCTGAGCGGGAACGGGCCTTTTTTCGGGAGCGGGCGCTGCCTTCACGAACAAACGGCTGTCCACAAGCCGGGCGTTATCGGTTTCCTCCGCCATAGTTGCCCCGGATGCCGTCTGGGGATACACTTCGGCAAGCGGATATTCGTAAGCGCGGCGCAGCATATCAAGCGGAACTTCCGCCGGAATATCCTCCGCCTGGGCATGGAGCGATTGACTGCCGATCATTCGGAAAACCGGTTCCGGTAAAGTGATTCCGGCGAGAACCCATGAAGCGCCGGACAAAATAATCTCATCAAGAGATTGAGATTGTTTATCGAGTGCGGTTTGATCAATTTCGATCAACACAGAACCGGAAGGATCAGACGTATCGATAAGATCAAAAGTTTGCGTAAAAGTTTCAAGGCCCGCCGTATTTCCAAAACTCATGAGCGCGAGCGCCGCGGCGATTCCTCCCGCCTGCACAGGATAAGCGGCTTTCACATAACCGCCCTTTTGAAGCGCGCTTAAAGCCCGCGTATTGGCGGTAAAGGTTTCCCACTCATCGGTTTCCGCGTCCGCGTTATTCTGATACAAAAGCACAATGGGATTTCCGGCCTTTCCGCTTAAAGCGCCGGAATGCACGCGCCTTACATCCGTACTGCCCGCGGCAAACGCAACGAGGGTCGGCGGAACCGTAAGGCTGATGTTCTGTTCGCCGTCTTTGTAAGTTCCCGACATGGAATCTTTGCCGCCGATAGCGGGAATCTGTAAGGCAAGCTGAGCTTCGAGCGCACCGAGCAGGGCCGAAAAAGGTTTGCCCCAGGAAGACGGCGTTTCAAGCCGTTCAAAATATTCCTGAAATGAAAGCCGGGCGGTCTCAAGCTCTCCGCCGAGACAGACGAATTTCGCGAGGGCTTCCCGGACAGCGGCTTTTGCTCCTCGGTAAGGGCTTTCCTGTGCCAAATCGGGATTGTAGCCGAAACTCATAATGCTCGCGGTGAGCGGATGTTTCCCTAAAGCCGGAAAGAGTGCCGCCATCCCGCACTCAGGGGTTCCCTGTTCCTTTCCTCCCCAGGGAAAAAGCACCGAGCCCGCTCCTATGGAACCGTCAAACCGTTCCTGAAGACCGCGGCGGCTTCCGCTTCGCAGGGAAATAAGTTCCCGTTCAAGCATGTCGATTAAAACCAACGGCGATGCTTCATTCTTTTGTGTTTTTCCAGGCTGATGATCTTTTGCCGATACGCGGATTTTCGCGGACCGGGAAGCTCCGTTGGAATCAAGGAAGCTCCGCGCAAGATCGATGATGGGCTTTCCCCTCCAGAACATGCGGAGCCTGGCCGCGTCATTATCTCCCGCTGTCACTGTATCACCCGCGGTGACTTTTGCAATGTTGACGGCGCTAAGGTTTTCTTCCGCGGTAAATCTGATGAGGGCCGGAGCGTCTTCTCTGGAAACAACAACCGCCATGCGTTCCTGTGATTCGGAGATGGCAAGGGCGATGCCGTCGAGGCCTTCATATTTCCGGGGAACCGCGTCAAGATTGATGTCGAGTCCTGCCGCGAGCTCGCCGACCGCGACACTCACGCCGCCCGCGCCAAAATCGTTGCACCGTTTTATAAGCCGGACCGCCTCCGGATTGCGGAAAAGCCGCTGGAGCTTGCGTTCTTCCACGGCGTTGCCTTTCTGCACTTCCGCGCCCGCGCTGTCCACGGATTCCTGGGTATGCGCTTTTGACGATCCCGTGGCGCCCCCGATTCCGTCGCGTCCGGTTTTCCCGCCGATCAAAAGAACGATGTCGCCCGGAAGCGGTTCTTCCCGCCGGACATGGCTCGCGGGAACGGCTCCTATCACGGCGCCTAGTTCCATGCGCTTTGCCGCAAAACCGGGATGGTAAAACTCGATAACCTGCCCCGCCGCAAGGCCGATCTGGTTCCCGTAAGATGAGTAGCCCTCGGACGATTCGTGCGCAATTTTAAGCTGGGGCAGTTTGCCCGGAATGGTTTCCGCAAGGGGCGCCCTCGGATCGGCGCCGCCGGTAATCCTCATGGACTGATGCACGTAAGAGCGGCCGGAAAGCGGGTCGCGGATCGCGCCGCCGAGGCAGGTCGCGGCGCCCCCGAAAGGTTCGATCTCCGTAGGATGATTATGCGTTTCGTTCTTAAACATGAGGAGCCACGGTTCGCTCGATCCGTCATCAAATTGCACATCAACTTTGATAGAACAGGCATTGATCTCTTTTGATTCATCAAGATCGGAAAGCAGTCCGCGTTTTTTTAGAACCTTCGTGCCGATGGTAGCCAAATCCATGAGCGTGCGTTTTTTAAACGTGCGCTTTTTCGCCGCGCCTTCATCGTTGCCGTAGGCTTCTTTCCGGGCGGCGCTGTAAAGTTCCAGGGCCTTTTTCATCGCCGGAGCGAGCGGACCGTCTTCAATGTCGATGGTTTCAAGGACGGCCGTAAAGGTTGTATGACGGCAATGGTCGCTCCAATAGGTATCGAGAACCTTGAGTTCCGCAAGAGAAGGATCGCGGCCTTCGGTTTTAAAATATGATTGACAACAGCGGAGATCGTCCAGGGACATGGCAAAACCATACTCCTCGGCAAAAGACGCGAGCGTCTTATCGTCCGCGGAAATAAATCCGTTCAGAACAGGAACATCGGGAACTTTGGTTGCAGCCTGTTCCAGCGAAGCGGGTTTTTCTAAAGAGGCTTCCCTCGAATCCACAGGATTGATGAGATAGGCTTTAAGCGCGGTCAAGGCCTCATCGCTGATGGGGGCGGAATTTCCGGTAAACACATAGACGCGGGCATTTCTCACAAGGGGCCGGATTCCTACCGCAAGTTCGCCGCACTGCTCGGCGGAATCCGCGCGCTGATCGTACTGTCCCGGCAGATATTCTATGCCGAAAAAACGTTCATCCTTCGACGCGGGAGTGGTATCATCATAATAGACTTGATCGCATTGGGGCTCCGACAAAACAAGATCGGTAAAGCGTTTGAACTCATCCTCATCAAGATGGGCGGTATCGTAACGGTTCAGAATCCTTACCTTTTTCAGCTCAGTTAATTCAGGGAACTGCGCACCCAAAAAGCCGGAAATATCCGCCTTAAGATGCAGGGCTTCAATATCAAAACCAGCTTTTTTCTCTACAAATACCCGTCTGATTTCAGACCCTTTCATTTCCGACATGGAAGCTCCTTACGATGTTAACTTAGGGCAGCGCTGATTAAATTGACTCTAAGGCAGCGCTGATTAAGTC
>DBDH01000108.1:0-4500 GCA_002293455.1 Treponema sp. UBA937
AGTTTTGCAATTTCCTCTATACATAAAAAGTTTCATTTCGGCGCGCATATCGAAACCGTAAACAGGGATTTCTGGAGGAAACCTCATGAATCAAAACAAGGATGAAATATCAAAATTGACAGCTAAAATCGAGACTATGCGTCTTGAGAATCATCATCTGACTATGGAATATAAAAAACTGGCCCGCCTTTTTAATCTTGCCGAAAAACAGATTGAGCGCAATAAAAACTCTGCCCAGGCTAAAGACAGTTTGGCAAATATGATTTCCGCAAGACGTTCGGAACAGGAACGCTACATGAATCTGCTTCTCGACAATTGTCCTGATATGATTCTTCTTTTCGATTCGGACGATAATCTCGCGTATTGTACCGAATCGTTTTTGAAAATTTGCGGCATAGCGGGATTCGGTCTTATCAAAGAAATTCCCCATCTCAAACTTTTTTCACCGTACATGGAAGAGGGCTGTTTGCTGGAACTGAACAAAGTGCTTGAGCAAATTCATGAAGGAAAGCAAACGTTTGAATTTAATGATATGATAGATTTCGGCAGAACCGGAAACCTGCGGAGTTACAACGTCCAGGTTACTCCCATGCTTACGGACAACGGCAGCATGGAAGGCTTTATGATTTTGTTTTCCGACACGACGGAATTCCTCAAAGCCCTAAAAGACGCGGAACAGGCAAATTCGGCAAAATCAAATTTTCTCGCAACTGTTTCGCACGAAATCCGTACACCCATGAACGCGATTATCGGTTTTGCGGAAATGCTGGGAAATACCGGGCTGAATGATCATCAGCATACATATCTTAAAGGCATTCAGGAAGCTTCTCATACCCTTTTAGATCTTATCAATGACATTCTTGATTTTTCAAAGATTGAAGCGGATAAACTGAAACTTATAGAAGATTATTATGATCTGGGAAATCTTTTGAACCATCTTCAATCAATGTTTGCGTTAATGTTTCAACGGAAAAACATCGATTTTGTCTGTGAGTTTTCCGCCGATCTTCCTGAAGTAGTGTACGGCGATGAAAAGCACATCCGGCAGATTCTTACCAATATTCTTAATAATGCCTTGAAATATACGCCGAAGGGAAAAGTCTCGTTCCGTGTACGGAAAGAAGCGGATGTTCACCTATGTTTTGAGGTAGAGGATACGGGAATCGGCATTCGGGCAGATGCTATTCCGCGGCTTTTTTCCGCTTTTGAGCAGGTAGATATTGTCCGCAACAAAGGAGTGACGGGGACCGGTTTGGGTTTGGCTATCACAAAACGGCTTTGTGATCTTATGAATGGTTCTATCGATCTTGAGAGTGAATACAACAAAGGATCCCGTTTCACCGTGCGGCTGCCGCTAGTAGAAGGGACAGCGGCGGAACTGCCGGCAGAACAACAAAAAGATGTTTTCCTTATCAAGGCTCCCGGTTCCAGGGTGCTGATTGTAGATGACATAGAAATTAACCTTCAAATTGCCGCCTATATGCTTGAGTCGTTTGAAATAGAATCCGATTGTGTTCTAAGCGGGAAGCAGGCGATTGACAAAATTACCGCAAATCAATATGACCTTATTTTCATGGATCACATGATGCCGGAAATGGACGGCATTGAAGCAGCCGGAATTATCCGTTCTTTGGACGGACCCGCGAAAGATATTCCGATTGTCGTGCTGAGCGCCAATGCCGTAAGCGACGCTGTAGCGAATTTTTTCGCCGCCGGTTTTAACGATTTTCTTTCCAAACCCATTGACCGGACGGCTCTGACCCAATGCCTCGCGAAATGGCTGCCGAAAGAAAAGATTGTTTATTCTGAAAGGAGCTGAATCTATGTCAAAGAATGTAAGCCCTGCCGTCATGAAACGGCTCATGCAATTTCAGCGCGATGAAATTACCGGAAGTATCCTGTATCAATATATTGCCGGTAAACAGAAGAATGAGCATGATAAACGCGTTCTCTCGGATATAGCAAACGCGGAATATAATCATTATGAAGTGTGGAAGGAATATACCGGCCAGGATGTAAAGCCCCGGAAATTCAAGATCGCCTTGTTTAAACTGATAAGTTTTCTTTTGGGTTATACCTTCACGATAAAATACATGGATAAAGCGGAAGAAGCCGGGATAAACGGATTACACTCCATTGAAAAAGAAATTCCTGAAGCCAAGGCGATTCTTGCGGATGAAGAAGAACATGAAGCCAAATTGATGGACATGCTCGATGAAGAGCGGCTTCATTATGTCGGCGCCATGGTTCTTGGTTTGAATGACGCCCTTGTTGAACTTACGGGAACCCTTGCCGGATTAACCTTTGCCCTCGCGTCCACGCGACTTGTTGCATTATCGGGGATTATCACCGGCATATCCGCCACATTGTCTATGGCGGCTTCCAACTATTTAGCCGAAAAGGCGGACGGAAACGCCAACGCGCTTAAATCAAGCCTGTACACCGGAGTCGCCTATGTAATCACCGTTGTGCTGATGGTCATGCCGTATTTGTTCCTGCCCAACTCCTTATACATTGCCGCGTTCGGCATCATGCTGGGTGTGGTTATCTGCATCATTCTCGTCTTTAATTATTACCTGTCGATTGCCCAGGGGCTCCCCTTCCTCAAACGATTCGGTGAAATGGCATTGATCAGCCTGGGCGTAGCGTTCATTTCGTTTATCATCGGGCTTGTCGCGAAAAGAATTATCGGGGTTGATCTTTCCTAAAGCCGGCCGCTCATCACCGCTTCACCGCTTCACCGCTTCGCTTATAACCGAAGCGCCCGCAATAACCGTATTCTCCCGGCCGATTTCGTCCACATCGTCCGGCATGGCCGTACCGGGGAAAGGAACATAGAACGCCGCGGATTGACCGGGAGCGACAGCCCTCTGCGTTTTATCAAACTTCACCGTGACGCGGCCGTTTTCCGACGGGTACACCCACGCGGGAGAAGGCATCGACGCAAGGCGGATTTTGACCCATGCCCTGAAAGGTCCGGTACCGAAACCGGGCGCCCACACCGCGTTTTCGGCTTCCAGTCCGGACGCGAATAAATCGGTTTCAGGACCGGCGATGACTTCGTTCTTCTCCGGATCAATCGACACAACGTACAGCGGTTCCGGCCCAAGGCTCACGCCCAAGCCCCGGCGCTGCCCTATCGTGTAACGGATGATGCCCCGGTGCTTTCCCAAAACCTTCCCTCCGGTATGTACGATGTTTCCCTCCGCGGCAGGACTTGACGCGAAAATCGTGTCAAAATCTTCCTTACGGAGAAAGTCCTGGGAATCTTTCTTTTCCGCCGCCGCGAGCCCTTTCTCCAAAGCCAGCTTCCTCACCTCCGCCTTTGTCATGCCGCCCAAAGGAAAACGGCTCACCGTCAATTGTTCCTGACTAAGCCGCTGGAGAAAATAACTTTGATCCTTGGAAAGATCGATCCCCGGAGCGATGTAGACTCCCCGGGAAGCGTCTCCTTCCGGGGCAAAGAGCCGCGCATAATGACCGGTAACAAAATAATCAAACGCGATGCCCTTTTTACGGAGTTCATCCGGAAGGAGTCCAAACTTGATCATGGGGTTGCATCGGAGACAGGGATTGGGCGTTCTTCCGCTCAGATATTCGCCGCGGAAATAATCCATCACTTCCCGTTTGTACGGAACCGAAAGATCGATTACATGATAATCGCCGCCAAGCTCCTCGCAGAGTTTCCGGCAGTTTTCTTCGTTTTCACGACTGAAGGGACCGTAACAGCCCTTCCCTCCGCCCGGAGGAAATTGAAGGCTGCCGTCGTACATCATCATGCTGACCCCGGTAATCCGGCATCCCCGGTCCGCCATAAGCAAGGCCGTAAGCGATGAATCCACCCCGCCGGACATAGCCACCGCCACACGGGAACCGGGCGGCGGTAAGGACAACGCGGCAAGGGACGCACCCTGAAAAAAAGAACTGTTCGTCATGGATGCCATTGTAGCGGAATGAACCTGATTGGAAAAGCGGACATTAAAACAAAACCATCAAATCTTTCAGGCTATCGGATCAGCCAGTTTATGTCTTGTCTGCAGTCAATAATATAATCCACAAACACCGACTCCCCGTCAATTTCGTAGAGGATTACATACCGTTTCGCCGACAGCATTTTCCGATAGCGATTATCGCTTATAAATTGATTTTCATAAAAAGGAAACCGATGCGGATATTCCGACAACGATGCCATATCATCAAGGACTTCATCCATGAGTTTTGCGGCCGCCTTTGCGTTGACTTTCGCCAAAAAAGCGGCATGACTGTCCAACATAGCAAGGGCAGCATCCGAAACGACAACGCTGTATGTTATTTTTTCCATCAGCCTGCTGTTTCGGTGCTTTCAATTGTTTTTGTCAGAACGGCACGCACATCGTCGAGCGAATGACCTTTTGCCCCATTGAGGCGGGCTGTACGGATATGAAACAAATCCTCCGCGAGTTTAAGTTCTTTGGCACGCTGCTCAAAAGCGTTAATATCCATAACAACAAGATCGCCTTC
>DBDH01000108.1:4532-20581 GCA_002293455.1 Treponema sp. UBA937
ATCGAAGCAGATGCTTTTATATTCACAATTCTACCCTTATCGATAGTCAAATTATATCATATAACTGCCACGAATTCAATGCATAATGATCAACGTTAAACGGTTCTTCTTTTTCTCATTTCACTTTTATCGATCACACAATGCCCTTATACAGGAACCGTTTTATCTTTTTCTGGGCGTTTTTCTCGAACTCTTCCTTGACAAGCCTGAAATCGGAAATCTTTTTGTAGCCGGTAAGGCCGCGGTTTACTTTTTCGACTTCCTTTTTTACAAGATCGAATATAAACGATTCTTCCAGATCTTTCCCGGGATAATCTTCCGCGAGCGCTTCAAAATTCGGGTATACGAGACCGTACACTTCCTCGCCGCCGGATTCACCCTTTTTCGCGGTCACAAGGATCTCGCCGATTACGCGGGAAGAATCGAAACAGGCTTCGATCTCTTCGGGATAAATATTTTTTCCGCCCGCGCTGACAATCAGATTTTTCTTGCGGCCGTTGATAAAAATATAGCCTTTATCGTCAATATAACCGAGGTCGCCGCTTTTGAGGAATCCGTCTTCATCAAACACTTCTTTCGTGGCGTCATCATTTTCATAGTAACCCAGCATAAGGGACGGAGATTTATAGGCGATCTCCCCTACCCCGTCTTTATCAGCATCGATGATTTTGACATCGGTGTATTTTACCGGCAGACCTACCGACACGTTATTTTTATGCCAGGGAGTGTTCACGCTGACAAGGGGGCTATTTTCGCTCATACCGTAGCCGTGAACCATGCAGAACCCGATTGAATCAAAGAAATCCGCGGTTTTCGGATTTAACGGTCCGCCGCCCGCTACCATGATCCGCACTGTCTGGAGACCCATCCGCTTTCTCACGAACTGTAACACGGTCTTGCCGAACTGGGGAAACCGATGCTTGGAAAAAGAGAGCGCCATAGAACGAAGCATCCCAAGGAAAAACTTTCCGACAGGAGAAAGCTGATTCATAGTCGCCTTAACGCCCGCCATCACCTTATCGTATAACAGCGGAACCGCGATGAGGAAGGTCCCTTTTCCGTCGCGGATATCATCAAGCACCACTTTACCGACCAGTTTTTCCACAATGATGGTACCGGCCCCGACAGAAAGCGGCGCCAGGAACGAACAGGTTGTAGGATAAGTATGATGCAAAGGCAGCACATTGATGAACATATCAGAGGAATACGCCCTAAGGGAGATAACCGCCGCGTTGACATTCGCGATAATGCCCTTGTGGTGCAGCGTCACGCCCTTCGCCACGCCGGTAGTTCCCGATGTAAAGATGATAGAAACAGGATCGTGAGCATCGATAGAAGAAGGCGGCGGCAGCGGCTGGCCATCATCATTTTTTCCAAAATTCCAAAAGTTATCTGGGCTTTCTTCGTTAAGGCTGACAAAACAATCGATAGCCGTATGTTCGGTTTTCATCCGGCCGGCAAATTCGTCTTTCCGGACAGAATGAAAAAACGCCTTAGGCCGCGTAAAACAAAGAATATTCGCGCATTCTTTTTCATTTATGGTAAAATCGATGGGAACGATAATCAAGCCGGAAATGGCGGCGCCGAGCCAAATGACCATCCATTCAGGGCGGTTTTCGAGCCACAGAGCAACACGGTCGCCTTTTTTAAACCCTTTGGCTAAAAGCCCGCGGGCAATCCGGCGGGATTCGGATGCCAGTTTTGCGAAGTTCCAGATATCA
Source organism: Treponema sp. UBA937 (assembly GCA_002293455.1). Classification (GTDB taxonomy): domain Bacteria; phylum Spirochaetota; class Spirochaetia; order Treponematales; family Breznakiellaceae; genus UBA937. The sequence continues at coordinate 6,254 of DBDH01000108.1, forward strand.
AAATCTTTCTGTTTTCCGGTTCTGTACAGAATAGCCTTTCTGTCCGGCCATTTCTTTTCGATCCCGTCAAGCCACTCAATAAAATTCGCGTAAGGCATATCCGGCCAGTCAGCCAAATATTGTTCTGGTTTTAATTTCATATTGACAGAATATTCCACCTTGTCATTTTATGCAAGTTTTTTTTGCAAAAAAACGCAACTTTTTTGCGAAAAATGTGTCTAAAGCGGCTTTTCCACAAAAAATCTTATCGCATGAGCTTATGCAAAACTCGGTTAGTTTTGCAATTTCCTCGTTTAAAACGCTTTAACCTGAGCGCATTGCTTAATACGGAAAGGCTGCTCAACGACATGGCGGCCGCGGCAATCATGGGATTCAGCAAAGGACCGCCGAAAAGATAGAGAAGCCCCGCCGCGACAGGAATTCCCAAAACATTATAGCCGAAAGCCCAGAAAAGATTCTGTTTGATGATTCGGAACATCTTTTTTGAAAGCCTCACCGCGGTAACAACATCGTAGAGATCATTTTTCATAAGCACAATGTCCGCGCTTTCTATGGCGACATCGGTGCCGGAACCTACCGCAATGCCGATGTCGGCTTGCGCCAAAGCCGGAGCGTCGTTGATGCCGTCCCCTACCATCGCGCAGATTTTTCCTTCATCCTGGAGCTGTTTTACTTTTTCCGCTTTGTGCTCCGGAAGCACTTCCGCGAGGACTTCACTGATTCCGGCCTTTTCCGCAATCGCTTTGGCGCTTACTTTGTTGTCGCCCGTAATCATTACGGACGCGATGTTCATCTCTTTTAAGAGGCCGACAACTTCGGGGGCCGACGGCTTTATGGTATCGGCAACGGCAAAAGCGGCGGCATAATTTTCATCAACAGCAAGATACATCACGGCCGCGCCGCTTTGCAGAAGGCTTTGCGTTTTTTCATCATCGCGGACATTTTGTACCCGGCGTTCTTCCATAAAAGCCTTGTTCCCCAAAAGAACGCGCCGCTGATCAACTTCCGCCTCAATTCCCCGCCCTGAAACCGCGCGGAAATGGTCCGGCGTTTTCACCGCAATGTTTTCTTTTTCCGCGGCCTGAATAAGCGCTTCCGCCAAAGGATGTTCCGACGCTTTTTCCGCGGAAGCCGCCAGGCTCAATACCGTTTCTCTTTCGTATCCGTCCTCTGTGATAAGCGAAACCAGTTCCGGCCTGCCTTCCGTAAGAGTTCCCGTTTTATCAAACACGATGGTGTCGATCTTGTGAGCGCGTTCCAAAGCGGTCCCCGATTTAAAAAGGATTCCCAGTTCCGCGCCTTTACCGGTTCCCACCATGACCGCGGTCGGAACAGCCAATCCCAAAGCGCAGGGGCAGGCAATCACCAGGACGCTGATAAAGATGGTCAAAGCAAACTCAAGCGTCTGTCCGGAAAGGAGCCAGGCGGCGGCCGAAAGAAGCGCGATCACAAAGATGATGGGAACAAAGTACCCGGAAACAATGTCGGCCAGTTTCGCGATAGGAGCCTTTGAACCCTGGGCGTCTTCCACCAGCTTGATAATCTGCGCCAGAGTTGTATCGGCCCCGACCCGCGCCGCGCGAAACGTAAAGGAACCGTTTTTATTGAGGCTGGCCCCGACCACAGAGGAACCGGCTCCCTTTTCCACGGGGATGCTTTCGCCGGTAAGCATCGATTCATCAACGGAACTGCTTCCGGCAATAACTTCACCGTCCACCGGAATTGTTTCGCCGGGCCGCACGAGGATAATGTCCCCGACCTCCACTTCCTCAACAGGAATGTCCTTTTCAGTCTCACCCTGAATAATTCTGGCGGTTTTGGGCGCAAGGTTCATCAAGGTTTTTATCGCCGCGGAAGTTCTTCCTTTGGAAATAGTTTCCAGCGTTTTCCCCAGCAGAATAAGCGTAATGATGATTCCCGCCGATTCAAAATAGAGATGATGAGCCGCCTCCGCGTGTCCCCGGGCAATCTGGAACACCGAATAGAGGCTGTACAAAAGCGCCGCGCTGCTTCCCATTGCGATAAGAGAATCCATATTCGGACTCCGCATGAAAAGCGCTTTGAAGCCGTGCGTGAAAAATCTAAAGCCGGCAATCACAATGGGAATAACCAGCACCAATTGGAGCAAAGCATACCGCAGAGGAAAATGATGCGGACTAAGCGGAGAAGGCACCGCAAGGCCGATCATGGGCCCCATCGCGATGTACAGAAGCGGAAGCGCAAAAACCGCCGCGAGAATCGTTTTCCGCTTCTGTATGATGATTTCCCGTTCCTTGGCTTTGGCGTGGGCATCCTTCTCCTGGTCCGTTTCAATGGTGAGAGCTTCGTAGCCTGCCTGTGTGATCGCCTGCCTTAATTCCGAAACCCGGACCAGATTCGGAGCATAACGGACCGCCGCCTTTTCAGAGGCAAGGTTCACCGACGCACTTATCACCCCCGGAACCTTTGACAAAGCTCTTTCTACCCGGCTCGAACAAGCCGCGCAGGTCATTCCGCCGACCGGAATGATAACCGTCTTTTCTTCTGTATCCAAAACAGCAGAGTATTCCGCTTTATCCATAATATTCATCCTTTTATTTTATTGTCCCCGGTTTCACAAACGCCGCGTTGAGCGCGCCGCACCTGATTCCCTCCCGGACCGCGTCTTTCAGGGAATTGCCTTCCGAAAGGCTTGACGCGAGAGCGGCGGTAAAGGCATCGCCGGAACCGGTGGTGTTTACGGGAATCACGGCATCAAACGTGATTTCATCAAAATTGCCTTCCTGAAAAACCCAGACAGCCTTGCTGCCCCTTGTGATAACCCAGCTTGTTCCGTTCAAAGAAAGTTCCGCCGCTTTTTCTTTTACAAGAGGCAGCATATCTTCTTCGGAAACGGCAAAGGTTCCCTGTTTTGTTTTTTCCGGAAAAAAAGTTGACACAAATTCCAGCATATTGGGCTTTACGATATCAGGTTTGTACGAAAGGCTGTTGAGAAGATCATCGCCCCGAATATCCAGAACCATCTTTTTTCCGCGCGCCTTTGCCTGTTTAGCCATTTCGGGAACGAGTCTGCCGGAAAAACCGCCGGCTTTGGTTCCCGAAATAATCAGCCAGTCCGCGTCAGACAGCAGCGCTTCATACAGGTTCATAATCGCCGATTCCGTTTCATCCGAAACAGGCTCTGATTCTTCCACAAGCTCGGTCACTCCGTGACAGCTTTCTTCCAGAAGCGTATAGCAAAAGCGGATTTCACTGCCGCTTTCGACGTAACGAATATCAATATTGTCCTTTTCGCAAAGATCGAGAAACAGCGGCCGCAAAGTTCCGCCGAGCTGGGTCAGATGAACAACTTTTTTCCCAAGCTGTCCCAAAACACGGCTGACATTAATCCCTTTACCAGAAACATCAAGCCGGTGACATGCGGTCCGGTTTACTTCATTATTATGCACCGCCGGAAAAATGAGAGTCTTCTGGAGCGTCGGATTCATGCAAACCGTAAGAAACATAATTCTCTCCGTAAAGATGCCGTATGCGGAAAGTCTTTGCCTTCCAATAAAACCATTATCGTGATAAAATATATGATAGAACACACGATTAATAAAGGGGATGATATGGCGGAATCGACCTACAAAAGACCCAGCTGGGATGAATATTTCATGGAAGTCTGTGATGCTATTTCAAAACGGGCAACCTGTGACCGGGGAAGATCGGGCTGTGTGATCGCGAAAAACAATCAGATTTTGGTAACTGGTTACGTCGGAGCTCCATCGGGACTTCCTCACTGCGACGAGGTTGGGCATCAGCTGAAACAGCTTACGCACGAAGACGGAAAGGTTACGACTCATTGTGTGCGGACCGTTCACGCCGAACAAAACGCGATTTGCCAGGCCGCGAAAAACGGCATCGCGATAAACGGTTCCACGCTTTACTGCCGAATGACTCCCTGCCGAACCTGCGCCATGCTCATCATCAACTGCGGAATCGTCCGGGTTGTGTGCCAGAGACGTTACCATGACGGAAGCGATTCAGAAGAAATGTTTCAAAAAGCCGGAATCCAGCTTGAATATATTTTCGATGAAGTGCAGCAATACGAAAAACAATAGGATATTTCATGAAAAATAACAAAAAAATTCTGATTGGTGTTTTTATTTGCGCCGCGGTTTTGCTCATCGTCATCATCAATCTGTGTATTCAGATAAATATTGTAGAAAGTTATCCTTTGGATGAAACTGCCGGGCGTGCCGTGAAGAATCTGCTTTTCCGCGGAGGATTACTGCATTGTATTCTTGTTGCCGGAATCGCTTTGTATTTTTTGATGACGATTCAGCAGCTTACCCGGAAACAAACCCGGCTCCTCGAAATAATGAATAAATTGATGGAAAAAGATTTTTCGCCGGAGGAAGACGCCGCCGATGATCCCGCGCTGCGGGAATTTCGGAAAAACATTATTTCATTCGGCGCGTGGATTAATCAATTAAAAAAAGATGATGAAAGTTCCGCGGAAAATGAAAAAGAATCCAGTCTTTCGCGGACGCGGGAATTAAACAACGAAAAAGAACATACGCGGGCCGTTTTAGACAACGTAATACAAAACATTTCCGGTTTGGAGGAACGGGTTTCCGTCATATCGGAAGAACTGAAACTTACGAACAGCACTATTGCGTCTTACCATGAAAGAATCAACGAACAGATCGATATAACAAAAGACGCGGATAACGCTGTTTCCGAATCGGTTTCGCTGATAATCGATCTTTCCAAAAAGACGCGTGAGAGCAGCACTCTTTCAAAAGAACTGGAAAGCGAAATTGCGGGCGGCGAAGATCAGGTTCTTGAAGTTTCCGAAATGATAAAAGATATTTCGGCGGACCTGGAAAAAATTCATGAAATAACTCGAACCATTAATCAGATTTCGGAACAGACAAATATTCTTTCCATGAACGCCGCGATTGAAAGCGCCCATGCCGGAGCCGCGGGAGCCGGATTCGCGGTTGTTGCCGATGAAATCCGGAAACTTGCCGAATCCACAAAGGAAAATGCCGGCCAGATAAGCCGGGAAGTAAACGCGCTTATGGAAAAAATCAGCGAAGCGCTCGAAGCCGGCAGCAATTCTTCCGCGTCATTCAAGGAAATAAGCGGAAAAATCCGCGGTTTTTCAGAGGAAATTGTTGCGATAGATGCTATCGCTTCTCAATCTTTGGAAAAAACGGAAAAGATTCAGGAATCCGTCAAAAAAACCGCCGAAATTTCCCGGGCGGCGGGCAAAAAGACAACGGAAATGACGGCAGATCACCAAGATGTCCATAGAAAAATGCTTGATATAAAAGATATACTTGATCAAACGAAGCGTACTATCCTGCAAACGCAGAACGGAAGCGGTAAAACCTTTGAATACGGCGCGAATCTTGCACATCAATCCGGGAAAATCGTCGAACATACGAATTCCTCTGCATCGGAAAACTCTTTCAAACCTAGACAAGCTGTTACTTCCGATGCTGAAAAAACAAAAAAAGACACCGCACCCGTGAAAAATTTCTCAAGTTCATCTGATTCTTTCATTTCCGGAAGTCTTTCCGCGGAAGTAAGGGAAATAAGCCCGGGAAAAACGGAAACACCCAAAAAGGAAATTTTTACGCTTAAAACCTTCCCCGAAAGCGAAAAACATGAAATCGAAAAAACACGGAAAACAATAGAAACGGTGGAGCTTCCGCCTGTTCTTGAGAGCCGGACCGTATCAAAACTTTCCGCATCTGAAAGCAAAGCCGGAGACGCGGAAGACGATTACGACGAACGGGGAGTCGCGGTAAAAAAACCGCCGATAACGATTTTTTAATGTTCGGAGAACAGACAACGGACCGTATATTTCAATCGTCTTTGTTTTAAATTGACCGCACAAGAGGCGGAATGCTATGGTAATGCTGATTAAATTGACTCCGGACTTTAGACCGCAATCATCATTACCCTATTATTTTTTTCGTTTTTCTTCTAAAACAGGCGAAAAACCGCGAAAAATCACACTAAAGAGGCAATTGCAAAACTCCAGTTTTTGCAATTGCAACCGCTTAAAAATGCGTATTTTGCAGCCTTTAGGCGAGAAATCGCATGAGCCTCAGCAAAACTAACCGAGTTTTGCAAGAGGCTCTAAAGAATACATGTTGAGAGCCCGCTTCGGGGTATCTTCATTCCCACCATTCAGGCAGAGGGATCGTTATCTGTCACTCCGCGTTGCCTTAAAGCAAAATCAGAAATACCGTCTAACTTTGCTTTTATATGCAAGATACCTTTCTCCAAACTTATACGAAAGGAATTTTTCTTCACCCAAAATCTGAACATGAAAAATGATAATCAATATGACTGTAAACCCACAATTTATTACATTCGAATACGCCAAAGCACACCCAATGTATAACAAATCAAATCCTACAAAAGCCGGATTTCTGCTTATCCTGTATACGCCATTAGTAACAAGCTCCGTATCTTGTTCATAACTGTAACCGGCACGCCAATTGTTGCGCATCGTAATTACCGCGCTTAAAAAGAACAAATCCCCAAAGAGAAGAAAAATAAAACCGATGATATTAACAACAAAAGGAAAAGGCAGATTGAAAAGATAATCGCCAAAAACCACACTTCCAAACTGAACCGGAACAATCAAGAAAGTAAAAAATTTTAAAACAATTTCAAAAACGGCTATGTTTTTAGGCTTTTGTCCTTTACCTAAAATATTCCCCTGGATATTTTGCTTTTTTAATAAAATCATTTTTGCAATATATACCACATAGAAAAACGCCAAGAGAAAAAGAAATATAATTTTTGATAAACTCATTATCCGATTCTATCAAAAAATGTTCCATGATTAAAAGGTCCTTTCGGTAACATTTTAAAATGAGGCATCTCGGAGGCGGAATGCTAACCCTTCGCTATTCTATGGCGCAGATACAATTCTTCGAGTGTTTTTTTCGGCCCCAGGGCGGAGCTGTGTTCGCGTAAAACCGCCGTATCCCTCCGCTCCACATAAAAATCATAAATGCCCCGCGGATCACGATTATCGACCATCGAAAAAGAAGGACGGCTTCCCAGATATGACCGGATTTCATTATGATCTACCGCGGTAATACCGAAACGTTTCAGCCGTGATCTCACTTCAATAATTTCTTCAAAGGAGATGCCGAAAAGAAATTCTTCCAGAGCCCACCGGGTTTCATCGATAGATAATTGATTAGCGATAAACTCCTGCCAGTCCATGTCTAAATCGATAGAAATACGGATGAGCTCACTGGAACCTTCCATCGTGCCGAAACAAGGCGGAGCGGAATCTCTGGCAGCCCACAAAGATTGAAGCGCCGGCAGATTATGAGTTGATCTTGGGTCCGCTCCGCTGTCCCACAAAAGAATTAAGTCCTCCGCCAAAAAGCGTTTTTTTTCTTTGGGAAAAGACGGATCATTCAGACACGCTATGTACACATCTTCCGCCATCAAGGTACAAATAACAGAAAGGATAATCTTCCGTATCGATAAAACTAACGCGGAAGATTCCGCCGCTAAAAACGCGAGCATGGAAAACGCGTGGGATTTCGCGACAAGGAATCCCCTGGAAGACACAATTCTTGAAGGAGTATGCAAAAACCGGGAAGACGGAGAATATTCGATCATCGACGCGATGAGACTTTCTTCGTCCCGAATATCCCCGCGAAGACGCTGAGCTTCCCGAACCGACGGAAAAAGCGATATAGCATGACCTAAAGTCTTTAGCGCGGAAAACCGGTCTTCGGCTGTATGTAATTCACCGGGATGATGTTCCTTTACATAAAGAAGCGCTTTTTGGGCAACACCCTCTTCAAAAACGTCAAGACCTAACATAGGCGAAGTATAATCACCGGAGTGCCGCGCTTGAGAAAAATCCATGTTATAACAATACCCCAGATTTCAGGATAAAACAACAATTTTGTTGATTTTTTAACAAAGTTGTTGTTTTTAGTAAGGTATTTGACAAGGGATGCCCCCCTGCCCTTCTTATCATTTTACCAGGCTGACAGATTTCAGACTGTGTTCCGTTCCTATCCGCCTTCCGTTGACAAGGATTACTTCCCGCAAAACAACAGTTCCCCTAATCGTAAGGGTCTGCTGTTCAAAGCCGGATATGACTTTCCTGTCTTCCGCGTTTGGGATATACCAGTCGTATTTTCCGGCTTCCGTTACCACATACCTGGGAAAAGGATCGCTCCCCACAAGGCGGACTCGTCCAGTAATGACAACTTCCTGCCCCTCTACAGCGGTATTGTAATAACCGCTGTCAACCGGAGCATCATTTTGAACAGGGACTTCCTCCGAATCATTTTGAACGGGCATTTCCTTTACATCATCCTTTTGGCCGAACGAAAAAAGGAACCCGCCGGAAAGGATAAAAAACATTACTATCCATCCGGCTTTTATCTTCCGGCTCATCGTTTATACACCCACGCATCCGCGCCAGTTTTCCGTTTCCCTTGATTTTCTCTCGCTTTAAGTTCTGCCTGCTTATCCGCAAAACTGATCGGATAAGGATGGGAAGGTGCCGCCGTTGTTCTTACGTTGTTCAGCTGTGCCGCTGCACTTCTGAAAAGATCATCTCTTATACTTACCGCAATTTGTCCTTCTTGAGCTATGCCTTCAATATCGGTATCCACGTTTACGGTGAGATAGGTATTAAAATTACCTGCTGTCGGATTTGTAGTGTAATCAACAAAAAAAGGACGGCAAAGCTCATTAGTATATTTTACATAATCGGTAGAAACAGGATTAAAAGCATTCTCACTAAGGTTAAGCGAGAACAACCCTTCTCCAGGCGACAAAGACCAAGAGGTCGGCGGCGGCTCTGGGGAGGCATCATAAGCATTTATTGGATACCATCTTGGCTGCAAATCTGAGTTATTTTTATACCCCTTAAACCCGGTACTCTCATTCTTAATGTTCGCCCACATCCATGTACTAAGAAGCGTTTCCCAATCATTAAACATGGAATCGATGAAAATATCAGCCGCAGAAGTTACAGCCTGATAGTCCGCATATTGCGAATCAAGAATCTCTTTATAAATTCCGATACCATTTGACGCATGAACTCTAAGCCACTGGAAGAAAAGGTAGACCGTGGAATAGTTTGCTAACTGATCACCCACTTCATCTTCCCAGAATCCGTACCAGACATAAAAATTATTTCCGTGACCAATTGAACCAAAGGGATCAGCGTTAAAAAAACCAATCCTGTCGTCCTGGTATCCGCCGTAGACGTATTCCGCACCGGAAGAAAGGCCTTCATTAATCCAAAGGTCTTGTTGTAATTCTCTATCGAGCCCTTTTGAATAGTTTATGCCGTGCTGGAGTTCGTGCGCTATTGTAGCATATACAAAATCGTGGTTTTCATTATTCCATCCGGGATTTACATCGACGTAAATCATGTCCGCTTCATTGGAATAGTAGAAGATATCAGCAGGATCCGCAGATTTGGGTTCCATGTCGATAGAGTAAAAATATCCTGCTACATACCCTTCATTTCCGCCGTTGTAACCGTCAATAATATCCAGCAGTAAAATGATGACTTTTCCGTTTTCATCGACATCTTCAAAAGTTCCAAAGGTGCCTGATATTTTTGGGAAAATCGCACTTTCGTATTCATCTCTAATGTCTTCCGCATTGGCGGCTGAAAATGACAAAGCTCCTTCGGCATACACGAGACAATGGGCCCCTTCGGCCAGCAGTTCGGCATCGAGCTGATAAAACCCTTCATCCGTAACTCTTTGGGCCCAAAATGTCCTATCGGGTACTTCCCATCTGGCGTAAAGCACTATATTTCCATTAATTCCGTTGATTCGACTTCCAGCTCCATAGTTGATGCCCGACCCATCCGATTTGGTATTCCAACCGAAAAACGATACACCATTTTTGGTTAAATTCCCGGTGTTGCCGGCAACGATTACTGTCGAACCTTCTTCATACGGCACGGAAGCCGGTACCGTCCCGCTATCAGCATCATTAGCGTTATAGGTAACCGTGTAGGTTTTTGGCGGCAACACAGGAGATTCACAGCTGCTTAAAACAACGGACAGCAGTAACACGCTTAAAAAACACTTTAACATTTTCATACACTCCCCCATCCAAAGTACTCATGTATGTTTTTAAGAAAAAAATCATTTTTTGTACTTTCAAAATTTATGAAAAACCCAGAAATAGTATCATCCCATAATGTGTGACTTGTCAAGCATTATGTCTATTGTTGAGTACACAAGGTACACAGAGGTGAAAAACAAATTGTGAACGGCTTTTTCTGTTGACGGCTTTTTATTTTTCCCTTATATTTACAGCAGTCCGGGGGGTGCACCGGTTTCGACTGGTACGGTTCGGGGTACCGGCTGCAGGTGGAGTGCCGAGCTCCTGATTCGGCAAAAAATTTAACTGCCAACAATGACAGTTACGGTTACGCCTTAGCTGCGTAATCGCGTGGAACCGTTCCGCCGCTCTGAGGGACGGCTTCCGCGTCGCAATCAGAGCTGGTCAATCTCCGGTTCCGGACGGGGTGCGATGAGAAATTTCCGGAATACGGAACCGCCGCGCGCCGTGCAGCCAAGCGGTTCCCGACAATAACAATGCACAGCTAAACCTGTAGACGCCTGTATTTCGCGTATTAGGACGTGGGTTCGATTCCCACCACCTCCAAAATTCGGGGGCTGTTTGAAAAGTTCAAACAGCCCCTTTTTACGTAAGATTGCGGGAAGCGAAACAGAATTCCGGCCGCTGCCAAGTCAGAAGAAAGGCTTACGGATTTTCGGCATCCGGCTCTTTGGCGGTTACTTCGGATTGAACATCTTCATCATTTTCTTTGCGGTCTCTCGCGTAATTGACGGTGAGGATGCGGCCCCGGAAACTTTTTCCGTTCAAGGCTTCAATGATAGTGTCCGCCACGGTACTGCGGACCTGAATAAAAGAATAATTGTCCAGAATGCGGATTGCTCCAATATCTTCTTTCGGTATAGCCGTTTCGGAATTAATAATGCCAAGAATCTCTCTGGGGAAAACCCGCCGGTTCCTTCCAACGCTGATAAAAAGCCTGACAGAATCGGCGTCAGCAAGAGGATAGCGGTCAACATCACTTTTCGGATTTTCCGCATTAGGAGTACCGGAGAAACGGGACCTTTTACCCCGGTTATCATAATTTTTTTTCCCGCGATAACCGTCTTCAAGCTGCATAAGCAAAAAAGCCGCGACATATGAACGCGTAAAAAACGGAACTTCCTTCCGCAAGATTGCACGATACGTGTTTAACAACACAGGATCAGCTTCGGTCTTAATCTTTACAAGAATTTCTTGAATTTTTTCCTGTAACTTTTCTTTGTCAAATGGGGAAGACATCAATTTTCCTATTCCTATACAAGTTGATTAATAATACCATGCCATAAAAAGCTACGTTACTCAAGTGTCACGGAGCTCATGTAATTTCAAGATAATACCTCGTTTCATAGGGAGCAAAGGCTTTCCGGAAGAGGACCTTGGAAAAATTTTCCGAGTTTACCGGTACATCAATCAAAATATGAGATGATTTTTCTTTATCGACATGGGTGATAAGATGATTCAAAAGAGCTTCGCCGATGCCCAGGCCCCGGTATTCCGGCAAAACTTCCAGCGCGATTACCTTGATATAAGTCCCTTCGGTTTTTGCAAGAATGTACGCGGCAAAATCCCCGTTGTTATTCTCGGCAAGCCAGCTTGTATCGTTGGGGAAAACCCAACCGCTCATATCTTCCGGAAAGACTTCCCGGTAAAAATCGCCCGGAATCGTTTTTTGGTATTCTTCCCGGCAATGCTGATGCAGTTTCAGGATTTCGCTTGTATCTTTATCAAGAGGCTTCCGGATTCTAAAATCTTCCAGAATAAGATCATCGGTTTCTTCCGGTTCTTCGCCGATTTTTCCGATTCCCCATTCTTCCCGCAGAGCGTTGTACCATTGTAATATGTACCTCCGCATTTCCTGTTCTTTAAACGCATACCAAAACTGTTCCGCTTCCGGATGACCGCTTAAAACATCTTTAAAAGCTCTGAACACGCCTTTTTTTTGGTCCAAAGCCCGTGTCAAAGCCTTTTTTATCACCGGGTTTTTAAAAGACACCGCAAACTTTTCCATCAATTTGAAACCGTCGGCGGAATTCCATTCAGGAAGATCGATGTAGCGTTCATCATCGTCTACATTAATTTCATCTTCATCGATTTCACTGAGAGAAACAACAGCGGCTTCCCGGGAATCTACCACAAAATCATCATTTTGATCTTCCATGAAAAAAAGAAGCGAGTCTATCAACATTTCATCTAATTCAAACCGCATATTAGTAGTTTACATACAAAGACAAAAAACCGTCAAGTTTCATGGAAGCAGTTTTTTTTAGATAACAGTTACTGATCCGCTAAGTTACTCAATATTAAAAAAACGACTGAAAAATCCAAAAACACCTCTGGATATTTTTTATGATATCTGTAATAATACTGTTACAGATAAGGGCTTTTGGTGCTGTTATCTGCAAGAAAATGTTTTTCTATCTATATGAGGAGGATTTTTCCATGAAGAAATTGATAGGATTGCTGGTTATAACAGCATTGGTAATGGGGAGCGTAGCAGCTCAATCATTAAGCATGAACTACCGTACACAGGCAACGATTCTTAATGTTAATGATCTTACGGCTGATAAACCCGTTGCGGAGTTCTTTAATTTGAACGAGAATGGGGTTGCTTATGAATCCAGGGCACGTGATGATTTGACTATTACTTTCTCCGGAGAGAAAGCTGGTGCGTCTGTTACTTTGGAGCCGAATGTTCAGGGCCTTAACACAACTATTGGTGCTAATGCTTATTATGGCTGGGCAAGTTTTGGTCCGTTAAAATTGACAGCTGGTAAATTTGATTCACGCTATACAGGTCGTGTCAGCGGTTTTGCCGGAAACTACAACGGTATTGTCGGTGAATATGTAAAGCTTGGCGGTCTCAAAGATGCGACTATGATTGAAGATGCCGCTAACCTTGGTGTGAGTGGAACTGCTGCTAGGGTTCACACTCTGATTGCTGATCTTACCATTGATAAACTGCTGATAAAACTTGCTTTCCAAGATTATACTACTGGTAGTAGCAATAATCATGATGGTGATATTGAGGTTAATGATGACGGAACTTTTGTCTGGGCTCCGACTTCTGTAAGTCTTGGTTACAGTATTGACCCCTTTGGTACTATTGAAGGTATTTTCCGCTTGCTGGCAAAAGACGTGATCGTGTTAGGTGCGTATATCCGCCCCAACAAACTGGTCCCGAATCTGGACGCTGTTGTCGGGTTTACCTTTGGTATGGATAATACCGGTACTGATATGGCAAGTGAAATGGGTATTGATGTGCGCGCTCAGTACACTATCGACAAACTTCTTCTTGCGACAAACATGAACTTTATGAAGTATAAGAATGACGAATGGGGAATGTGGATTGCTGCCAGCGGAAACTACAAGATTAACGATACACTTACCGGAAGGCTGACTGTTTCATATATTGATGAATCAAAACAAGCTGGTGGAGAAGGTAAATCCTTTAACGGTCTGCTCGGATTGGAAATCATCGCAATGAGGAACAGCAGTATTTCTACCGGCGTTGAATTGCGCTACGACCTTGCGGCAGAAACCGCAAGACTTATGATCCCCTGTATTCTCCGCGTAAGGCTCTAATTAGTTTTGAGTATTTAATTTAAGAATAGCTTCTTCATTAAGGCCATCCAGATCGGGTAACTGGATGGTCTTTTTTTGTCTCTGCGGGTTGGGGGTGACGGGACACTGGTGACACAGGAGTGACAGTCACCAAAAAAGCCTGGTGTAGTTATGGCGTAGAGTGCACTATATGTGCAGCATTGGTGACACTGGAGTGTCAGTCACCGAAAAGGCNNGGCGTAGGGTGCACTATATGTGCGGCATAGTTTACACAGGAGTGTCGGGTGACACAGGAGTGACAGGTGACACAGGAGTGACAGGTGACACCGGTGACACAGGAGTGACACAGGACGGGACACTGGAGTGACAGTCACCAAAAAAGCCTAGTGTAGTTATGGCGTAGAGTGCACTATATGTGCAGCATGGGGTGACACAGGAGTGTCGGGTGACACAGGAATGACAGTCACCGAAAAGGCCTGGTGTAGTTATGGCGTAGAGTGCACTATATGTGCAGCATGGTGACACAGGAGTGTCGGGTGACACAGGAGTGACAGTCACCGAAAAGGCTTGGTGTGGTTATGGCGTAGGGTGCACTATATGTGCGGCATAGTTTACACAGGAGTGTCAGTCACCGAAAAGGCCTGGTGT
>DBDH01000060.1:0-2690 GCA_002293455.1 Treponema sp. UBA937
TTCATGCGTTTGGCGTGCGCGTCGGCCAATGCCATCATTGGCGTGTACCCAGCGTAGCAGGCGAAGAAGAATCCACCTTGCGGGACATAAGCTGGTACGGTAAAAAAAGCAACGCCAACATAATTGACGCTGCTTCGTACAAATGGTGCCGGCGAAGGGACTTGAACCCCCACGTAGTTGCCTACAAAAGATTTTGAGTTTGACTCGCAAGCGTTAATGCGTTGTTTTTGGAGTTATTTAGAGGCCATCATTGTCAAGCAACGAATCGTCCGCTCATAGATGTTTAGCTGAAAAGCTGCAAATCTGCATTACATAGGAGCTTTTTGCACATAACCGTTTTGGGGAAAGACTTGGGCAAAATGTGGCCAATGAGAGGGATATCGAGGGAAATAGTCTTAGCAGAAAAAATCTTTTGCGTCTCACTGGCTTAAATTACGTTCAAGGAAACCCTAATTGAAAAAAGACAAAAGGAGAAGTAAAAATGCTGACATCTGATGAAACGTATAAAACCATTTTCTGTGAGTACCCCGATGTAGTCAACGTGAAGCAGCTTTGCAAAATGTTGGGTGGTATTGGCGAAAAAACGGGATACCGGCTTCTACATTCGGGCAAAATCCGCTATATCGCCATCGGGCGCAATTATCGCATATCTAAAATGGATGTGATTGACTATATCACTGGCGTAGATGCACCTGTAAACTGAACAAACCCAATCCGCTATACACAACACCGTTGCACCTATAAATCTGCCATTGACACGTTAAGCCCCAAAACCGAATAAGAGAAAGCTGTTTGCCATAAAGGGGCGGCAGCTTTTTTGTTTAATGCCGGGTAGCGGTTCTCTAGCTTGCCCGCCTTGCCTCCATAAAAAGGTCGATATCTTCAATGATGTAGTTAGTGCCTGTAGTGTGCAGTGCTTCATAAACATACGGGTCAGTCATGGGCATATTCGGCTTGGCTCGCCGCCATTTTCTTGTGCGACGAAAGCAACAGCGTTTTCATCTGCTTGCCGGTAATCTCACCGTGTGCCCAATGCATTGATAATTGGCGCGCATTAGCCGTAACAGGCACACCCTCAATTGCGTTCATCGTGTCGGCCAGCTTTATCGCCAACATGCGTTTCTGCTGTGCTTTTTGCGTCATGGCAACCAACACCACCTTTCTGAATTGAATGTTGACATCAAAAATTCAAACTTCTTTTTGTAAAAATTGTCCGCTTGAAAGTTCATCTTTTAATAGCACTGAAACATAGGCCGAACTTTCTCTATATAGTCCCGTTTCTTTATCAGCCAGTTTGCTAAATACTTTTGAGCCATACACAAGACTAGCGGCTTCCTCTATGGGATGACCGATTTCTTCTACTAAATAAGCTATCAAGTCTTGTGTTACACCCTCTATCAGTGCGCTTGCTTTGTCCATGATTACACCTCCACTGCGCGCAAGAATGCCAGCGCCTGCTCTGAGTGGAAAGAAAACTGGGTCGTAAGTTGTTTATACTCTAACCCGCTTACTAAAGTATCTAAATCAATTAAGCCACTAGAAAACGTTCTAAACAGCAACGCAATGTCATCGTTTGCCACGGGCCCAGAAACAATGTCATATTTGTTGTCGTGGTTACAAAGTGAATCGTCAATGTCCATAAACTTTTTGTTGCGGTTGTTGATAACAAAAAGAGCCCAATCGCGAGACGGCTTATCAAAACTGAGTATCTTCAGTGTATTTTCAGAAAATGCTGCTTCATCAAGAACGAAAACAGAAACACAGGGTGAACCGCCATAAAGTCGTGAAACACGCTTTGCCATTTGCTCTGCTTGCTCACGAATGTCTGTTAGGTAAAACCCCTGCCCAAAATCTTTATAAGGTCGACACATTGAGAGGTCGGCCTTGCTGATTGCAGTATTAGAACCATGAAACAACTTCATTGTAAAACGCCTCCGTTTTGGTGGCAAACTAGTTCTAAATCGTCCAGTGTGTCATCAAGACTGAGAGTATGCTCAATGTCATAGTGATGTATCAGAAAAGAAATACCACCGTGAATCGACAAAAAGTGATATGCAGAAGAAGCGTCCATCTTATGACGCCGGGCAAAGTCGCTGGTACAAACGACTAAAAAGTTTATGATGTTGATTTGTTGGTTTGTTATCATGCTGCCGATTCACCTACTATTTTGCGCAGTCATTCAAAGCTTTACCATTATTGTACCACATACATGTGAATATTTCCATAAAATGGGCATTGCAGACAACATGGCACGAAAACTCTCGCAGTATTAGCCTTTGAGGTGCGCTGACCTTTCACAGAGACAACCTCAAGACAAGAATTAAACTTATGACAAACTAAGAAATTATATCTTGATAAATACGGAAACGCCAGTGTAGAATATACTTCCATTATGCAGCTTAGATTCATGTGGTATCTGCATCTTCGTCCCCATCATCGCTATCGTATAATTCGCGATATAATAGGATATATTCAGCGGTTGTGTTTGGGTCAATCGGGAAATAGTATCGACAAAGGCGCTTAAATACTAGCAGGCCCTCCTCGCTCATTCCGGCGCAATCAATTAAGCTGTCCAGCAAGTGTTCAACTTGGTTGTTGTCGGTAATATGATTCCGAATGACGTAATCCACCTGCGGTTCAAGTTGCGCGAGAGATATTTTGTTGAGTTCTTGAAGTCGCTCAAACATTCC
>DBDH01000060.1:2714-3082 GCA_002293455.1 Treponema sp. UBA937
CCCTGGCATTCTTCAAGGATATAGTCATACAATGCTTCCGGCTCTTTTAGGCACCATTCCCTGCCACCCTCACCGTTTTCCCACACCATGTAATCTTCAGAAGCCTCGTAAAGCCACCAGCCGATATAGTCGTATTGGTCATTCATGGCTTCTTTCATAACCATAAACAGGGCCTCCAGCCATTTATTGTCACTGCCAAAGACAAAATGTCCGTCCATTACTTTATGTAGGGCGGTTGCCACTTCATCATTTATTTTACCCTGTTCTTGAATCATACGAAGCGCAGTGCAAAAAGTTTCCTTTGATATACCCGCCTTATTTGTCATCTGTACCTACCTCGCAGCCAAGGCGCTTTGCCTCTAACAAAT
>DBDH01000094.1 GCA_002293455.1 Treponema sp. UBA937
CACAATTTTTAGGACAGGCTCGCAAAATGACAGTTTCATAAAGTAAACACTGATTTATGCTCGATGCATAAATCAGTGTTACCCTAGTGACGGTCAAGTCTTCGGCTTGGCATTCATCGATTCCATGTCGTGCTTGCATTTTTTTACACAGTTATATATTCTGACAGCATGATCAAGCAAAGACAGGGATATGTAAAAATGAGGATGCCCGGTTGAATATTTTATTTATCAAATTCAAAGAAGTGCTGTCATCGGTGCTGCCGATAGTGCTTTTTGTGGTTATTTTACATTTTACGATAATCCCTCTGCCAACCTATCTTTTCCTTCGCTTTTTGATCGGCGCGGCTTTCATTATTGTCGGGCTTTCCATTTTTCTTCTCGGCGTTGAGCTGGGCATCACGCCTTTGGGAAATCATGTCGGATCATCGCTTTCAAAATCGAACAATGTGGTCATTCTTGTAGTTATCACATTGGTTGTGGGATTTTTTATTTCCGTTGCCGANNCCCGATCTTCAAATTCTTGCCGATCAGGTGTCGGCAGTAACGGGCGGCGCGCTGAGCAAAATGTCGATTGTAGGAGCGGTGTCCGTCGGAATCGGGGCGATGCTCGTTTACGGCCTTATACGGATTGTCTACAACATAAAAATCAATGTTTCCTTTTTGGTTCTCTACGGGCTGATTTTGATCATGGCTTTTTTTTCCCGCTCGGAATTTCTTGCCATCGCCTTTGACGCTTCGGGCGCGACCACCGGAGCTTTGACGGTTCCCTTTATTTTGAATTTGGCTATCGGCGTTTCCGTGCTGAAAAAGAACAGCCGCGTTTCGGAACAAGACAGTTTCGGGCTTGTGGGAATTACTTCAACCGGAGCGATTTTAGGCATTTTGATGATGGGTTTGTTCGCAAAAACAGGAACTCTCCAGGGAAGCGCGGGATCGGCGGCGGCGGAAACAACATCAATCATGCAGCCCTTCCTTCATCGTTTTCCGGTAACCGCTTTTGAATCGGTGATTGCTTTGGGACCCATCGCGCTGATTTTTATTCTCTTTCAGATTTTTTCGTTTCGTTTTAACGCGAGAACTACCGGAAATATTTTGAAAGGAATCCTGTACACCTTAATCGGGCTGATTCTGTTTCTTGTCGGCGTTCATGCCGGATTTATGGAAGTCGGTTCCGATCTTGGCGTGAGGATTGCTCAGCAGAATACCTTCGTTGTCGCGGCTGTCGGCTTTGTGCTGGGTTTTGTAACGATTTTTGCCGAACCCGCTGTCCATGTTCTGACTCATCAAATTGAAACCGTAACGAGCGGTTCCATCAAACGGGGAATCATTTTTGCGGCTTTTTCTATCGGAGTCGGAACGGCGGTTGCGCTTTCTATGGTCAGGATTCTTGTGCCGGGAATTGAGCTTTGGCATTACCTCTTGCCCGGTTTCGGCATCGCCGTTATTCTTGCCTTTTTTGTTCCGGAACTGTTCGTCGGCATCGCGTTTGATTCGGGCGGAGTCGCGTCAGGGCCGATGACCGCCACGTTTATTCTGGCATTTTCTCAAGGCGTATCAAGTACGGTTTCGGGGTCGAATATGCTCGAAAACGCGTTCGGAATGATTTCCGTTGTCGCGATGATGCCGGTCATTACCATCGAGCTGCTTGGCTTAATCAGTAAGATAAGAAATCGAAAACACAAGGAGCCGGTATGAAAGAGTTTTCGCTTATTTTCTGTATTGTAAACGAACATCTCGCGTCCAAGGTCATCAAAATTACGGGTCATGCCGGAGCGAAAGGCGCGACGGTTTTTTACGGAAAGGGGATGGTAAGAAGCAAACTCCTTGAAATCCTTGGGATGGATTATCTGCATAAGGAAATTGTTCTTGTTATCATTGAAAAAGAGCAGTCGCCGCAGGTGCTTTCGGCGTTAAAAGAAGGAATGTCGCTGGAAAAACCGAATCATGGAATCGCGTTTTCCGTACCGCTCAACAATTTTATCGGAGCCAGCCACGCCGATTATTATGATAACGATGAAAGGAAAAATTCGGAGGAAGGAATGTACGAAGCTATTTTTACCGTCGTGAACAAGGGTTCCGCGGAAGAAGTGATAGATGCCGCAAAGAGCGAAGGCGCAAGAGGCGGAACGATTATCAACGCGCGCGGTTCCGGCATTCATAAAACCGAAATGTTCTTTGCTATGGAAATTGAACCCGAAAAAGAAATCGTTTTGATTCTTGCAAAAAAAGAATCGGTATCAAAAATTGTCGAAGCCGTCTGCGCCAAGATGAAGATACGTGAACCGGGAAACGGCATTATCTTCACCTGCGGCGTGAACGAAGCGTTTGGGTTGGTCGGATAAGGAGAAATGTATGCCCCGCATCCTTATAGCTGATGATGAACCTTCGGTTCGGGATGCTGTTTGTCTCGCGCTTCAAAGGGATGGGCATGAAGTGTTTGCGGCGGAAGAAGGCATTTCCGCGTGGGAGCAGCTCAAAGATAACGATAGTTTCGATCTCGCGGTTCTTGATATCATGATGGGCGGGCTTGAAGGTACGGCGATACTTTCGCGGCTCCGCATGAGCGGCAATCCCCTTCCCGTAATTCTGCTTACATCGAGAGATGAAGAACTTGACCGGCTTGGCGGTTTCGCTCTTGGCGCGGATGATTATATCGGGAAGCCTTTTTCGGTAAGGGAGCTTTGCGCGCGGGTACAGGCGGTACTCAAAAGAAGCAAGGGGGCGTCTTCTCACGTGGATGCTGTTTCTGCTTCGGCGGAAGAAAAGGGACTGCGGATTGCGCCGGAATCATTCCGCGCGTGGTACTCCGGCAAAGAGATGCATCTTACCGTCAGTGAATTCCGTATTCTTCTCGCGCTCAAAGAAAACGAAGGCCGCGCGCTTTCCCGTGAACAGCTTTTGAACAAGGCATGGCCGCAGGATACATGGATTACCGAGCGGGGCATCGACAGTCATGTAAAACGCGTGCGGCGGAAACTTGCCGAAGCGGGCTGTGAAAAAGAGATTATCCATACCGTGTATGGGTTCGGCTACCGGATGGAGCACACGGATGAAGATTAGGCCTTTCCTCCGCGGACCTATCGCGCTCCGGCTTTTTATCTTCAATTGCCTGCTCCTTTTTGTTCCTGTCGCGGGATTCCTGAGTTTTGAAGCCTACGAAAAAGCGCTCCTCAATAACCTTGAACATTCACTCGTACAGGAAGGGCGGGCGCTTGCGGCATGGCTTGGAGAAGAGCCTCTGAATCAGGAACGGGCGCGGCGGATCATTGCTTCATTGAGGCAGAGGCATACAAGCCGAATCAGGATTCTGTCAAACGAAGGGATGCTTCTTGCCGATAGCAGCGCCCTTCAGGGAAGAAGAACGACTGATCAAACAGACACGGCGTCGGGTTCCATAAATGCTGACGCGGCCGTAATTGTATCGAGTAACGAATCTATAGAACAAACGCCGCCGCAGGAAACCTTTATCTACCGGCTTCTTTCTTGGCCGGTACGAATCTACAGGAAGTATTTTTTGCCGCCCTCGCCGATTCAGGGAGCGGATTATTATTCCGGAAAAAATTACTTTGACGGCGAGGAGATTCAGGCGGCTCTGGGGGGAAGGTACGGCTCGACAACCCGCATCTCCAGCGGCGGGCAGACATCCATCATCCTGTATTCCGCGCTGCCCATCTTGAGAGACGGTGATGTGAGCGGAGTGGTTCTTGTCTCACAGTCAACGTTCCGTATATTGAACGATCTCTACGCGCTCCGTTTCGGCATGGGACGGATTTTTCTTTTCAGCCTTCTCATTGCCGTCGTCGTATCATTGATCATGGCGCTGACCATCTCGCGGCCGCTTTCTCGGCTGACAAAAGAAGCAAAACAGTTCCGAATTACAAAAGGTGTTACAAAGATTCCGGCGGAAACAGAACAAAAAATATTTTCCGGCGGATGGCGTACAAGAAAAAAAACGCAAAAGAGGCAATTACAAAATTCCAGTTTTGTAATTGCACCCGCTAAAAAATGCATGTTTCGCAGCCATTCGGCGAGAAACTGCAAGAGTCTCGGCAAAACTAACCGAGTTTTGCAAGAGACGCAAGAATCTTCCTCGAATCATTTTTCTGGCAGCAATAGATATGATGAAATTGATACCCTCGCCGCCGCTTTCAGCGATCTTGTGGAAAAACTTGAACAACGGGTAAGCTGGGCAGAACGCTTTTCGGCGGACGCGGCCCATGAGCTGAAAAATCCCCTTGCCGGAATCCGCGCCAACGCCGAGCTTTTAGAAACCGATGATCCGGTTCAGCAGGGACTAATCGCGTCGATAGAAAACGCCTGCGAAAGAATGGAAAAAACGATAAACGGACTGCGGACTTTGACGCTTCTTGAGGGAAGCAATGGAACAACGCCGATAGAACAATTCGGCAATGTTATCAGCGAAGAAGCACAGCACTATCATTCACCCCCGGTGATTTTTGAAAATCTCACCGGCGCGGTTCCGCGTTACTCATCTATGACGGTACATGTCCCGGTTCAGAATTTGGAAACAGCGGTAAGAAATCTTTTTAAAAACGCCCATTCCTTTTCCCCAGAGGATGAGCCCGTGAAGGCGGAGCTGCGCATAAACGGCGAACGCCTCGAATTGCATGTTACAGATACGGGACCCGGCATTCCGCAGGAACTGCGTGAAAAAATATTTGAACGCTTTTATACAAGCCGCCGGGGAAGCCGCTCGGAAGAACATTCCGGTCTGGGGCTTGCCATTGTCAAAGCGATTGCCGAAAGCGGCGGAGGAAGCGTGTCGGTAAAAGATTCCGGCGGCCATTCCGGAGCCCATTTCATCATCAGCCTGCCTTACAGCGTTGTTACTTAAAACCTAACCGAGGTTTTAGTGCTTACCCTAATACCACGAGAAAAGCAAATCATCGCCACAATTCCGCCGCATTCTTCTGTCATAATTGCTTCATAACAATGTAACAGGAGAATTATTATGCAGAAAAAACTATCGGCAGGCACATCTTTTGGAATCAAGGCTTGTATTATCGCGGGAATATCCCTCGCGTTACTGATACCGGCCGCGATGCTTTCATCAGTGGTACGCGAACGGCAAAGGCTTTCACTTGACGTACAAGAGGATATCATAAAAGGAGCGGGAGGGAATCCCCGGATTGCGGGGCCGTATCTTATTGTTCCGGTGGATATCATCGTAAATGAAATTGTCGATGATATCGCGGACGGAAAGGTCGTGAAAGTGTACCGTGATACAATCAAGCGGAAGGAAGCAGTTATTTTCCCGCGGAACTTGTCGATTAACGGAAAAATGCTGACAGAGGAACGCTCGCGGGGAATTTATACCGCCGCGGTTTTTAACGGAGCATTCGATTTCAACGCAGTCTTTGACATACAGGAAGAAAAGATCAGAAAGCTCTTTACGGAAAACGTGGACCATATTTATTTTGAAAACAGCAGGCTCGGCATCGGAATATCAGATCCCAAAATATTCAAGGAAGTCCCGACAATTACCATGCCCGATGGAACAACGTTGGAACTTATTGCAAATCTTACCTCATGGGGAATTACGAATTCCGCGCTGGAAGCCGGCGTCTCTGTGTACCAAGGGCAATTGGAACTCGATTTTACGATGGAAATAGGCGGCGGCGGAACCATCAGCTTTCTCCCCATCGGGCTTGGAACCGATGTACAGCTTGAAGCGGATTGGCCGACTCCGTCTTTTATGGGCGGAAACGCGCCGGTTTTGCGGGAAATAAACAACGAAGGATTTACGGCCGAATGGAAACAGCCGCGGGGAACCGGAAAGTATCCTGAATACTTTGTACCCGGATCACAAAATCTGCCGCACAGTTACGAAACCAGTATGGGCGTTGAGTTTTTTGATTCCGTTGGAGTGTATCATAAAACAGAACGGGCGTTGAAATACGCGCTTCTTTTCATCGTGGTTCCCTTTGCCGTCATCCTCCTTTTTGAGGTGTTCAGCAAAAAAAGAATCCACCCGATTCAGTATATTTTCGTGGGCATTGCGGACATCGTTTTCTACGCGCTTTTGCTTTCACTCGCGGAACAGATGCATTTTACCCTTGCGTACTGCGTCGCCGCGGGCGGCGTTATTATGCTCATCACTTTTTACACCGGCGCGGTTCTTAAAAACTTTAAGCGGGGAATCATTCTTGTTCCCATACTGGCATTCCTGTACGGATACCTTTATTCAGCCCTGCAATCGCAGGATTATGCCCTGCTTATCGGCTCCGTGGGCATGTTTGTTATTCTCGCGG
Source organism: Treponema sp. UBA937 (assembly GCA_002293455.1). Lineage (GTDB taxonomy): Bacteria > Spirochaetota > Spirochaetia > Treponematales > Breznakiellaceae > UBA937. The sequence goes on from DBDH01000094.1 coordinate 6,273, forward strand.
CGGTAATGATTATCACAAGGAATATTGACTGGTACTCCCTCGGCGGCAAGAAAAGCAGAGACAAGGCCGCTTCCCTGGAAACAGTCCTCTTTCCGGAGGAAATAACTTACACAGAGGAAGAAACAGGAGACACAGAGACAAATGATTCTGTTTAAAAAGGGTAACATTATGAGCGTTTTTGCGGTATTACTGTTTATGTTGATATTAAAGCTGCTTATGCTAAAAAAATGAGACACAAATCTGAGAAGCAAAAATTCCGGGGCAGGATACCTTAAAAGCGGGCTTCCTGCCTTCGAGACTGACAAATATATCCCTATAAAGTATACTTTTACCTATGCGTAATAAACGAAGCGATGAACTGGCGGTCTGCGGATTCAACGCGGTGCTGGCTTTGGGAACGTATCATCCCGAACAAATTCACCGGCTTTTTCTTAGGGAAGACCGGATGAAGGATTTTGGTGCGGTGTGTAAAAAGCTGGCCGCCATGAAAAAGTTCTATAAAATTTGTACCGATGAAGAATTGGAGAAGCTCTGCAAGAGTAATAAACACCAGAGAGTCGCGGCGATGATTCACGCGCCAAAGCCTCTTGTTCCGGATGACGGGTTGATGAACGAATGGTCCCATCAAGGGAAATTAGGGGTGCTGTTAAGTTCCGTAGGAAATGATCATAACCTGGGAGCGATTATCAGAAGCGCCGCTTTTTTTCATGCCGATTACATCATTCTTTCCGGGGAAGACCGTGACGCGCGGCTTACGACGAGCGCTTACCGGATCGCTGAAGGCGGGATAGAACATGTAACAATTCTCGGCGTAAACAATCCCGGAGCTTTTGTAAAATGGGCGGCGCGGAATCTGCTTGTGATCGGCGCCGATCACAAGGCGGAATTGATATTGAAGAATCTGCCGGAGATTATTGCGAAAGAACGGAAAAGGAAACAGGGAATGCTTCTTGTTGTAGGAAACGAAGAAACCGGCATTCCCGCCAATATCAGAGAACAATGTATTCTTGTCCGGATTCCCGGTTCTTCTAAAATGGAAAGCCTGAACGTCGCCCAGGCGGCGACGCTTTTTCTTCACGAATTGTCATCTTCGGATGCCGGGCATACAAATCCCGGGGGAGGAAGGTGATGCGGGACGATCCCGGCGAAATCATCAGCCGGTTTTTAGGACAGCTTGAGTCAGGCAGCGTAACATCAGTTTTGTTTAGACAGTTTCTCATCGCGCTGTCCGCGCTGCCGCTGGAACTGCCTTTGTTGCAGGGAATAGGAACATTTTTCTCCGGGGAAAAAGGCGGGTTTGTGCTAAGAAATATGGAAAGCCGTTACCGCCGAATCGCTTTTGTGCAGCAAACCTTAGGGAAGATCGATTTTTCCAAAGCAAAACTGGGCAGCAATTTTGAAGATTTCATATTTGAACAAAGTGATTTTTCGATGTATGAAAAGATTGACGCGGAAACATTTACGCTTCTTTTTATTGACGGACTTGATGACCTCCGGGATGATTTTTATACGAACATGTTGTCTAGGGAAAAACGCGAGATACAAAAAATTATTTCCGCACGCTATAAACTGATGAATGGGTTCTATGTTTCAGACGGAAATCCGTTCCTTATTCCCATCATGCGGAGCATTCATACGTCGCTTGATTTTGTTCCGTTTCCGAATCAACGCCAGGTTCGTAATGAATTTGAAACGCTGTTTGCATTCCTCCAAAAGAACGCGGGGCTGCCGGACGTTTTTTTTCAGCATTTCGCGCGGGAAGAAGATGACCTCTTTTGCAGCTTGCTAAGTCTATTTGATAAAACAGATGTACTACAAAACGATGGAATGACAAGCCGTTTTTTTCTTGCGGAAGAAAAAGGCAAAACCGCCCTCTTTGTGGTTTTTAATCCCGGAGGAAAGGCTTTTACAAAATTGACGGCGGTTTCAAAGGTTCCTTACGAAGCATGTGTTTTGGAATGAAGGAGGACATTTCTACTTACACTTGATACTATTTTTACTTATTTGTTTTTTAATCATTGAAAAAATATTCTATATCGATTATTGTAGTTTTAAAATTTAAGGTGGTAATATTATGATAAAATCTTTTTCTGCGTTTACTCACGAAGTCGATGATGCGGATGCCGCGGCAGCGGAAATAATTAAACAGCTTGATTTAAACGGCAAGAATCATCTTATGAAACATACTATCGGTATTGTATCCTGTTTTGCCGATTATATTGATTCCGGCGTGTGGACCGCCGTCGCGGAGGCGCTGCCTTTTGAACTTTGGGGAATTACTACTATCGCAAGCGCGTCTACCGGGATAATCGGTGAAACCATGCTGAGCATTCTTGTCCTTACAAGCGACGATGTTTCTTTTTCGGCAGCTTTGTCGGAACCGATTATGGAAGCATCCGAGGAACCGTTTAAAGTCTTATACGAAAAGGCCCTCTCAAAACTGCCGGGCAAGCCTTCTCTCATGCTCACTTTTTCTCCCTTGTTCAGTAAACTCAGCATCAATTTTTATGTAGCGTGTATGTCGAAAATTTCTGGAGGCGTTCCGAATTTCGGCGCGGTAGCGATGGACCATAACCATGATTATCACGAAGCGTATGTTCTTTCAAACGGAAAATATTCGAAAAATCAATTCGCGGTTTTGCTTATGCACGGAGATGTGTCCCCTTCTTTTCATGTCGGCACCATTTCCGATGAAAAAGTATTTCCGGAAAAAGGAATCGTTACGGCAGCCCAGGGAAATATCCTGCAAATGGTTAACGGGAAGCCTGCCCTTGAGTATCTTTTATCCTTGGGATTAACACAGGGTGATGACGGGCAGATATTGGGAATCAATTCCTTTCCCATCATTGTTGATCATAACGATGGGACCATGCCGGTAATCCAGGCAATGCTTGCGATAACGCCGGAAGGACATGTAGTGTGCGGCGAGAATGTTCTTGAGGGTTCAACCTTAAGCATAGGAGCCTTTAATCCCGACGAAATCGTCGCGACTTCCGGCCTCACCCTGAAAAAAGCGCTGGCTGCCGCGAACCATCATACGGTGCTGGTTTATTCCTGTATAAGCCGCTATTTTGCGCTGGGCTACGATTCTTTGAAGGAATTGGAACAACTGCGGAAACAGATGGCAGATACTGATATTAACTACATAGCAGCCTATGCGGGCGGAGAAATCTGCCCAATAGACAGCGGAGAAGGAAACATAGTAAACCGAAGCCACAGTAATTCATTTATTATATGCACATTCTAGTATATAGAGCTTGTTGCAAAACTCGGTTAGTTTTGCACAAGCTCATGCGATTTCGCGCCTAAAGGCTGTGAAATACGCATTTTTAAGAGGTTGAAATTGCAAAAACTGAAGTTTTGCAATTTCCTCAATAGCAATTGATGATCTTGAAGGAGGTCTGATATGATTCTGGGTTGTGGTGAATCTTTAATTGATATGATCCCATCGGTAAACACGGAGGGCGTACCTTCTTTTTTGCCTTGTCCCGGCGGAAGTCCGTATAACGCGGCTATCGCGGTTGGACGTTTGGGTGTTCCGGTGTCTTTTTTGGGGAGATTCTCCCGGGATTTTTTTGGACAAATGCTTATCGGCAGGCTTGAGGAAAATCATGTGGGTACCGAGATGATCATTCGGTCCAATGAACACACATGCCTTGCCTTTGTGAAATTGGAGAAGGACAAAGAACCTGAATACAATTTTTACATTCAGGGGACCGCGGCCCAATCTTTTTCAGTAACGGATATTCCGCGTCATGTTAGCACGAAGCCGTCATGTATCTTTTTTGGATCGATAGCTATGACGATGGAACCTGCCGCCTCCGCTATCGAACAGTTTGTTACAGAGCAATATGCCTTATCCGACGGGCCTGTTATTTCGCTCGATCCCAATGTCCGCCGCTTCATGATTCCCGATCATGCCGCTTATGTGAAACGCTTTGAGAAATGGGCGGCGGTCTCCCATATCGTTAAAATTTCCGAAGCTGATGCCGATTTTATCTATCCCGGCATGGGGCTCCGTACATCCCTTGAAAAGATCATGCGGATGGGGCCTTCTCTTGTGGTAAGTACGCTTGGTTCTGATGGGGCAATGGCGCTCATCAAATCTCCCGATGATGGTTCTCTTGTTGAAGTAAAGGTTCCCGGCTCGAATGTTACGGTTGTTGACACTATCGGAGCGGGAGATACGTTCCATGGGGGATTGCTTTCCTCGTTGTTCCTCCAGGGAAAAATGAATAGGGCGGATATTGCCGGATTGAGTACCGCGCGGCTCGAACAAGCTCTCATCTTTGCGAACAAAGCGGCGTCGCTCGTATGTTCAAGACGGGGAGCAGAGCCGCCGACTTTAGCTGAAATAGAATCTTTTAAGGAATAGGTATGGCAGGCAATACATTTGGTACAATATTTTGCGTAAGTACGTTTGGAGAATCACACGGAGAAGCCGTCGGGTGTATTATTGATGGCTGTCCCGCGGGGCTGCCGCTTTCTGTAGAAGATATTCGGCTTGAGCTGGCCCGGCGCAAACCCGGCGGCGGCGGAGCTTCTACCACAAGGCAAGAGGCTGATGAACCGGAAATTCTTTCCGGCGTTTTTGAAGGTAAAACCCTGGGAACGCCTATCGCGATTATCGTAAGAAATCGGAACCAGCGTTCCGGCGATTATGAGGCAGTGAAAGAACTCTACAGGCCCGGTCACGCGGATTGGCCTTGGGACGCGAAATATGGATTTCGGGATTACCGGGGCGGAGGCCGAAGTTCCGCGAGGGAAACTATCGGCCGGGTTGCCGCGGGAGCGGCGGCAAAAGTTTTGCTTAAAACTTTTGGTGTTCACGTTCGGGCCTGGACCCAAGCTATTGCGGGAATAGAAGCGCCTCTTTGGGGAAATCCGTCATTCAATGATGAGGAAATAGAACGTAATCCGCTGCGCGTTCCGTGCAAAGAAACAGCCGAAAAAATCATGGTAAAGGTTGATGAGGCGCGCAAGAACGGCGACAGCCTTGGCGGGATAATATCCTGCCGGGTTACAGGGCTTCCTCCGGGAATCGGAATGCCTGTCTTTGCGAAACTCGACGCGCTTCTTGCCGGAGCTGTTTTGTCCATAGGCGCTTGCAAAGGAATAGAGTTCGGCGCCGGATTTGACGCGGCAAATCTGGAAGGTTCTCAAAATAATGACGCCATCTTTCCCGGGAAAAAATCATCTTGTTGGCAAATGCCGGAAAATGTGCCGGACGTATCATTCCAAAAAAATGACGCGGGCGGTATTATCGGCGGGATTTCCACAGGAGCTCCTTTGGAATTCCGCGCCGCCTTTAAACCGATCCCTTCAATATCGAAGCCTCAAAACACCATCGATAAAAACGGTATTGCCAGAATCATCGAAGTACAAGGCCGCCATGATGTATGCGTCTGTCCCCGCGCTGTTCCGGTAGTGGAAGCTATGACCGCCCTGGTTCTCGCGGACATGATTCTTTTGGCAAGAAGCGACCGAATTTGACATGATCTAAGGTAACACTGATTTATGCATCGAGCATAAATCAGTGTTTACTTTATGAAACTGTCATTTTGCAGTAATTCGTTGTATTATAAGAATTACGAAAAATGACTTGGGCAGCGATGAGTAATGTCATCGAGACTTAATCAGCGCTGCCCTAAATGCAGGCTTCTCAAAACGGTGCGTATAAGATACAGTAAAGTATGTCTTTTCTTGGTAATAAATCATTTTTTCGTACTATTGCGGTTTTATATAGTTGTTTTTTGTTGTGTTGTCTTCCGATTTCTTCGCTTTTTGCCCAGAGTTTTTCAGTTGGGAATTTGATATTTTCTTCTTTGGCAGGTTCGGAAAAAGGGCTTTACGGGATTTCTCAAACCGGAGCAGCCGTTACACTTTGGAACGGCGGAGAAGTAAAAAAAATCGTGAAAACTCCCGATTATTGGGCGATTCTTAGCGATGTTGGAATTCTTGTTTCAACGGATTTATTTCATTGGGAATCCCGGAATATTGGGTTACCGGCTAAAACCATCAAAATATATGATGACGGAGAAAAATCCTTTGAACGGATGATTCAGGAATTAAAAGATTTGAAGGTTCATCCTGAGAATCCTGATATGCTGGTTACCGCTGCCAAAGATTCTGTTTTCATTTCCAGAGACGCGGGAAGGACTTGGCGCAGTCTTGGAATGCCGCCGTATCAAACCAACGGACTCAAAGCTGTTGCGGTGGGAAATATGCCGGAGTTGACGGTTTTTGTTTCTCATAGTATTTACGGAGTACATTACATTCAGCCGGAAAATCCTTCTTCGCGGTGGCAGGAAATAAAACTAGGAATGGAAACCCTTGAAACTACCAATAATCCCGATGAAGTTGCTGATATTAGCATTGTTGCGGAAAAAGATGCCCAAGGAGAAATGAGAAGTACGCTTTATGCGGGACAAACGTTCCGGCACAGGCTCTACCAGCTTGATTGGGAACAGAAAAGGTTCGATCTTATTTGGTCGGAAAACAGCGCGTTTGGTACCGTTGAATCTCTTGATGCCGGAAATAAGACCATTCGGTTTGTCAGCGATGGATCGATTTTAGAAAAGCAAATCGGCAGTGATCAAATTTGGCAGCGAAATGATTTATTGAATATTATCAGGAACACATCATCTTCTTTGGGATATATGCCCGGATGTTTTGCTTTTCTTAATCAGCCCAATCCCATTTGTCTTTCCGAGTTGTGGCTTCTTGATCAATCTGCTGTTTCCGCCGGCAATCCTTACATCGCGCAATCTTTCGGAAAAGAAGGTCTTTATCTTCCGGTAAATCACGCGATGGATCCTTCATCGCTCAGGCCGTATCTTGATATCATCGAAGACCGGAATCTCAATATGGTCGTTATCGATATGAAGGATGATTATGGGCGGCTTCGTTTTACGCCCCATAATACGGAACTGAGTGAAAAAGGCCGCGTTTTCTGGCCTGTTGATATTGATAATCTTATAAAAACGATGAAGGCGCGGGGAATTTATGTTACCGCCCGAATCGTTGTTTTTAAAGACCCTGAATTGGCAAAGAAAGAAAACGGAAAATACGCGGTCTGGAACGCGAGAAATAATCAGCCTTGGGCGGGATATTACGAAACAAAACGGGAAAAGATCGATATCGGTGAATCCACCGAATCAAATAGTTCTCTGGTTCAGGAAATCTTCCCATCAAGTGATCCCACTGTTGAAATTGTCAGAACGTATTATGATGAACGATGGGTTGACCCGTATTCGGAAGAAGTGTGGGAATATAACAGCAATGTAGCAAAGGAATTGATAGAACGCGGTTTTGATGAAATCCAGTTTGATTATATCCGTTTCCCCACGGACGGAATTAATTTGTCCGATGCCGAATATCGATGGCAGGAAGCGGGAATGGATAAAGAAAGCGCCATGCTCAGTTTTCTCCGCCATGCGCGAAAAACGATTCCGGCTCCTATTTCTATTGACATTTACGGCGCAAACGGCTGGTATCGGACAGGCGCCAGAACCGGTCAGGAAGTGGAGATGCTCGCTCCGTATGTGGATGTAATTTGTCCTATGTATTATCCCAGCCACTTTGAACAAAATTTTCTTGCTCAGAATCCGCCGGAAGAACGTCCTTACCGGATTTACTATCAGGGAACCCGCCGAACCGAACATATCGCGCGCGGGCAGGTTGTTGTCAGGCCCTATGTACAGGCTTTTTATCTGAATGTTGCTTATGATAGGTTGTATTACAACCTCGATTATGTTCTTCACGAACAACAGGGAGTCAGGGACGCGGGCGCACCGGGGCTTACTTATTGGAATAACAGCGGCCGTTACGAAGATATACCAAAGAATGAATAGCCGGTAAAAGGGCTATATAAACATCTCTGTTTATGGTATGATTCTTTCATGAAACATTGCAGCAAATTAAGTATAAGTACCGGGTTGGGAAGTGTCCTGTTTTTTCTTTTGGCAGGCGTTGTTTCCGCGACACCCAGAGATGACGCGTTGGGAGATGGGCTTTTCGCCAGAATAACGACCAATCGCGGGGAAATTGTGCTTCGGCTTGAATTCCAAAAAACACCGTTAACCGTCTGCAACTTTGTTGCTCTTGCGGAAGGGACGATGACTACCGCCGGAAATAAGCCCTACTTTGACGGTCTTACTTTTCATCGGGTTATTCCAAATTTTATGATACAAGGCGGTGATCCTTTGGGAACCGGCGCCGGAGGTCCTGGTTATCGTTTCCCTGATGAAATTGATCCTTCTTTAAAACATGACGGTCCTGGCGTTTTGTCTATGGCGAACGCGGGACCTGGAACGAACGGAAGTCAGTTCTTTATAACCCATGTTGAAACTCCCTGGCTGGATGGAAAACATACGGTATTTGGCAAGGTTGTAGAAGGTCAGGATGTTGTTAACGCTATTCGGCAGGGTGATAAAATAGAAACGGTTTCCATTATACGGAACGGAGCCGCGGCCAGGGCGTTTAAAGCTGATCAAGCGGCATTTGATGTTCTTGTAACGGAAGTAAAGAACAGAGAACTGGCGGCGACGAGAGCAAAAACGGATGCCGATCTTGCCCTTATCAGACAAAAGTATTCCCATTTAACGCAGGATGCTTCCGGTATCTGGTACAGCATTTCCAGACAGGGAAACGGTCCTGTTCCCAGAGCCGGACAAACGGTACAGGTAAAATATAAAGGAATGTTTCTGGACGGAAAAGTCTTTGATAATTCGGATTTTCATGGCGGCCCTCTTGAGTTTACTGTTGGGAGAGGTCAAGTCATTCCCGGTTGGGATCAAAGCGTGCTGTCGATGAAACAAGGAGAAAGGCGATTGATCATCATTCCGCCAGAACTTGCCTACGGGCAGCGAGGCGCGGGCGAGGTGATTCCGCCGAACTCTTTTCTGGTTTTTGAAACGGAATTGGTGAGAATTAGATAAGCTGATTGACAGAAAATCCATTTTCCATGATACTGGTTTTATCATGAATGTTGTTTACGTTTTAAAACAATATAGTTCCGCAGCGGCAGCCGCATCCGAGAAGGAGCGCGGTTAGCCGTTCACATATAATGAGCAGGCCGTGGTCCTTAGGGGATTACGGCCTTTTTTTGGTTTAAACCGGAAAGAGCCCAGGCAACTGTGCTGCAAAGCAACATTGTTGCCCTTTCCCCAGACTACGCCAAAGGAGAGGTTAAGAATGAGAAGAACTATCGTTCATCCGGGGGCTAACAAACTTAAATATGAAATTAGGGAAATTGTTGCTTTCGCCAGAGACATTGGGCAGAGATGGAATATTCCTATCCATTGGGAAAATATCGGGGATCCGGTAAAAAAGGGAGAACCTATCGCCGAATGGATTAAAGCGATTGTCCAGAAAAAGGCAGGGGAAGATATTTCCTATGCCTATTCGGAAACGGAAGGCTCAAGGGAAGCCAGGGATTTTCTCGTGGAGCAGGCTCACGCGAGGCCCTGTTTAAATGGCTCTGTCGCCGAAATTTCCGCGGAGGATGTGATCTTTTTTAACGGCTTGGGCGACGCGGTCGCCAAAGTTTTCGGCTTCCTTAAACGGGAATCCCGCATTTTAGGTCCTTCCCCGGCTTATTCGACGCTTTCGTCCACGGAAGCCGCCCATTCGGGATACGCCCACTTAACGTACCGGCTCGATCCCTCAAATAAATGGATGCCCGACATGGAAGATGTGGAACTCAAGGTAAAGTACAACGATGCCGTCGCGGGAATCCTTTTGATCAATCCTGATAATCCGACCGGCGCGGTATATCCTGTGGAAATACTGAAGGAATTTGTCCGCATCGCGAAACAGTACGATCTTTTTATTATATGCGACGAAACGTATGCAAATATCGTTTACGGCGATACCGAAACCGCCGCGCTTTCGCAGGTAATAGGAGACGTCCCTGGAATCGCGATGCGCTCAATCTCAAAGGAAGTGCCTTGGCCCGGAGCCCGCTGCGGATGGATTGAAGTGTACAACCGCAGCAAGGACGAAAAATTTGCCACCTACGTTCGGAGCTTGGTCGACGCAAAGCGGCTTGAAGTCTGTTCCACAAGTTTACCTCAGCTTTGTATCCCCGACATTATGGGAGACAAACAGTATCCGGAACATCTAAAAAAACGGGCAGCCATGTTCAGGAGCAGAGCGGAAGAAGCGGCTGAAGCCTTTAACGGGATTCCCGGTATCACCTTGCAGAAACCACAGGGAGCCCTTTACGCAACCGCCGTTTTCAGCGATGAGATTCTGCAAAACGGAATCCTTGCAAACGGAACGCTCCCTGTAAAAGATGAGTCGCTGAAAACATACATCGAAGAAAAAACCAAGACTGTAGCGCCCGACAAACGTTTTGTGTACTGGCTTTTGGCGTCCACCGGAATTTGCGTGGTTCCCCTTTCAGGCTTTGCCAGCGAACTGCCCGGCTTCCGCTTTACCCTTCTGGAACATGATGATGAAAAACGGCGTTGGATTTTTAAAACCTTAGGCGAATCGGTAAAGGCTTATTTGGAAAGTGTGAAGAAGTAATGTTCATTCTGCATGAAAAACGCTTGATTTTTCATGCAGAAGATTCTTTCATTACCTTGAAGTTGTAATTATGGCTATTTTACAGGTCAGGGATATTGACGACAGGTTGTATTCTTCCCTTAAAGAAAAAGCTCAGAAGGAAAATAGATCCATAAGTCAGGAAGTCATTTCAATTCTGGAATATTATTTGGCAAATCCGGATCGAATTAAGAAAAACCCGACAAGAGAATTCTTGAACTTGTTATGGGAAGATGACAAAAATGCTGACGAGATAGTCCAAGAGATACATAGATCCAGAAAAAATAAACGAAACCTCGGAAAATTTGATGGCTTATTTAATTGATACAAATATCATCATTTTCTTCCAGTCGATCTTCCAACAATTGAAATATTTAGCGAATTGAAATCAAAATATGATAAAAAAGGAATCGTCATTGATGATTTTGACTTCCTCATTGCTTCCACCGCATTAACAAATAATCAAATTCTAGTTACAAATAACGAGAAGCATTTTTGTAAAATACAGGAATTAAAGATTGAGTCCCCTCCGAAAAGAGAA
>DBDH01000030.1:0-162 GCA_002293455.1 Treponema sp. UBA937
CGCGAACAGGTTAAAAGCGAGCAGAGTGAAGGCTTTATCGTTTTTCACACAGAGGAGCAAAAAACGTTTATCGCTCCTCTGTGTAACGGCAAATCATATAAGCACCGCCGTCAATTTAAAGGATAAATGTCATTAGGGGTGTTTCCGGTAGCACAATCTTTT
>DBDH01000030.1:289-499 GCA_002293455.1 Treponema sp. UBA937
CGAACCGGCCTCATTTCCGACACTGTACGTACCTGCCCCGATAAGACCGCCTATCATAGTAAACATGCTTTCTTCACCAGTACCGTTACCTTCAAGATATACGCCGCCGCCGTTGCCAGAAACAGTATTTCCACCTATTACGCCGTTTTTCATAGTAAATTTTGATCCTTTGACGACAGATACACCGCCGCCGGATCCGGCAGTATTCTC
>DBDH01000030.1:573-821 GCA_002293455.1 Treponema sp. UBA937
TCTGCGGAAGAAGCAACACTAACGCCGCCGCCGCTGTTCGTATTTGCGGTATTTTTTTCAATAATGCCGTCGTTCATGGTAAATTCGGCACCATCTCCTGTAACATATACACCGCCGCCTCTGTTGGATACTATATTTCTGTTATTCTCGGCTGCTCCTCCTATTGTGCCGCCGTCCATTGTAAATGTTCCCTCATAGACATATACACCGCCCCCATCGACTGCCTCATTCCCCTCAACAACACTGTT
>DBDH01000030.1:837-10441 GCA_002293455.1 Treponema sp. UBA937
CCGCCGCCGCTGTTATCAATGCCGGCAGTATTGCCTGCCCCTTCTCCTCCGATAATGCCGCCGCTCATTTTAAATGTTCCGCTGCTAACATATACGCCGCCGCCGCTGCCGGTAATGTTCTTGGAAATTTTTCCTCCGTTCATTATGAATGTACCATTTGAAACGATATGCACGCCTCCGCCATCTGCGGCATTATTACCTGAAATCTCCCCTCCATTCATTTCGAATGTACCGCCATTCACTCGTATTCCGCCGCCTGATTCATAATCATTCTTATTGTTTCGCAGCGTTACTCCGTCATTCATAATAAACGTTGCGTTTTCTTCTACGGCAACAAGCGAACTATTTGCATACTGTAAATTCATGCCGTCCAATATCAGATTTTTGACGGAACCTGCTTCTCCCAAAGTAAGATATCCGCCCTGTTCAACAGAGAAAAATACTGGTCCATTCGCGAAATTGCGGGCGATTGTTACCGATTCGCTGTCTGCCAAAATAGTAATCTTTCTTTGTATTGTTGCCGTTTCTGTTACAGTTAAATCATTTTTTACAATGATATATTCTTCTCTATTTTTATATTCTGCATATTGTTCACTGATAACGACGTTTAATAATTCTTCCCATGTCGTAACTTCAGTAGCCGTTACCATGCCGACTGCCGCATGGTTTGTCTGCCCCGCCCTGACGCTTACATCAGCCGTTCCCATTGCCCTGAGGGCAATTTCACTTTCGTATGGATTGCCGTCTTTTTTACCATAGCCTTTTACGCTTACCGTCCATTGGCCGGGAACAACCTCCGCACTGAAACTGGTCTGCCCCGAAAAAGAACCGGTTATGGTTCTGCCTGGACCGGTTAACGTAAAATCATAACGCAGATTTACCGCTTCATCATCGGTAACAATTGATCTTGCGGCGGAAGCGGAATGATAGGCGCTACTGCCCGGAAGATGTATGATCAAGGTTCCTTTTCCGCCGCTCCAGGGACTAAAACAAGCGGAACAAAACAGCATAATGAAAGGAATAAGAAATAAATATTTTTTTAACATGGAAACCTCCATACTTTTGTATAAATATACTATATGAGTTGCTGTTTGTATACCACACAAAAGCTCTTTTTTTTATCCGCAATTTACAAAACCTATCAACGCTGCCGCATTCAAGGGAAAGATAGATATAGTACGATTGAAAGAGCGGCCCTGAATGCAAAAATTGCCTTGTAGAAATGCTTAAAGAGGGGGAGACATTGCCGGTACGGCATCAACGACGCATCAAGCCTTCTCAATTTTCTTGTATTTTTTTTCAAATAATACTATCATTTGTACTATCAAGAAAAATATTCTAACATTTGTATTTTTTAGGAAAATTGTCCTAACTTGACATTCCTGGCACCACAGCATTATACCACACAGTACATGTAAAAAAAGGAGCTTAGGTTTCGATGGGTATTTCTTCGAAAATATTAATTCCCACAATAGCTATCACGCTGTTGGTAGCGACGGCGATACTGGTTTCCAATATCATACTTTTTTCAAGCTTTGTCGATACTTCAACGATCAGCATGGTTAATTCGGCAACGGAAGTCGCGCTTGACCGCCTCGATTCCCTCAAAATAAAGTCAAAAACCGCGTCGTTAAGCATCTCCAAGGATTCGGGAATTATCGACGCGATTATCGATGGCGAACGCGGCGCGCTGCTTGCCCGCGCCAGAGCTTTGCAGGCAGAGATTGGGATTGAGTTCTGCGCGATTACAGATCCCGAAGGCATGGTGCTTGTGCGGACCCACGCGCCGGAACAATACGGCGATTCCATCGCGTCGCAGGACAACATTCAGTCCGCCATGTACGGGGAAACGATGACGGCTGTTGAGGAAGGTTCTATCATCCGCATGTCTGTCCGTTCCGGCGCGCCGGTTTTTGACAGCACAAATACACTTGTCGGCGTTGTGTCTGTCGGCTTCCGCTTGGATACGAACGAATTTGTAGACTCGATAAAAAACATGATGGGCTGCGAGGTCAATGTTTTGTTAGGCGACGAAAGGATTGCGTCAACCATATTGCAGGAAGACGGACTGCGCGCGGTAGGGACCAGAGCGGACGCCCACATTGCCGAATTGATCATGAACGGTAATTCCTTTTCGGGGCGGGTTGATATTCTGGGGCACATTGCCGTTGCCAGATACACACCCATTTACGGGCCTGATGAGCGTCCGCTTGGCATGTTGTTTATCGGGCAGTATCTTGAGGAAGAAGCAAAAACCATCTGGGCCTTTGTGCAGAGCGGTCTGATCATTACATTCCTTCTGCTGCTTGTTTCTGTTCTAATTCTCCTCGTTATTACAAGGCACATTGTCATGCCGATCCGCCTCATGACCAATTCCGTGAGCGCTATGGCGGTCGGGGATACCGATATCGATATCAAGGTGAATACCCACGATGAAATGCGCATTCTTGCCGACGCGTTTAACAGCATGATCGATGATACCAGGCGGCAGGTGCAGATTATCGAGCATATTGCCGCGGGCGATTTAACAGATCCGCCGAAAGTGCGGTCGGAAAAAGATATCATGAACCGCGCTTTGGAAAAGCTGAACACCACTATCCAAGCGCAGACCGCCGCGCTCAAGGTGGAACATGAACGCGTTCAACTGATGCTGGACGCGAATCCTTTGGCAAGCCGCATGTGGGACAGAAACTATAATCTGATTGAATGTAACGAAGCGGCGGTGAAACTCTTCGGTCTTAAAAGCAAACAGGAATACATTGACCGGTATTTTGAACTTTCGCCTGTGTATCAGCCTGACGGCCAGAGAACGCGCGATAAAATAAAATCATTTGTGAGCGAGGCATTTGAAAAGGGTACCTGTACTTATGATTGGATGTACCAAATGGCGGACGGAACGCCGGTCCCGGCCGAGATCACCATGGTCCGTGTTCCCTACGGGAATGATTATGTTGTCGCGGCATATTCGCGCGACTTGCGTGAACAGAAAAAAATGATGGCGGAGATAGAACAGCGGGACTATCTGCTTCAGGTTGTGAATCAGGCGGCGGATATCCTCTTCCGTTCCGAGCCCGATGATTTTGCGGTAACTCTGCACAAATGCATGGGCATGATGGCGAAGGCGATTGACGCCGACCGCATGTACCTTTTCAAGAATCATACTACAGACGGGAAGCTCTATTGTACGCAGATATACGAATGGTCGGAGAATGTTCCGTCGTTTATAAGCAGCGGCATAACGACGAATGTTTCTTACGACGAAAGAGTGCCCGATTTTAAAAGAGCGTATTTAAACGGCGAGTGCGTAAACAAACTGGTGCGCAGTACATCGCCGGAGTCACAGGCGCTGCTTGGCGCGCAGGGGATACTGTCTATTTTAGCAGTGCCGATATCGGTACGGGATCAATTCTGGGGCTTCGTCGGTTTTGACAACTGTCACAGCGAGAGGCTGTTCACAGAAAACCAAGTGTCTGTTATGCGTTCCGGCAGTATGCTCATTGCCAATGCGTTTTTACGGAACGAGTATACGCTGAGCATTAAAGACACATCCGAACAATTGGAAACAGCCCTGGAAGAAGCGGAAAAAGCCAATGACGCAAAGAGCAGCTTCCTCGCCCACATGAGNNCATGAGCCATGAAATGAGAACGCCCTTGAGCGCGGTTGTCGGACTTTCGGAACTTGCCCTTGACAACAACAAACTCAGCGAAGAAGTTGAAGGCCAGCTCGAAAAAATTCACAGTTCCGGCATGACGCTTTTAAGTATTGTCAATGACATCCTTGATATTTCAAAAATCGAATCCGGCAAATTTGAGCTTTTCCCCACCCAGTACGATACGCCAAGCCTTCTTAATGACATTGTAACGTTGAACGCCGTCCGCATCGGCGAAAAGCCCATCACCTTCAAACTGTATGTGGATGAAAACCTGCCGGGAAGCCTCTACGGCGATGATCTGCGGGTCAAGCAGGTTTTTAACAACATCCTTTCTAATGCTTTTAAATACACCAACGAAGGCACCGTCGAATGGCGGGTTAACTTTGAACTGGACGGCAGCAATATCTGGATCGTTTCGAGCATAAGGGACACCGGCATAGGCATCAAGCACGAAAATGTGGAAAAGCTGTTTTCAGAATACGGACAGATTGACAAAAGAACCCATCGTAAAATCGAAGGAACCGGTTTGGGTCTGGCAATCACCAAACGCCTTGTGGAAATGATGGACGGAACCATTACCGTCAACAGTACCTACGGACAAGGTACTACCGTTAATGTCCGCCTGCGGCAGACTTTCATAGCCGGTACGCCGCCGATTGGCAAAACCGTAGCCGACAACATTATGAGCTCGCGTTATACAATTTCCAAACGCAAGAAAAACACCAAGCTGGTGCGTGTCGATCTGTCTTACGCGAACGTGCTTGTTGTCGATGACATCCTGACCAATCTTGATGTAGTCAAAGGCATGATGAAACCCTACGGACTGAAAGTTGACTGTGCCATCAGCGGCTATCAGGCGATAGAAATGATACGGATGGAAAATCCGCGCTACAGTGCCGTATTTATGGATCTTATGATGCCCGGAATGGACGGCATCGAGGCAAAACGGATTATACGGGAAGAAATCGGAACCGATTACGCCAAAAATATTCCGATTATCGCGCTGACCGCAAACGCCATAGTCGGGAACGAGGAAATGTTTTTATCCCAGGGCTTCCAGGATTTTATCTCCAAGCCGATTGACATGACGAAACTGGACGCGGTATTGCGCCGCTGGGTGCGGGACAAAAGTCTGGAAAAAGAATCCGCGAATACCGATGCGCCTCCAACGGAGACGGCCGAACCGGGCAATGCCGGCGGCGAAACTTCCCTGGCGGACAGGCTCCTCATCAACGGAGTGGATAAGTACCAGGCAGTGGAGCGTTTCGGCAGTCAGGATGTGTTTATCGATGTACTGCGTTCTTATGTAGTGAATACCCGTCCTCTGCTGGATAATCTACGGGACTATTTGGCGGCGGGAAACTTTGAGGACTACAAAATAGTTATCCATGGCATTAAAGGCTCAAGTTACGCGATATTCGCGCAGGAAGCCGGAAAGCTTGCCGAAGAATTGGAAAAAGCCGCAAAGTCAGAAGACTTTGACACTGTCAGGGCGAATCACGGCATTTTTGAAAAGACTGAATTGATGCTGCTGGATGACATTGACCAGGCGCTCAAGGAAATCAATGTTACAACAGAGAAGCCTTTGGCGGCCGAACCTGACACAGAGCTGCTGCGGGAATTGCGGGACGCGTGCCAGGCTTTTGACATGGACCGGGTTGACGCGGCGATGGCTGAACTGGAGTCGTTCCGGTATAGGAACGGGGAAGGACTTGTGCTATGGCTGCGGGAACAAGTCGATAACATGGCCTTTGAGGAAATATCAAGCATGGACATCCCGCATTCTGATTTTACGGCCCCCGACGCGGAAATTCTGATTGTAGACGATAACGAAACAAATCTGAAAGCCGCTGCCGGTATGCTGAAGCCGCTGCAAATGCGTATCGATACGGCGGAAAGCGGAGAAGCCGCCCTGCAAATGATACAGGATAAGCAATATCACCTTATTTTTATGGATCATTTGATGCCGAAGATGGATGGAATAGAAACCACTATAAAGTTACGGCAGATGAAAGGGGACTATTACCTGAATGTGCCGGTTATTGCTTTAACCGCCAACGGAGAAGCCGGCATCAGGGAACGTTTTTTGCAAGCCGGAATGAACGATTGGGCGGCAAAGCCCATTCTAATGAAAGAAATCCGCGGTAAAATTAAGCGCTGGCTGCCCGCTGAATTACTGCGTGAAGAAAATCCCCCGGATAGAGCGGCGGCTTTTCAAAACGGGGAATCGGCGTCATCCGCCGATAACGCCGATAAGCAGATAACAGAACAGTCCGCGGATTTGCCTGTTATCGAAGGCATTGATACTCAGGAAGGAATCCTTCACGCGGGAACAAAAGAATTGTTTGTCAGTCTCTTGGGATACTTTTACAAGATAATCGATCTAAAAGCCGCAAAGATCGAAAACTGCCTTGCCGACGGACTAATCCGGGATCTGACCATAGAGGTTCACGCGTTGGCAACGAACGCGAAAATGATCGGCGCGGCGGAGCTTGCGGAAGGATTTTCCCGTCTGGAACGTTACGGAAACGAAAAAAACAGCGAAGCCCTAGAACGTGAAACACCGGAAGTTTTACGGCAATACCGGAACTTCAAGTCTATCTTGGAACCCTTTGCGGAAACGGCGGCGCAAGAAAAAAAAGAAGCCTCCAAGGAAACGCTGATTTCGCTGTTAAGCAGCATACAATCGTCAATGAACAATTACGATATAGACGGAGCCGATAAAGCATTGAAGCAGCTGGAGGCATTACAGATACCTGAAGAATGCCGGACACAGATGGAAACATTACGGGCTTATGTTGCCGATGTGTCAATGGAAGCGGCAATGGAGCTTACAGATATCATGATACGAACTATTGAACAAATACCGGACAAGACATAAGGAGAGAAAAGAAATGTCTGTACAAAATATATTAATAGTTTCGGAAGTGAAAACCCATTTAATGCTGTCAATCAAAGAACACTTCAAAAATGTCGATTATACCGGTATCATCATACCCGCTGATACCGACGCTATCAATGAAATCAAAGATACTTTATCCGGCATTTTGATCAACGCGGATTGGGAAACGATTAAGCAGCAGAAGTCGCTCATGGTTTTGAAAAACCGCGCCATCAGCGAAGGGGTTCCCGTATTTTCCATCGGTCACAGTGACAGTTTAAAAGTATTGCGCCTCATCTTTTCTGACCGCTTGATCAGTTACGAGTTTCTGCGCCCTATCCGTACGCATGTCAGCGACATGGTAAATAAAATTGCTAATGTTATCAAACAGCATAATATGCAGAAAAAAATATTGGTCGTAGACGACTCAGGTCCCATGCTCCGCCTGGTGAAAGGATGGCTCAGCGATAAATACAGCGTGTTCACAGCTAACTCTGCCGCCATGGCGATTAAATATCTGTCCTCAAACCGCCCGGATCTGATACTGCTTGATTACGAAATGCCTGTCGTTGACGGCAAACAGGTTTTGGAAATGATCAGAACGGAAACTGATTTTGCCGATATTCCGGTCTTTTTCCTGACTAAGAAAGACGACAACGAAAGCATCATGAAGGTCAAAGAACTGAAACCCGAAGGCTATCTGTTAAAGACGATGGAGTCATCAATGATTGTCCAGACCATCGACGAGTTCTTTAATAAGCGCAGAGCGTTCAGCGAGAAGCGGCAGTAAGAACAGGGGTGATAAAAATGGAACGAAAACGACAAGTCATCATGCTGGTTGACGATAATCATGCCAATCTGAATATCGGCAAGAATATACTCAAGGCTTCCTACGAAGTCTACGCGCTGCCGTCGGCGGAACGGCTGTTTAAGTTTCTGGAAACCGTAACGCCCGATTTAATTCTGCTGGACATCGCCATGCCCGGCATGAACGGCTTTGATGTTATCAAGATACTGAAAGCCGACGCGCGACACGCGGGCATTCCCGTTATTTTTGTTACATCAAAGACGGAAGAGATAAACGAACTGGAAGGACTTGCCCTTGGCGCGGTTGATTACGTCACGAAACCTTTCTCCGCCGCTATTTTATTAAAACGCATTGAAAATCACCTGCTTATCGAGCGGCAAAAAATCGAGTTGCAGCATTTGAATAATAATTTAATAAACATGGTCAAAGAAAAAACCTCGATGGTTTTTGGACTGCACGATTTAATTATCAATTCCATTGCCGAACTGATCGAGTTCCGCGACCTTTTTACCGGCGAACATATTGTCCGTACCCAGCAGTATGTAGCGCTGCTCATTGACTATCTTGTTGAACATCAAATTTACGCCAAGGAAGTACAATCATGGGAGAATATGGATTATATTGTAAAGTCAACCCAAATGCACGACCTGGGCAAAATATTCATCAGCGACGCGATTCTGAACAAACCCGGCAAGCTGACGGACGAAGAATTTGAGTGTATAAAGACGCACACGACAAAGGGCGCCGAAGCAATCAGGTGGCTGGATGAGAAAGGCGAACATCAATTGTTTCTGCAATACGCGGAAATAACCGCGGATACGCATCATGAAAGATGGGACGGGAGCGGTTATCCGCGCGGCTTAAAAGGGACAGAAATACCGCTCTTGGGACGGCTCATGGCGATAGCCGATGTTTACGACGCGCTGACTTCCGCACGGCCCTATAAAAGACCGTTCAGCACCGAGGAAGCGGCAAAGATCATTATTGACGGCGCCGGTTCCTTTTTTGACCCGGTCCTCATTGACGTTTTCAAAAATGTCCAAGACAGCTTCGCCGCCATCGCCGTTAATCATCACAACAAGAGTCTTTAAAAAGAAGCCGCTCTCAAAATGAAGAAGGAACTGAAATTTGGTCATTGACAAACTATCCTATATTCAAAACGAGCTTATTACGAGGATGTTTTGAACTTAAAATAAGTTTCTGCTTCTTTGCGTTTATGTGAGTATATATTTGCGTTGTCGCTATTGAGCTATGTCCCAATAAATGTTGTATATATCTGATATCAACATCTTCTTCCAATAACAGCGTTGCAAATGAATGCCTGAACATGTGAGGCGTAATATGTATCGGTATTGAAGCTTTTTTCGTATATTTTTTTATCATCAATCTTACAGATTGAGGAGAGAGCCGTTTTCCCAATCTGTTAATAAAAAATGGACCATTTTCGGAAAACTTGTCCAGAAAGTGTTGTTCATAGAATTGGAGACATTTCAAAACTTCCTGATTTTCTATCTGAATGATTCTTTCTTTGGAACCTTTCCCAAATATCTTTATATATCCTTCATCTAAATTTATCTGCTGAACAGATAAATCGCAAAGCTCTGATACCCGCATTCCTGTAGCAAATAATAATTCCAAAACAGCAATATCCCTTAAAACAGAACTATATTTGTACGTATCCTGAGATATTCCGGACAACGTGTCATACACAGCAGATAACAACAAACGGATTATCGATAAAGGTATTGTACGCGGCAGAATGAAAGGTTCTCGAAACTTAATATGTAATTTTGAAAAAGGATTGACGGCGATATAATCCTCGCATTCAAGATATTTGAAAAAAGCCTTCACCGCAGCGATTTTTCGTTTAACCGTTTTGGGCTTATATTGCTCATGCAAAGATTTAACATAACTATTCAAATCAGTCTTTGCGATTTCAGTTTTATCTTTAAAAAAGGCCTTAAATTGCTTTAAATCGGTTTTATAAGCCTTAAGCGTTTTTCCATCTAACTTTTTCTGAAACTCGCATATATCTAAATATTCAATAATGTATTGAAAGTACTCTCTCATAATGATGCTGCCCTGTAAGTTGATTTTAGAGACATTGATGAATCGTATTTTTGTGAATATATGAGAATATCGGCAATAAAGGGATTGTGATTTATAGAGAGAACGTTTTTTCTCCAGAATGGTTGGCGTTAAATGAGGAGACTTTGATCTCGAAATTTATAGTTATCCTTTCAATAAAGGATAACTATAAAT